>JBJORQ010000030.1:0-20612 GCA_046049345.1 Pseudomonadota bacterium | reverse complement strand
GATGTCCGACCAGTAGCTCATCAGGTGCTGGTACACGTCATATTTGTCTATCAGCTGCACTTGATTGAAGGTTTGCAGCAAGTCTTCAGACAGTTGCTCGATCAAGAGCTTGGGGTGCGTTTCCTGTGCAATGCCTTTCAGTCGGGCGATGTTGTTCGCACGCCATTGCTGGAACAGGGTGCTGACCGATTGCGTGTAACTGACAAATTCGGGATGCGCAAAGATGGTGGGCTTTACCTGTGCCGCTGCCACTTTCATCTGGCTATATCCGGCAGTGCCGGTGTCGAACAGTTGCTTCTGCAAGGTAGGAAAAACTTGCCAGTAGGCCGACATGCCATCCACATCCGCGTTAGGAATACCGCCCTTGAGATGCGCGGCGATGTCTTGTAAATCTTCCGCCTCCGAGCTGTCGATGTAGCGCGGGATATTCAGGTTGTAGTCGTTGGCCTCGATTTCTGCCAGGCTGACCAGACGCGAAAACTTCGGCGTTTCCAGTTGCTTGTTGAACACGTCCACGATTTTGTGAATGTCCTGATGGCGCAAGCGGTTCTTGTTGCCGTCCTTCACAAAGCCCTTGCTGGCATCGAGCATAAATAGCCCCTTGCGACCAGCGGCATTTTCTTTGTCGAGCACGATGATGCAGGCGGGGATGCCTGTGCCATAGAACAGGTTGGCGGGTAGGCCGATGATGCCTTTGATGTAGCCACGGCGAATGATATTGCGGCGGATGCCACCCTCGGCATTGCCACGGAACAACACGCCGTGCGGCAAAATCACCGCGCCTTTGCCGCTGCTTTTGAGAGAACGAATGATGTGTAATAAAAACGCGTAATCGCCATTTTTATCGGGCGGAATACCATCAACAAAACGCTCATACAAATCATTGGCGGGATCGAAGCCGTTGCTCCACGCCTTGGTGGAAAACGGCGGATTGGCAACCACGAAGTCGTGCAGTTTCAAACCGCCATCGCGCTCCTTAAAGTGCGGGCTGGACAGGGTGTTGTCCTGCCAAATTTCTGCCGTGGGGTTGTCGTGCAAAATCATGTTCATCTTGGCTAACGCGGCGGTGGCGTTGTCCATTTCCTGCCCATAAATCGTGACACCTGTTTTGGCTTCGTCCGCCGCCTTGAGCAACAGCGAACCAGAACCACAAGCTGGGTCATAAATGGTTTGGCTTTGACTCTTAGCGGCGTTGATGCCGATGACTTTTGCCATGATGAGCGAGACTTCCGCAGGCGTATAAAACTGCCCCTTGCTCTTGCCCGACTCCGTGGCGAAATGGCGCATCAGATATTCGTAAGCATCGCCCAGAATGTCGTCGCCCTCGGCGCGGTTGTTGCTGAAATTCAACCCTGGCGAATCAAAAATACTGACCAAATTGGACAGGCGATCTTGCATGTCACGGCCCTTGCCCAGCTTGTCGGCATCGTTAAAATCGGCAACGTCTATCACGCCTTTGAGGTCGTTGGCTTCAGCGAGACGGGCAATAATTTTATTGATCTTGTCGCCGATTTCCTTATCGCCTTTCAGCGCGAGCATGTCCTTAAAACTACCGCCTTCAGGCACATCAATCAGCGCGTCCGCCTGCCCTGCGTATTTGTCCGACACGTATTTAACGAACAACAGCACCAACACATAATCCTTGTACTGACTTGCATCCATGCCGCCGCGTAGCTCATCGCAGCCACGCCATAACGAGCTATACAGTTCCGATTTTTTGATTGCCATGCGTGTTTACCGTGTGTGTGTTGCAGCGAGGTGTGGGGTTAAAAGAAGTGCCGAATACGCGCAATCAAGCCCAATACAAGCGCGTTCCCTTAGCTGATTTGATGCTCGTTCGCCGCTTGAATAAGCGCGGTCAATTGCTCGATCAATTCAGGGATTTCGTTTTGAATAATGTCCCAAATAATGTCGTTATCCAAACCCAAATAGCCATGTATCAGGCGGTTGCGCGTGCCGATAATTTGCCGCCAATCTATTTGATTGGCGAAGGTGCGGACGTGTTCTGGAATATGCGTTGCCGCCTCACCTACTAGGCTTAAATTGCGCACGGTGGCATCGTAATTTAGCCCGCTAGCGACAAATTTTTCTTGATTCAGCCCGTCGGTATAAGCCACGACTTTTTCGGCAAATTCAAGCATATCGGCAACGTAAAAATGCCATTCTCTTTGCGCAGACTTAGACATGAATTAAGTCCTTTTGGATATACGGTTTGAGTTCGGCGCGGACGACATTTTTTTGCACTAAATCAATTTCGCAATGCAGCAAGTCTTCCAAATAAAACTGCACGCCAAAATAGCGTTTCGCGGTGGCGTGTCCGTCGAATTCGACCATGACATCTAAGTCGCTATCGGGACGCGCTTCGTCACGCGCGGTAGAGCCGAACAACGCTAAATCAGTAATACCAAAACGCTTAACCAGTTCGGCTTTGTGTTCGGTCAAAACTTTTAGAGCTTCGTCTTTACGCATTGCTATCTCCTTATAAAACTAGCCCAAAAACAATTTATACGCGGGGTTGTCGCTTTCATCCCAATACGGGTAACCGAGTTTGTCGAGGAAGGCGCGCAGGGCGGCGGTGTCGTGGTGCGGCACTTGCATCCCGACCAGCACGCGGCCGTAATCCGCGCCGTGGTTGCGATAGTGGAACAAGCTGATATTCCAGTTGTGGCTCATGCTGTTCAAAAAATTCATCAGCGCGCCGGGACGTTCGGGGAACTCGAAGCGGAACATGATTTCATCTTTTGCTTCGGGCGCGTGACCGCCAACCAAGTGGCGCACGTGCAGTTTCGCCATTTCGTTGGCGGATAAATCCAGCGTCGCCAAGTCATTGCTTTGCAGCGTCGCCACCAGTTCAGCAGTCTCGCTTTGGTCTTTGACTTGAATGCCGACGAACACTTGCGCGGCTTTTGGGTCGGCGTAGCGGTAGTTAAATTCGGTGATATTGCGCTTGCCTAACAGCGCGCAAAACTTGCGAAAACTACCCGCTGTTTCGGGGATGGTCACCGCTAAAATTGCCTCGCGTTTTTCACCAATTTCAGCGCGCTCGGCAACGAAACGCAGACGGTCAAAATTCATATTCGCGCCGCAGGCAATCGGAATCAGCGTTTCATTTTTGAGTTGTTCGCGTTTGGCATACAGCTTCGCGCCCGCCACTGCCAACGCACCCGCTGGCTCTAAAATCGAACGGGTGTCTTGGAACACATCTTTAATCGCGGCACACACTTCGTCGGTGTTCACCAAGATGATTTCATCGACTAATTCTTGGCACAAACGGAAGGTTTCCGCGCCCACCAGCTTCACCGCCGTGCCATCCGAAAACAAGCCCACGTCGTCCAAAGTCACGCGTTGTTTAGCTTGCAAAGAACGATACATCGCATCGGAATCGGTGGTTTGCACGCCGATAATTTTGATGTCGGGACGCACTGCTTTGACATACGCCGCTACGCCTGCAATCAAGCCGCCGCCGCCGATGGCGCAAAAAATCGCGTGGATGGGCGCGTGATGCTGACGCAAAATTTCCATGCCGATGGTGCCTTGTCCGGCGATGACATCGGGGTCGTCAAAAGGATGGACGAAGCTCAATTTTCTTTCCGCGCCCAGTTGCAAAGCGTGCGCATACGCGTCGCTATAACTGTCGCCGTGCAGCACGATTTCCACATTACTGCCGCCGAAATGTTTGACCGCGTCGATCTTCACATTGGGCGTGGTGGTAGGCATCACGATGACCGCTTGGCAGCCCAGTTTTTGCGCCGACATCGCCACGCCTTGCGCATGATTGCCCGCCGATGCGGCGATGACACCTTGCTTTAATTGCGCGCTGTCGAGCTGCGCCATTTTGTTGTATGCCCCGCGCAACTTGAATGAAAACACGGGTTGCATGTCTTCGCGCTTGAACAAAATTCGGTTGCCAATACGCGCGGATAAATTCGGCGCGAGTTCCAAAGGCGTTTCGATTGCCACGTCATAGACGCGCGCGTTGAGGATTCTTTTAAGATAATTATTCATAACAAGGCAGGGCAAGAGGCGAAAAAAATGACCGCGAAGGGTAGCATAAAAGTGCGCCTTAACCCTTGCGAGATATGGCGAAATCGGTTCAAATGCCGCGCATGAAAAATCCCAACCCGCATGAAATTTTGGTGCAAACCAAAGTCAACTATCTAGCCGACCAATCCGATGAAGAGGCGCACCGCTATGTGTTCGCCTACACCATCACCATCAACAATATCGGCACACAAGCCGCCAAGCTGCTGAGCCGCCACTGGGTGATTACCGATAGCAATAATCAGGTGCAAGAAGTGCGCGGGCAGGGCGTGGTGGGCGAACAACCGCTGCTTAAACCCAAGCAAAGTTTTGAATACACCAGCGGCACAGTGCTGGCGACCGATGTCGGCACGATGCGCGGCAGTTATCAATTTCAAGCTGAGGATGGCGAAGAATTCGACGCGCCCGTGCATGAGTTTGTCCTGAGCGTGCCGCGCGTTTTACATTAGAAATCACTCGCTGTTGTGGGAGCGCAATTTATTGCGCGATAGCACGTTCATAAAATCCATCGCGCGATGGCTTTGCATAAGCAATCGACGAAGCGAAAAATCGCTGGTCTCTGCTAAATTCGCGCTTCTACAAAAATCCCATGCAAATCAAAAAACTTCCCTTACTCGCGCTGCTTTTCTTAGCTGCGTGCGGCACGC
Source organism: Pseudomonadota bacterium (assembly GCA_046049345.1). Lineage (GTDB taxonomy): Bacteria > Pseudomonadota > Gammaproteobacteria > Burkholderiales > Gallionellaceae > Gallionella. Next base: position 15,924 of record JBJORQ010000030.1, on the reverse strand, counting down.
CGAAAAAATCTACGCCGCCCGTCGTCATCGCACCGCCAGTACCTAGCGTGGCGATACCCAGTGCGCCTTATGCTGCCAGTGATTGGGCGCATTTGCCGGATTGGCAAAGCACCGAGCTGTCAGCCAGCTTTGCCGCTTTGGGGATGAGCTGTCGCGCCTTAAAAAACAAGCTGACTTGGCAAACTATTTGCAGCAATGCCGCGCAACTTTTTCAGCCTGACGATGCCAGTTTGCATCAATTTTTTGAAACGAATTTTTCGCCCTACCAAGTGCTCAATGCGGATGGTTCGGCGCAAGGTTTAATCACCGGTTATTACGAGCCGAAGCTGCTCGGTAGCCGCGTTAAAACCGCGCGCTTTCGCTATCCCGTGTATGGCGTGCCAGACGATTTGTTGACGATAGATTTGAGTGAGGTGTATCCGCAGCTCAAAGATTTGCGCTTGCGCGGACGCGTGCAGGGAAAGCGCGTTGTGCCTTATTTTGCACGGGCGGACATCGAGTCGGGCAAGGCAAATTTAGCGGGACGCGAATTATTTTGGGTGGAAAACGCGGTGGAATTATTCTTCCTGCAAATCCAAGGATCGGGGCGCATCGCCTTGCCTGACGGCACGAATGTGAAGATCGGCTACGCGGAACAAAATGGTCAGCCCTACAGTTCCATCGGCAAAAAGTTAATCGAGATGGGCGAGCTCAAATTAGAGCAAGCCTCGATGCAAGGCATCAAATTATGGGGCGAACAACACCCCGAAAAATTGCCCGCGTTGTTGGCGATGAATCCCAGCTTTGTGTTCTTCCGCGAGCTGCCCGACCAAGCCAGCAATCCCTTGGGCGCATTGGGCGTGCCGCTCACTGAGGCGTACAGCATCGCCGTCGATCCGCGCAGCATTCCGCTTGGCAGTCCGGTGTTTTTATCCAGCACTTTTCCGAACAGCAACGAGCCGCTGAATCGCTTGATGCTAGCGCAAGACACGGGTGGCGCAATCAAAGGTGCGGTGCGCGCGGATTTTTTCTGGGGCTATGGCGACGAGGCGGGGCAACAAGCAGGACGGATGAAACAAAGCGGGCAACTATGGGTGCTTTTCCCTAAGGGCGGAGAGCCCAATTAACGCAACAAGGTTGCGCTTTTTAGCTAACGATTTGCACGCAGTTACGGCCTTGCGCTTTGGCTTCGTAGAGCGCGGCATCGGCGAGTTTGAGGAGCGATGCGGGCGTGGTGTCGCGCGTAGGGACTAAGCTAATTCCGCCGATGCTGATGGTCACTACGCCGTGTGTTGACGCGCGATGTTCAATCGCTAAGGCGCGGACTTTGTTGCACAGCAGTTGCGCGTATTGCTCTAATTCTTCGGCCGTCATATTCAACGCCACCACCGAAAACTCTTCACCGCCATAACGCGCCACACATTCACCTGGACGTTTAAACGCATCGTCCAACACATGCGCGGCACGAATCAAACAGTCATCGCCCACTTGGTGGCCATATTTATCATTAAATGGTTTGAAGAAATCCAGATCCATCATCAGCACCGCAATCGAATCCCCGCTGCGTTGCGCCATGCCCAATAAAGTCTGCAATTGCTCATCAAAATGGCGGCGATTACTCAAGCCCGTCAGTCCATCGGTCTGCGCCAACACGGACAATTTGCTATTTGCGAGTTGCAAGGCAACTTTCGACTGGCGTAAGTTTTGCAACATTTTGACCCGTGCCGACACATCTTTTTGCACGCCAATAAAATGCGTAACGAGGTTGTCCGCATTACGCACTGGTGAGATATTAAATTCGTTCCAAAATGGCGTGCCGTCTTTGCGATAATTTTGCAAAATAACGATACATCCTTCGCCGCGCTCAATCGCCTCTCGCAACACGCCCACCGCAGGTTGAGCGGTGTCTTCGCCTTGCAAAAAACGGCAGTTTTTACCCAGTACCTCGGCGGCACGATAGCCCGTCATTTTTTCAAAGCCCGCATTCACATAAATCAGCGGCATATCGCGATGCAAGGCATCCGAAATGGTGACGCCATCGAGCGATTGATCGACGGCTTGCGCAAGTAAAGCAGACGAAACTTCGGCGGGCGGCAGCATATTATTTAGCTTTCACCTCGTTTAGATTTTTCTCCAATGCGTCCGCCGCCAAGTAACCCGGGCTTTGCGTGCCATTAGCAAAAATCAAATTCGGCGTGCCATTGACGCGTAGTTTTTTGCCTAATGCCAACACTTTGTCGGTATTGGTTTTGCACGTTGCGGCGGGGGCGGGGTTGCCGTTCTGCATCAACTCATCCCACGCCTTAGCAGGATTTTTCGCGCACAAAATGTTGTTCACCATCACGTCCGAACCTTGAAAAATCGGGTACAAAAAGATGTACAAGGTCACGTCCGTCACATGGCTCAATTCCTTTTCCAGCTTCTTGCAGTAGCCGCAATTGGGGTCGGTGAAATACGCCATTTTGCGTTTGCCATTGCCCTTCACTTTTTTAATCGCCAAGTTCAACGGCAACTTATCGAAGTCGATGGCGAACAGTTTCTGACTTTGTTTTTCCGTGAGATTGGTGCGCGTCGCCAAGTCGATTACGTTACCGTCAAACAAATACACGCCTTGCTCATCGGTGTACATAATTTGCCCATCGACGACCACTTCATACAAGCCCGCGTAAGGCGTTTTGACCACGTGATCGAGCTTCGCCATATCGGGGAATTTCGCTTCAAATGACTTACGAATTTCCGCCTCACCCGCATGGGCAAGTGGCGCAATAAGCAGCAACAACAGGGCAATCATTTTATTCATCACAGGCTTTCAAATATCCAAGGTCGCGCACTATAACTGAAACATTGCACGACTTAAGTAACGCGGAAGGGGGCGGGTGTCTCTAGAAATTCAAAGCTCTAAGCAACGACGTATTGCGAGGAGATTTGGATTTCTAGAGATACCCGTTAATGAGCTTCGTCCCAATTTTTCCCCACGCCCATTTCCACTAGCAGCGGCACTTTTAATTCGGCGACGGTGCACATCAATTGCGGCAACTTTTCTTTGACCAATTCCAGCTCCGCATCGGGCACTTCGAGGATCAATTCATCGTGAACTTGCATGATTAACCGTGTATTTAATTTTTCCGCGTCTAGCCAGTTCTGCACTGCAATCATGGCGAGTTTAATCAGGTCGGCCGCCGTACCTTGCATGGGCGCGTTAATCGCGGCACGTTCTGCACCTTGGCGTTGCATGGCATTGCTGGACTTAATGTTGGGCAACCACAAACGACGACCGAATACCGTCTCGACGAAACCCTGTTGTTTCGCCAGTTCGCGGGTGCTGTCCATATAATTTTTCACGCCGGGATAACGCGCAAAATAGCGTTCGATATAGGCACTCGCCGCAGAACGTTCCACGCCTAACTGTTTGGCCAAACCGAACGCGGACATACCGTAAATCAATCCGAAATTGATGACCTTGGCATAGCGGCGTTGCTCAGATGTGATCTCTTCGCGGCTGGTCATAAAAATCTCCGCAGCGGTGGCGCGATGGATGTCCTCGTTATTGGCGAACGCGCGGAGTAGCCCGTCATCACTAGACAAGTGCGCCATGATGCGCAGCTCAATTTGCGAATAATCGGCGGACACAATGTGCGAACCCGGCGGCGCAATAAAAGCCTCGCGGATGCGTCGTCCCTCGGCGGTGCGCACCGGAATGTTTTGCAGATTCGGATCGTTAGATGCCAAGCGTCCCGTCACCGCCACGGCTTGCGAATAACTGGTATGCACGCGCCCTGTGGCGCGATTGACCGATAGCGGCAACTTGTCGGTGTAAGTCGATTTGAGTTTTGCCATGCCGCGATAGTCGAGCAAAATTTTCGGCAGCGGATAATCCAACGCCAATTCTTGCAACACTTCTTCGTCGGTGGACGGATCGCCGCCGGGTGTTTTTTTCTTCACTGGCAGTTGCAATTTATCGAACAAAATTTCGCGTAATTGTTTGGGCGAATTCAAATTAAACGGTTGCCCCGCCGCTTCATAAGCACGCGCTTCCAACGCCAATAACTTTTCGCCCAACTCGCGACTTTGAATGTGCAATAGCGCGCTATCGAGCAACACGCCGTTGCGTTCCATCGTGTACAAAACTTGGCGACTGGGCATTTCAATGTCGCGATAGACATGTTGCAAACCTTGTTGCGCCCCGACTTGCGGGGAAAGTGCCTGATGTAATTGCAGCGTAATGTCGGCATCTTCCGCCGCATATTTGGTGGCGATGTCCAAATCAACTTGATCGAAACAAATCTGCTTCGCGCCCTTGCCCACCACCTCCGCGTAGCTAATGGTTTGTACGTCTAAATGACGCAAAGCAAGGTTGTCCATGTCATGCGGTTTATGCGATTCCAGCACATACGATTGCAGCAACGTGTCCTCCGCAATGCCCGCCAAAATGACACCGTGATTGGCAAAAATATGTTGGTCGTATTTAAGATTTTGCCCCAACTTTTTATGCGCCGCACTTTCCAGCCAAGGCTTGAGTTTTTGCAAAGTCCGCTCGCGATTAAGCTGATCCGGCGCACCGGGATAGACGTGCGCCAGCGGCAAATACGCCGCTTCATGTGGCGTGATGGCAAAAGAAATGCCCACCAGTTGCGCGCTCATGCTGTCTAAGCCCGTGGTTTCGGTATCGACACAAACCAGCTCGGCTGCGAGGAGTTTTTCTAGCCAAGTATCGAGTTGCGCGTCGGTCAAAATACATTCGTAAACGCCGCTCGAAGATTGTGCGATAACGGCATCGTTTCCCGCCGTATCGTTCCTTCCTTCATGCAGCGGCAGGGTGGGGATTGAGTCTTTCTGCACCAGTGCATCTGTTCCAAACAACGAGGCCTGTTCAGAGGTTTTACCCTCGACCTGCAAGAGCGAGGGAGCGGACACCGCGCCGCCCACCTCTCTCAGCCATGTTCTAAAACCAAAGCGTTGATACAGTTCACGCAGCGTTGCCACATCCAAAGGCAGGTCGGTGAGTGCTGCATAAGGCTGCGCCAATTCCACATCGCACTTCACGGTAATCAGTCGGCGCGCTTGCGGCAACCAGTCCAGCGCGTCGCGTAAATTTTGCCCGACCACGCCGCCGACCTCACTGGCGTGCGCGATGATTTCATCTAGCGAACCATATTGCGTGAGCCATTTCACCGCCGTTTTCGGGCCAACTTTTGCCACGCCCGGCACGTTGTCCACGGTGTCGCCCGTCAGCGTAAGCAAATCAATAATACGGTTAGGCGGCACGCCGAATTTTTCGATGACACCTGCCACGTCGAGCTTTTCATTGTTCATGGTGTTAATCAAAAACACTTGCTCGTTGACCAACTGGGCTAAATCTTTATCGCCCGTGGCAACGATACATTGCACACCATCCGCGCTGGCGATGCTGGTCAGCGTACCAATCACATCGTCGGCTTCCACGCCGTCTATCATCGCGATGTGCCAACCGTTCGCCGCAATCAGTTGATGCAGCGGCTCAATTTGCAACGCCAAATCGTCGGGCATATGCGCGCGCGTCGCCTTGTATTCGGGATACCAATCGTCACGGAAGGTTTTACCTTTGGCATCAAATACGCACAGGCTATAATCCGCTGGATAATCCGCGCGCAATTTACGCAGCATGTTCAACACGCCGTAAATCGCGCCGGTCGGAAAGCCGTCGGCGTTGCGCATATCGGGCATGGCATGAAAAGCTCGATACAAGAACGACGAGCCATCGACTAACAGCAATTTTTTCATTATTTTTAACTAGGAAATAAACATGAGCACACCGCCGAAACTGCCTACTCCTGCAATGCCAGATGCGTGGAATTCTAAGGAGGCGTGGCGGGTGTTCGGCATTATGTCAGAGTTTGTTTCTGCCACCGAACGCCTCAATCGCATTCATCCCGCCGTGAGTATTTTTGGCAGCGCGCGTACCAAATCCGATAACCGTTATTACAAACTCGCCGAAGAAATCGCGCGGCTTTTGTCCGACTCTGGCTTTTCGGTTATTTCGGGCGGCGGCCCGGGCATTATGGAAGCCATCAACAAAGGCGCGTTTTACGGCAAATCGCCCAGCGTGGGCTTAAACATCCAATTGCCCTTCGAGCAATCGGGCAACGCCTACCAAAACATCAGCCAAACTTTCCAGCATTTTTTCTCACGCAAAGTTATGTTCGTCAAATTCGCCAGCGCGTATGTGGTGATGCCCGGCGGCTTTGGCACCTTGGACGAATTGATGGAAGCCTTAACGCTGGTGCAAACAGGAAAAACCCGCCGCATCCCCATCATCTTGGTCGGCACAGAATTTTGGGCGGGCATGTTGGAATGGTTTCGCACCACGCTCATCGCAGAAAAAGTCATCAGCCCCGAAGACATGGATTTAATTCAACTGATAGACGAACCCAGCGAAGTGGTCAGCGCGATTTTCAAACATTATGAGACGCGTGGCTTTGAGCCATCCGAAGCGGAACGCGAACGGCAGATGTACTTGTAAAACCAGCTAAAATGTCACGTCATCCCGCGAATGGGATATTGGAGAAAATCATGCGCACACTTACTTTTTTATTGCTCACTAGCTTGTCGCTGAATGTCTTGGCGGCGCAGCCTGTGCCGGCCGATTTGCAACCCTTGCCTGCCGCGCCGACAGCGTATGACGCAAGCAATGACACGGACGAAGCGGAAGTGACTATCACCAAACAACGCACGCAGATGATTGAGGAATATCGCGCGGGCAATCGTTTATACATGATTAAAATTACACCCAAAATCGGTGCGCCGTATTATTTGCTGGACGATAGAGGCGATGGTAAATTTGCCCGTCAAGAAAGTCTCGATTCAGGTTTTCGTCCACCACAATGGGTGATTAAAAGATTCTAAGTCCGCGCTAAACTCCTTGCCCTGCAAGCCTTGCAGGGTTTCATCCGCAAACTCTACGCACACATCATGGCCGTTTTTACTTCTATTTCTGAAGCGGAGTTATCCGCTTGGTTGAGTGATTATTCGCTCGGCGATTTGCAAAATTTACAGGGCATCGCGTCGGGTATTGAGAACACCAATTATTTCGTCACCACCGCCAACGGGCGTTTTGTGCTGACCATTTTTGAAAAGCTCACCGCGCAAGAGTTGCCGTTTTATCTCAATTTTATGGCGCATCTGGCGCGCCACGGCATTCCTTGCCCCGCACCAGTCGCCAATCGCCGTAATGAATTGTTAGGCGAACTAAAAGGCAAACCCGCTTGCATCGCCACGCGTTTAAGCGGTGCGGCAACGCTTACGCCGAATGCCGCGCAATGTGCCGCGATGGGCGCGATGTTGGCGCAGCTGCATATCGCGGGGCAAAGTTTTACCCATACGATGCCGAATCCACGCGGGGCAATTTGGCGCGCTACGACTGCGCCGCGCGTGCGTGCTTATTTGGATGGCGAACAAGCGGCGTTGCTGGATAGCGAAGTTGAGTTTCAGGCAAACACAGATTTTGCCGCGCTGCCGCAAGGCGTGATTCATGCCGATTTATTTCGCGACAATGTGTTGCTCGAAGGAGCGCGCGTCGGTGGACTGATTGATTTTTATTTCGCTTGCCAAGATGCCTTATTGCTCGACGTTGCCACCACGGTGAACGATTGGTGCATGAACGCGGATGGCGCGTTGAATGCGGATTTGACGGACAAGTTTTTGCGCGCTTATCACGCAGTGCGTCCGCTGCAAGCCAATGAAATTAAGGCTTGGCCGTTGATGCTGCGCTTAGCCGCGTTGCGTTTTTGGCTGTCGCGTTTGTTTGATTTACATCTGCCACGCGGCGGCGAAATGGTCCATGCGCACGATCCTGCGCACTTTGAGCGCGTGCTGAAAAATCACCGCACCCAGCCGCAACAAATTTCATTCTGAGGATGACGAAACGCATGGACATGAACATCGCAAAACTACCCGGCGAACGCGGCTGGGCATGGATTAAACAAGGCTACGCGCTGTTTATGAAAGCCCCGCTGTTATGGCTGACGCTGCTGATTATTTGCATCGTTGCAGCGGTGCTAGTCAGCCTGATTCCTGTTGTGGGAGAACCGCTGGTGAGCATCTTTACGCCCGTGGTGTTAATCGGCTTGATGGCAGGCGCGCGCGCCGTGGAGTGTGGCGAAGAATTAGAGCTGGCGTATTTGTTTAGCGGCTTACAAAAACGCACCGTGCAACTGCTCGCTTTAGGAGTCATCGCGGTCATTGGGCAATACTCTATTTTTGCCGTGATGCAAGCGGCTGGCGGCGAGGCATTGGTCAGCTTGATGATGAGTCACGAACCGATCTCCGACCCCGCCGTGATGACGCAAGCCGTCGCGGGAGCAGGCTTTGCGCTACTCATTGGAGCGGCGTTATTTAGCACCTTGATGATGGCGATGCAGTACGCGCCGATGCTGGTTTACGTCAACAATTTATCGCCCCTCATCGCACTCAAAATCAGCCTGCAAGCCTTCTTGAAAAACATGAACGCGATGCTGGTGTATGGCTTGACCTTTATGGCGTTCGCGGTTCTCGCCAGCTTGCCGATGATGCTCGGTTGGCTAGTATTGCTGCCCGTTATTTTTACCTCGTTGTATGTCAGCTACAGCGAGATTTTTCCTGTTGTAGTCGCTTTGAATGAGAATGAGGCGGAAAAGTCAACTTAGCACTGAGGGTGTCTCGAAAAATTCAAATATCGAAGCAAGGCTAGGCGCGAACAAAAAATGACGACGCGGCATAGTCCACTATGTAAGGAGTCATTTTTTCTGAGCAACAACGCATCGCGATGAGATTTGAGTTTTGCGAGACACCCGCTAAATCGCATCTAACTTGGCATACTCCAACGCCAACCATTTGCTGCCTGCGCGTTTGAAATTTATTTGCACGCGGCCTTGAATGCCGGTGCCTTCGGTGTCAGTAATCAAGCCTTCGCCAAATTTCTGATGAAACACGCGCTGACCGATGCGCCATAACGCGCCGCTTTGTGGGGCTTGCGGCGCACGTGGTGCGGCAGGGGCTGCGGGTTTTCCATAGGTCGCACCACCATAAGCGGGGCTGGAAAACGACGGCGTGCGCTGCACAAAACGCGGCGACAACCATTGCATTAAATTCTCTGGCAACTCGCGCAAAAAACTCGACACCGTGCTGTAATTGGTCTTGCCATGCAACATCCGACTCTGCGCAAACGTCATATACAGCCTACGTTTGGCGCGGGTGATCGCGACATACATCAAGCGACGTTCCTCATCCAATTCGCCGCTGTCCACACTGTTTTGATGCGGGAATAATCCCTCTTCCAAACCCGTGATAAACACCGCGTGAAACTCCAATCCTTTGGCTGCATGAACCGTCATTAAATGCAGCGCGTCATCTTGATCGCCCGCCTGATGCTCGCCTGATTCCAACGAGGCGTGAGTCAAAAATGCGGTGAGGCTATCGTCTTCATTTTCATGCACGAACAGCGTCGCGGCACTAATCAACTCGTTCAGATTTTCTAGTCGGTCTTCGGCTTCGCGACGCTTCACAGGCGAGGCTTTTTCGGCTTCGTAATTTGCAATCAAGCCGCTGTGCGCCAAGACGTGATCCATAATTTCGGGTAGCGGCAATTCGCGCGTGGCAGCGCGCAACGATTCAATCAGTGCGACAAATGCTGAGACTTTTCCGCCCGCCCGCGCCGCCGCGTCAAACAGTGTGGTGTTGTTTTGTTTGGCGGACTCCAACAGTTGTTCGATGGCGCGCGCACCGATACCACGCGTCGGAAAATTGATAATGCGCAGCAGCGAATTATCGTCATCGGTGTTTTCCATCAGGCGCAAATACGCCAGCGTGTGCTTGATTTCTTGCCGCTCAAAAAAGCGCAGCCCGCCATACACGCGATACGAAAGTCCCGCTGAAACCAGCGCGTGTTCCAGCACGCGCGACTGCGCGTTGGAGCGATATAGCAAGGCGATTTCTTTGAGATTGATGCCGTTGCGTTTGAGCTGGGCGATTTCCTCGGTGATAAAGCGCGCCTCGTCCACATCCGTGCCAGACTCCGAGACGCGTAACAATTCGCCCCCGTCTTCAGCAGTCCATAAATTCTTGCCGAGACGATTACGATTGTTGCTAATCAGCACGTTCGCCGCTTCGAGAATGTTGCCGTGCGAGCGGTAATTTTGTTCCAGTTTAATGACGTTCTCGACATGAAAATCGCGCAACAACTCCTGCATATTGCCCACGTTCGCGCCGCGAAACGCATAGATAGATTGGTCGTCGTCACCCACAGCAAATAAGGCATTGCTTTCACCCGCCAACAACTTTAACCAGCGATATTGCAGCGGATTGGTGTCCTGAAATTCGTCCACCAAAATATGCTTGAAACGCGCTTGGTAATGCTCGCGCAGCGACTGATTGCGCGATAACAAATCGTAACAACGCAGCAACAATTCGGAAAAATCCACCACGCCTTCGCGCTGACATTGCGCGTCGTATTCGGCAAAGATTTCCACCTTGCGTTTGGTAAATGGATCGTAGGCTTCCACTTCATGCGCACGCAGACCTTGCTCTTTGCTGCCGCTGATAAAGTTTTGCACATCGCGCGGAATAAATTTTTCGGGATCGACGTTCTGCGCTTTCATCACGCGCTTGATGGCGGAAAGCTGATCGCTGCTATCCAAAATCTGAAACGTCTGCGGCAAATTCGCCTCGCGGTGATGCGCGCGCAACAGCCGATTACACAAACCGTGAAACGTGCCTATCCACATACCGCGCGTGTTAATCGGCAGCATCGCCGACAAGCGCGTCACCATTTCTTTCGCGGCTTTATTGGTAAATGTCACCGCCAACAAACCGTGCGGCGAAACCTGTCCAGTGCTGATGAGATACGCGATGCGTGTGGTTAAAACGCGCGTCTTGCCGCTGCCCGCCCCCGCCAAAATCAGCGCGGATTGAGCGGGTAAAACGACAGCGGCACGTTGTTCAGGATTAAGACCTGTGAGGAGAGAAGAATTCATCCGCGAATTATCCCACAGCGCAAGCAAATGACGGGCTAGAACGCGGGTTGTGGGGGGGAGTTAAACCTTTTTACCTGTAAATTTAAGGAACTCAATTTCTTCTGGGCTTAATGTAATTCCCATTTGACGTAGCTCCATCAGTGTCGTTTCTTTTGATTTATTTACTTCCTTCCTCGGCAACTTCTGGTGAAAGCATATCGTCAACCTTGTAGGTCGATTTCGCAGTTTCATTTATTGGGCTAAAGGTTGATGCGGGCTGAGCAGGCAGGCTACTTTTACAGTGCTTGCAGAGCGTAGCATTGATGTCAATAAATTCTGCACAGAATGGACATTTGCACATACTTTTCGAGTTGTTGGCAGGGCGGATTTCATTTCTAATCGTCGCTACAGAAATGAAAATCACGCCGACTAAAACACCCAACCCAAAATAAAGTAATAAATTACGACGCTCATCCATCAACCCTATGTTAACGAAGCCATTAACGCTAACATCTTTAAATACAAGATTATATAAAAACCCAATCGCACCAAGAGCTGCCAACCAAATGCCATGTTTTTTAAAATCGAATCCTTCTTTTTCTTCGCTCATAATTTAATTATTCCCATTCCCATTCCCATTTAGTGAAGTGCTAACGTGATAGGACAGCTCTTTCTTTAACTTTCCTAGCAAGGCGCGCAGCATAGAAATAAAAAGTTACTGTAACAAACCAATAAGCACTATTTAGTTACTGTCAGGCTTGGTACTTTTCCCGTCATGGAAATGACCAGCGAACAACATCGGATTGCCTTTAGTCAACGCCTCTCGCTTGAGTTAAAGCGCATTGGACAGCCGCTTAGCAGTCCGACGCAAATTGCGCGCGCGTTCAATCAGCAGTTTTCGGGGCAGGCGGTGACGGCGCAAACTGTGCGCAAATGGTTACTGGCGGAGGCGATGCCGACACAACCAAAGTTACTGGCACTTGCGGCTTGGTTGGGCGTGTCTGCGCAATGGTTACGCTACGGTTCGGGTGTGAAAATGGAAGCTGCCGCGCCGCTTGAGGTGCAACAAACGGGTTTGGTGGTTTTAGGAGCTGAATACGCGGGAATCACGCCCTATGCGGGCATCGTTCCTTTATTGGAGAAGCTGGTGCGCCTCTCGCCGCGCGACATTCATCTCGTCGAAGGCATGGTGCAACTGATGTTCGAGCAGCAGGGCGAAAAATAACCGCTCACGAAATCCTCTTTTTGTTCACCCAAGCAAAACAGGCTCGATACTTAATCGAGCCTGTTTTGCTTAGTGCGAGGCAGTGTATTGTGTCCGCGACGCGGCTACGCTATTTCGACTGCATGAACTTGCAAATCAACTTTGAGTCTAGCGCGCATCGCGCCAAAAATCGCCGCCAAATTATCCATGCTGGGATTGCCTTTCGGCGACAACATGCGATGCAAACTCTTGCTAGGTTTGTCGGTCAATGCTGCCAATTGTTCAAAACCTAAGGTGGCGTTGACGAGGTCACGCAAAATCAGCCGCGCGGTTTCTGGTTCGTCGCTTAAAAACAGGGTAGCCGCTTCATCTAGCAGAGCTTTGGCAAACGCAGGGTCGCGCTCAACGCGCTCAATTACGGTCTGCTTAAAATTTCGAGTAAGTGCCATCTGATTACCTTTTTCCTTGTGCAATTTTTGCTGCTGCTTGGACTTTTTTGCGAGCCTTATATTCAACATGCAACGCTTTGGCTCGATCAATATCTTTTTGTTGTCCGCGCTTCGTGCCGCCACCGAACAAAATAATTAACGTATCGCCATCTTTGGCTAGATACACGCGATAACCCGGCCCCCAATCAATAACGTATTCACCTATGCCATCAAACCATTTCACGCTGGACGTATTGCCTAGCTCCAACCGCAGTTTGGCGGTCACAATTTTAGCGGCGGCTTGCGCATCTAGCCCGTCGAACCAAGTTTTATAGGGGCTCGTACCCGCCTGACTAATATATTCTTCAACGCGAATTTTCATTTTCAAATGGTAACTTATTCGTTACTTTATTGCCAGCAGGTTCTAGCCTGTTTTATTTTCTATCCCGCATCAGAACCTGCGCCGTGTGTAAAATACCGCCTCGTTTTCTGCGGAGCATTCCATGCCAGTTTTAACTATCGCCACTCATCAGAAGCCCGGCACGTCTGGCTTGCGTAAGCGCGTAACCGTTTTTCAGCAGCCGCATTATTTAGAAAATTTTGTGCAGGCGATTTTTAACAGCATCACCATTCCCGCTAACGCGACGTTGGTGTTGGGCGGCGATGGGCGTTTTTACAATCGCGAGGCGATTCAAACTATTCTTAAAATGGCGGCGGCGAATGGTTTTGCGCGGGTGCTGGTGGGGCAAAACGGTATTCTTTCCACGCCCGCCTGTTCGTGCGTGATTCGTAAATATCAAGCCTTGGGCGGCATCGTGTTATCTGCCAGCCACAACCCTGGCGGGGCTGATGGCGACTTCGGCATTAAGTACAACCAAGCCAACGGCGGCCCCGCCTCTGAAACCGTCACTGACGCGATTTATGCAATTAGTAAAACGCTGACGCATTACCAAGCCTTTGCTGCGCCTGACATTGCGCTGGAGGTGTTGGGCGATTACGCGATGGGCGGCATGGTCGTGACGGTGATTGACGGCGTGGCGGATTACGCGGATTTGATGGAGTTGCTATTCGATTTCACTGCGATTCGCGCTTTGTTTGCGAGCGGCTTTCGGATGCAGTTCGATGCGATGCACGCGGTGACGGGCCCGTACGCAGGCGAGATTTTTATTGGGCGTTTGGGCGCGAGTGCGGCGAGTGTGATGAATGCCGTGCCGCTGCCAGATTTTGGCGGCGGACATCCCGATCCTAATTTGACTTACGCGCACGATTTAGTGGCGATTATGTACGGCGATAACGCGCCTGATTTTGGCGCGGCATCGGACGGCGACGGCGATCGCAACATGATTTTGGGCAAGCATTTCTTCGTTAATCCGTCCGACAGTCTTGCGCTGATTGCGGCGAATGCAACGCTCGCACCTGGCTACAAAGCAGGTATTGCGGGCATTGCGCGCTCGATGCCGACCAGTGCGGCGGCCGATCGCGTCGCAGCCGCGTTGGGCATTCCGTGTTTTGAAACGCCGACGGGCTGGAAATTTTTTGGCAACTTGATGGATGCGAGCAAAGTGACGCTGTGCGGCGAAGAAAGTTTTGGTACGAGCTCTAGCCATGTGCGCGAAAAGGATGGGCTGTGGGCGGTGCTGTTTTGGCTGAACATTCTGGCGGCACGCCAACAATCAGTTGAAGCCATCGTGATGGATCATTGGGCAAAATTTGGTCGCAATGTCTATTCGCGCCACGATTATGAAGGCTTGCCGATTGATGCGGCGAACGGCGTGATGGCGTTATTAAAGGCCAGCTTCGCAACCTTGGTCGGCAAGACTTTTGGTAAATATACCGTCGCGTTGTGCGATGACTTTAGTTACACCGACCCGATTGATGGCAGCGTCAGCACGGGGCAAGGGCTGCGCATTTTATTCACGGATGGCTCGCGCATCGTGTTTCGTTTGTCAGGCACCGGCACGGAGGGTGCAACACTGCGCATTTACTTAGAAGCGTTTGATGCGGACATCAGCCGCCACGGAGTTGATGCGCAAGTGCTGCTCGCCGAGCTAATCGAAATTGCCGCGCAATTATCTGAGTTACGCAGCCGCACTGGGCGCGTCTCACCCACCGTTATTACCTAACCCTAAAAAATCCAAATCTCTTCGCGATGCGTTGTTGCTCACAAAAAATTACTCCTAACATATCAACCATATGCGTCGTCGTAATTTTTTGTTCGCGCCTAGCCTCGCTTCGATATTTGAATTTTTCGAGACCCCCTAAAACTTAAGGAGAGCTACATGTCGCACAAAACCATCATTCAAACGCCAGACGCGCCCGCTGCTATCGGCACTTATTCGCAAGCGGTGAAAGTCGCGCAAACCGTTTATCTGTCTGGGCAAATCGGGCTGGATGCCAACACCATGCAAATGGTGGACGGCATCGAAGCACAGATTCATCGCGTGTTCCAAAACCTGCGCGCGGTCGCGGATGCCTCTGGCGGCAGCTTGGACGATATGGTTAAGCTCAATGTTTTTTTGACCGACCTCGCGCACTTCGCCAAAGTCAACGAAATCATGGCGACCTACTTTCATCAACCCTACCCCGCCCGCGCGGCGGTAGGCGTGGCATCCTTACCGCGCAACGCTTTAGTTGAGGCGGATGGCGTGTTGGTGTTGCAGGATTAGTTACTTGGCTAACTTAGCTAAGTGGCGATACACTAGCCGCAGACTTAAGCCGCAGGAGAACATCATGCAATGCAATATGTTGGAAGCCAAAAATCAACTATCAAAATTGGTGCAAGCGGCCCTCGCGGGCGAGGATGTGATCATCGCCAATAAAGGTGTGCCGGTGGTGCGGCTGGTTAAAGTTGGCGCGCCCGCCTTTCGGCGTAAGCCAGGTGCGTGGTCGGCTTTGCCGCAAGCGAGTGATGATTGGGATAGCGCGACTACGAATGCCGCGCTTGCCTGCCAGCGCTCTGTCTCAGGACAAATTGTTGTGACGCGCTATTTGCTCGACACGCATTTGATTTATTGGTGGATGACCAATGACGCGCGTTTAGGGAAAACCACGCAGCGATTGATAGCGCAGTCCGAAATCGTGGTGAGCGCGGTGAGCATTTGGGAAATGGTGCTGAAGAATGCTAAGGGTAAATTGCCGCTGCCCGACGGCTCGCTCAGCGCGCAACTTGAGGCGCAAGGCTTTATTGTATTACCGATGTTGCCTAGCCATATCGAAGCGGTACGCGCCTTGCAATGCGCACACAACGACCCGTTTGACCGCTTGCTCATCGCACAAGCACAACAGGAAAAACTCAACTTGCTCACTCGCGATAGCGTTATTTTGGGCTTAGGGCTGGCGAGTGTTTTAC
>JBJORQ010000029.1:0-24111 GCA_046049345.1 Pseudomonadota bacterium | reverse complement strand
ACCAGCTTATTGACTACTCGATAATTTTAGCAACCACACCCGCACCCACCGTACGACCACCTTCACGAATCGCGAAGCGCAAACCTTCTTCCATCGCAACTGGGTTAATCAAGGTAACAGTGATACTAACGTTGTCGCCTGGCATCACCATTTCTGTACCTGCTGGCAATTCAACCGCGCCCGTCACGTCTGTCGTACGGAAGTAGAACTGCGGACGGTAACCCTGGAAGAATGGGGTATGACGACCACCTTCATCTTTGCCCAATACGTAAATTTCGGCAGTAAACTTGGTGTGCGGCTTGATTGAGCCTGGCTTACACAATACTTGACCGCGCTCTACGTCTTCACGTTTTGTACCGCGCAACAACACACCGACGTTGTCGCCTGCACGACCTTCGTCGAGCAATTTACGGAACATTTCAACACCAGTACAAGTTGAAACTTGAGTTGGCTTGATACCAACGATTTCAATCGCTTCACCCACTTTAACAATACCGCGCTCGATACGACCGGTTACAACCGTACCACGACCCGAGATTGAAAATACGTCTTCAACTGGCATCAGGAATGCGCCATCAATTGCGCGTTCTGGTGTTGGAATGTAGTTATCCAAGGCGTCAGCCAAACGGAAAATCGCAGGTTCGCCAATTTCTGATTGATCGCCTTTAACAGCCAATACCGCAGAACCCTTGATAATCGGCACGTCATCGCCAGGGAAGTCGTACTTCGACAGCAATTCGCGAATTTCCATTTCAACGAGCTCGAGCAATTCTTCGTCGTCAACCATGTCGCATTTGTTCATAAACACGATGATGTATGGAACACCAACCTGGCGCGCCAACAAGATGTGTTCGCGTGTTTGAGGCATAGGACCATCAGCAGCCGAACAAACCAAAATTGCGCCGTCCATTTGCGCCGCACCTGTAATCATGTTTTTAACATAATCAGCATGGCCTGGACAGTCAACGTGAGCGTAATGGCGATTAGCCGTTTCATACTCAACGTGCGCTGTATTGATGGTAATACCACGCGCCTTTTCTTCTGGTGCCGCGTCAATTTGGTCGTAATCGCCGCCGTCAGCGTCGTTTTACCATGATCGACGTGGCCAATCGTACCTACGTTAACGTGCGGTTTAGTGCGTTCAAATTTACTTTTTGCCATGATGCTTCCTTATCAATGTCAAACGTTAATCACAAAAACAAACTGTGGTGCCCATGGCGAGAATCGGACTCGCGACCTCTCCCTTACCAAGGGAGTGCTCTACCACTGAGCCACATGGGCAAATGCTCAAATTGGAGCGGGTGAAGGGGATCGAACCCTCGTCGTAAGTTTGGAAAACTTCTGCTCTACCATTGAGCTACACCCGCAGCTTCCAGACTTAACGACCCTACAAGCCATTAAAATCAAGCCTGATTTACTACTAAAATTTGGTGGAGAGGGAAGGATTCGAACCTTCGTACTCTGAGAGAACGGATTTACAGTCCGTCGCCTTTAACCACTCGGCCACCTCTCCAAACTAAGCCCGCAATTATGATGATAATTGACATTGCTGTCAAACAGATTTAAAAGAATTTACTATAAAAAGCTATTTTTGAACGCGCTACTAAAGAAAAAGATTATTCCGTTCGAAACAATGCTGATTGCGCGTGCGCTTGCAGTCCTTCGCCAAACGCCAAAGTTGCCGCAATCGCACCCAAACTCTTTGCGCCTTGCTGCGACACTTGTATCAAACTGCTGCGCTTTTGAAAATCGTAAACACCCAACGGTGAGGAGAAACGCGCCGTGCCAGAAGTCGGTAAAACGTGGTTGGGGCCCGCGCAATAATCACCCAAGGCTTCAGAGGTATATTTGCCCATGAAAATTGCGCCTGCATGTTTTAACTTAGGCAAATAATCCTGCGAATTCTCTACCGACATTTCCAAATGCTCAGGCGCGATGCGATTACTGATGACACATGCTTCATCCAAATCGGCGACGTGTATCAATGCACCACGATTTTCCAAAGCGGTTTGGATTATTTCTCTGCGCGGCATTTGCTCTAATAATTTATTCACACTCGCCGCCACGGCATCAATAAATGCCGCATCGGGTGACAACAAAATAGCTTGCGCCAACTCGTCATGCTCGGCTTGAGAGAATAAATCCATCGCTATCCAATCGGGATTAGTTTTGCCGTCGCAAATCACCAAAATTTCGGATGGCCCTGCAATCATGTCGATACCACACACACCGAAAACGCGCCGCTTGGCTGCGGCAACATAGGCATTACCAGGGCCGACAATTTTATCGACTTTAGGAATGGTCGCCGTGCCGTAAGCCAAGGCTGCCACGGCTTGCGCGCCACCAATAGTAAACACGCGATCCACACCAGACAAAAACGCTGCCGCCAATACCAATTGGTTTTTGATGCCGTCGGGGGTGGGCACAACCATAATCAGCTCGGCAACCCCCGCGACTTTTGCAGGTAGCGCGTTCATCAACACCGACGAGGGATACGCCGCTTTACCACCGGGGACATACAATCCCACGCGATCCAAGGGCGTGACTTGTTGCCCCAACAGCGTGCCATCGGCATCGGTGTAGCTCCAAGAATTTTGCATTTGCTTGTGGTGATATTCAGTCACGCGCTGCGCCGCCGCTTCCAACGCCGCACGTTGTTCCGCTGGCAGCCCTTCAAATGCAGCACGCAATTCATCACGCGGCAACTCCATCGCTTGCGCATTCGCCAACGGCAGGCGGTCAAACTTGGCGGTGTACTCCAACACCGCAGCATCACCGCGCGCTTTTACGTCTTTTAAAATCGCAGCAACTGTCGCTTCCAACGCTTCGTCGGCAGCTTCTTCAAAGGCTAATAATTTCGTTAAGTCGCTGGCAAAGTTTGCATCACGACTGGACAGTTTTCTAATTTTCATTGGGTTATCGCTCCTGCAAAAGCATCTAACATGGGTTGAATCAAATCTCGTTTTAATTTAAGTGCGGCTTGATTCACCACCAAGTGCGAAGAAATATCAGCAATATGCTCAACCGCCTTAAGATGATTGGCTTTGAGCGTTGCGCCACTGCTCACCAAATCAACAATCGCATCCGACAGTCCGACCAGAGGGCCCAGCTCCATCGAGCCATATAATTTAATCAAATCGACATGCACACCTTTGGCGGCAAAATGTTCGCGCGCGGTCTGCACATATTTAGTCGCCACACGCAAGCGCGCACCCTGACGCACCGCCGCCTCGTAATCAAAATTATCACGCACCGCGACCATCATGCGACATTTCGCGATATTCAAATCGAGCGGTTGATACAAGCCCGCGCCGCCATGCTCATGCAGCACATCTTTACCCGCCACGCCAATGTCCGCCGCGCCATATTGCACATAAGTCGGCACGTCCGAAGCGCGCACGATAATCAAGCGCACATCGGGGCGATTAGTCGGCAAAATCAGTTTGCGCGAAGATTCAGGATCTTCCAGCGCGGTGATGCCAGCGGCTTTGAGCAGCGGCATGGTTTCTTCAAAAATACGTCCTTTGGACAATGCAATTGTGATCATTTTTACTAGCCTAAATTATTTAATGCGGCGGATTTGCGCACCCAGCACGGACAGCTTGGCTTCGATATGTTCGTAGCCACGATCCAGATGATAAATGCGATCCACTATCGTTTCCCCCTGCGCCACTAAGCCCGCAATCACCAAGCAGGCCGAGGCGCGCAAGTCGGTCGCCATAATGGTCGCGCCTTCTAACTGCGCGCAACCTTTGACGATAGCGGTATTGCCTTCCACCTCAATTTGAGCACCCAGACGGCGCAACTCTTGCACATGCATAAAGCGATTTTCAAAAATCGTTTCGACCACTACCGCACTGCCTGCCGCGATGGTGTTCAACGCCATAAACTGCGCTTGCATATCGGTGGGAAATGCAGGGTACGGCGCGGTGCGCAAACTTACCGCTGTAGGCCGATCGGTCATTTCTAAAGTGATGCGCGAGCCGTCCACGGTTATGTGCGCACCCGCTTCACGCAATTTATCCAGCACGTTTTCCATGATGTCGGCGCGCGCTTCCGTCAGCGTAATCTTGCCGCCCGTTGCCGTTGCCGCCACCAAAAATGTACCGCTCTCAATACGGTCTGGCATCACGCGATAATTCGCGCCATGCAAACTCTGCACCCCTTCGATGGTGATCGTATCCGTACCCGCGCCGCTAATGTTCGCGCCCATGGCAATCAGGCACAACGCCAAATCGACCACTTCCGGTTCGCGCGCCGCATTTTCCAAAATGGTCACGCCGTCCGCTAGTGTCGCTGCCATCATCAAATTTTCTGTGCCCGTCACGCTAACTAAATCGAAGCAAATACGGGCGCCTTGCAAGCGTTTCGCGGTCGCGTGAATATAGCCGTGTTCAATGTGTATCTCCGCGCCCATCGCCTGCAAACCCTTGATGTGCAAGTCCACCGGACGCGAGCCGATGGCGCAACCACCGGGCAAGGAGACACGAGCTTCGCCGAAGCGGGTCAGCAACGGACCTAACACCAAAATTGCGGCGCGCATGGTTTTCACCATTTCGTAGGGAGCTTCGAGCTTGTCCACGTTTGCGGCATTGAAGCTCGCACCTTGCGCAACTTTTGCCACACTCACGCCCATTTGCTGCAACAATTTTTCCATGGTCGCCACGTCGTGCATATCAGGCAGATTGCTTAAATTCAGTTCATCTGCACTCAATAACGCGGCGCACATAATCGGCAATGCCGCATTTTTTGCGCCCGAAATTCGCACTTCGCCATTAAGTTTTGCACCGCCTTGTATCGCTAGTTTTTGCATATCGTATCGGGTGAATGGTGAGTGGTGAATGGTGAGTGGTTTTGCCACTTACTACTCACCCCTTACTACTTACCCTTTTTCTCCCATTCTTGTGGCGTAAAAGTTTTCATCGACAAGGCGTGAATTTCCGCGCGCATCCGGTCGCCCAATGTTTGATAAACCAACTGATGACGCTGCACGCGACTCTTGCCATCAAATACGGCACTCACCACCACCGCTTCGAAATGTTGACCGTCTCCAACCACTGTCAAATGCTCTGTCATCATGTTTTGCGCGATGTTGCTTTGGATACTTTCAGGAGTGACGTTCATGGTTTTAATTGGGGGGTAAGGAGCGGTGTAAACAAAAAATGCGCGCTCTAAAAAGGGCGCGCATCATACTTAAAATTGCAGTAAAAATCTTGCCCGCATCCGCGTTAGCTCTTAACTTGTGCAGGCAACATCTCATCCACACCATACAAACTCGCCAAACTTAACAAGCTGCTCGGCAAGCCCGACACACTCAACTGGCAGTTTTTTGCTTGTGCGGCACGCAGCCAAGCAAGCAACAACGCCACCGCCGATGAGTCAACCGATGCTAGCTGCGAGCAATCAATCTGCCAACTGCCAGCAGTGAGCGCTTGCAAGCCTTGCCTGTATATTGTTGGCGTGCTCAGCATAGTCAAATGACCATCTAAAGTTATCGTTTGTTGGCTAATGGTAATCACTTGCTGGCCGCTTTATTATTAGCTGCGCCCGACGCATTTTTACTGGTCAGCATTTTAATCAAACCGTCGATACCAGCGTCCTCAATTTCTTTGGCAAACGTGCCGCGATACGCGGACACCAAACCCGCGCCTTCAATCGACAAGTCATAAACTTTCCAATCATTTGCGCCTTTGCGCAGCTCATAGTTAATCGCCACAGATGGCGCGCCTGGCTTAGTCAGTAAGGTTTTAACCGTGACATCCGTGTCTTCGGCGGCAAATTTAAGCGGTTTCACTTCCACGCTTTGATTTTGGTAACCCGTAAATGCCTTGGTATAGGTGCGCAATAACATGGCTTGAAACTCACGCGCCATAGCTTGCTTTTGCTCAGCACTTGCAGTACGCCAATACTTGCCCACCGCCAATTGGGTCATGCGCGCGAAGTCAAAATGCGGCAGAATTTTCTCTTCCACAACCACCAATGCGCGCGCTTGATCACCTGCTTGTATCGCTTTATCTTGTTTGGCAATCGCAATGACTTCCTGCACNATGACTTCCTGCACCGTCGCTTTAATCATCGCATCGGGCGCGACGATTTCGGCGTGCGCCACAGCAGCCAAACTTAATGCCAATAAAGCAGTTATTGTTGTAAAACGACTCATTGTTTTCTCCCGTTATTTAGCAGGCGTAGGCGCGTCAGCCTTACTATAAATAAATTTACTAATCAACTCTTCCATCACCACCGCCGATTGCGTGTGCTTGATTTGCTCACCCGCTTTAATCATTTGCTCGTCGCCACCAGGAATCAAGCCAATGTATTGCTCACCTAACAAGCCTGAAGTCAGAATATTGGCATACGTGTCCGTTGGGAATTGGTAACGCTTATCCACACTCATGGTCACTTTAGCTTCATAACGCTCGGCATCTAAAGTAATGTCCGTCACCCGCCCCACCAACACACCCGCGCTTTTAATCGAAGCCTTCTGTTTTAAGCCGCCAATGTTGCTGAAGTACGCTTGCATCTGGTAGGTTTCCGCGACATTGTATGTTGACAGATTACCCACCTTCATTGCCAGCATCACCAAGGCTGCGATACCACCCACCACAAACATACCTACCCATAAATCTACCGTTGTGCGTTCCATTTAGTTTCCTCCAAACATCATTGCGGTTAATACAAAATCTAGCATCAAAATCGCCAGCGAAGCCGTGACCACAGTACGCGTCGTCGCACCCGAAACGCCTTCAGCCGTAGGCTGCGCGTCAAATCCTTCAAACAAAGCGATGACCGTCACCGCGATACCGAACACAAAACTTTTTAATACACCATTTAAAATATCATGGCGAAAATCGACTGCGGCTTGCATCTGCGACCAAAACGATCCCTCGTCCACACCAATTTGAATCACGCCGACAAAATAACCACCGAATATGCCTGCAGCACTGAACATCGCTGCCAACAAAGGCATGGAAATCACGCCCGCCCAAAAGCGCGGCGCAACAATGCGCGCAATTGGATTCACCGCCATTAACTCCATCGCCGAAATTTGCTCGGTGGCTTTCATCAAACCAATCTCCGCCGTCATCGCCGAGCCTGCGCGACTGGCAAACAACAATGCCGCCACGACGGGGCCCAATTCGCGCACCAAGCCCAACGCTACCATAACGCCCAATGCCGATTCAGAGCCGTAGCGTTTCAGCGTTTCATAACCTTGCAAGCCCAGCACCATCCCCACAAATAAGCCCGCCACGATGATGATAATCAACGACATCACGCCCGTTGAAAACAACTCTTTTGTAATTAAATTAAAACGGCGAAAACTGGTGGCGGAATGCATCAGCGTCAACGCGAAAAAACGGCTCGCCAAACCAATGCGCCACACTGCGTTAATCGTGCTATGACCAATTTTTTGCACTACTTTTATCGCTGCCATGATTACGCTCGCAAATTCAAATCTTGGCGGTAATCCCCGCCTGGATAATGGAATGGCACAGGACCATCTATTTCACCATGCACAAATTGATGCACGAATTCTTTGTCTGATGCGCGAATTTCATCGGGCGTACCCTCCGCCACAATCACACCGCCCGCCATAAAATAAACGTAATCGACAATTTTCAACGACTCTTGCACATCATGCGTCACGATGACCGAAGTCGCGCCCAAGGCATCATTCAAGCGACGAATCAAGTCACCCACCACCGTCAGCGAAATCGGATCCAGTCCCGCGAACGGTTCGTCGTACATGATGAGCATCGGGTCAAGTGCGACGGTGCGCGCCAAAGCTACGCGCCGCGCCATCCCGCCCGATAGTTCTGATGGCATCAAATTATGCGTGCCGCGTAGCCCTACCGCGTGCAGCTTCATCAACACCAAATCGTGGATTAAATCTTCGGGCAGGTCGGTGTGTTCGCGCATTTGAAACGCCACATTATCGAATACCGTCATATCGGTAAACAACGCGCCGAACTGAAATAACATGCCCATTTTGCGGCGCATTTCATACAGTTCGTCTTGTGGTAGCTCGTGCATGATTTTGCCATCGACCTTCACAGCACCTTTGGTGGGCTTGAGTACGCCGCCGATGTGGCGCAGCAAAGTGGTTTTGCCACACCCACTCGAACCCATAATCGCAATCGACTGACCGCGATGAAAAGTCATGTTGATGCCTTGCAAAATGGCGCGCTTCTCGTAGGCAAAATTGAGGTCGCGTATTTCAACTAAAGGAGAAGACAAAATTAAATATCCAAAAATGAAGTGCGCGCATTCTATATGACTAGATAAAGTTTTCGCTATAGCTTGCACACAAAACTATCTAGGCATTCCTCACTATTGAGATAAGCATGACTTAGAGTTACTCTCTGTACACATTACGCTTCTGGTCTTGCGTCCCATGCCACTTCCCAGCTTACTGATAGTTGACGACGACCCACTCATCCGAGAAGGACTGTCCATAGCCTTGAGCTGCGACTTCCAAGTTCATGAAGCCGATACGCGTTTAACCGCGATTACTTTACTGCGTACGTTAAGAGCTCCCCCGCAACTGGCACTCATAGACTTAGGTTTACCCCCTTTACCGCACCGTCCCGATGAAGGATTTCTACTCATCGCCGAACTACTCGCTCACTCTTCCGCGATTAAAATTTTTACGCTGTCCGGGCAATCCGAACTCAGCAATGCCCGCCACGCCCGCGCCTTAGGTGCAATTGATTTCATTGCAAAACCTTGTGCGCCAAACCTCATCAAGCAAAAATTACTCGATGCTTTGCAGCTTGATTACGTCATCACATCGAACAACGAAGAGGAGCTGGGCATCGTTGGGCAAAGTCCCGCAATTCTAGCGTTACGTCAACAAATCTCGCTGTACGCTCCGATGCCTTTCCCCGTGTTAATCGAAGGTGAATCAGGTTGCGGCAAAGAACTCATTGCGGCTGGATTACACAAACTCAGTCCCGTTTGCAACTCACCATTCAAGATTCTCAACTGCGCCGCCATTTCGCCGTCGCTCTTGGAATCAACCTTATTTGGTCACAGCAAGGGGGCTTTTACGGGTGCCAGCAATCACCACGCAGGCTTCTTTGAAGAAGCCGCTGACGGCACGCTATTCCTAGATGAAATAGGTGAGTTACCCTTAGAAATGCAAGCCAATTTATTACGCGTGTTAGAAAACGGCCAATATCAACGCGTTGGTGAAACACAAACCCGCACAAGCACCGCCCGCATCCTAGCTGCAACAAACCGTAATTTGCGTGACGCGGTTAAAACTGGGGAATTTCGCGCCGATTTGTATCATCGCCTCAATGTTTTTTCGATTAACGCACCCACTTTACGCGAGTTGGGTACAGACAAGCTCTCACTCCTGCAACACTTTAGACAACGCTATGCTATGCAGATTAAGCTCGCACCCTTTGAGCTACATCCCAACGCACTCAGCCTTTGGGAACAATATGGCTTCCCTGGCAACACCCGTGAGCTGCGTAATATCGTCCTGCGTTTAAGTGCGAAATATCCAGGCTTAACCGTCACCGCACAGCAATTGCAAGAAGAGTTCGACCCGAGTAATTTGGGGTCACTTTCAGAACAAATCACGCCGATTAAGGAACGTTTACTCGCGGGCAATTTTGACTTAAATCTCGAATTGCGCAGCCAAGAAAATCGCTACATCGACACCGCACTGAAGCTCAGTTCTAACAACATCAGTGAAGCCGCAAAATTACTAGGTATAAATCGCACCACGCTTTATAGTCGTATGGACGCACATGAAAAATTGAGGGTGGAAAACTAATCATGTATTTAGAACACTTCGGCCTTAACGAACAACCCTTCAAAATTACCCCTGTGACGGAGTTCTTTTTCGATGGTGCGAATCGTAAAGACATTCTCGACGCACTCATCTATTCGATTACCGAAGTAGAGGGCATCATCAAAGTAAGTGGCGAAGTCGGCAGCGGGAAAACCATGTTGTGCCGAATGTTGCTGGAAAAACTGCCCAAACATATCGAACCAATTTATCTCGCCAACCCCAGTCTGTCACGCGAAGAAATGCTCTATGCCGTTGCCGATGCGCTAGGGCTGAATATCGAACACGAACGCGTCGGCCTCATCCTGCAAAACATCCAAAACGTGTTAGAAAAGAAGGCCCGCGAAGGCAAGCGCGTAGTGGTGTTAGTCGATGAAGCGCACGCCATGCCGCTGGATACTTTGGAAGAGCTACGGCTCATCTACAACTTACAAGTCGGCAGCTTTAAGCTGATCCAAATCGTGCTGTTTGGACAGCCCGAATTGAATGCGAAATTAGAGCAGCCCAATATGCGTCAACTTAAAGACCGCATCGTCCATCACTTCAACATGCACCCGCTGTCGCGCGACATATTGGAAAGTTATTTAATGTTTCGGATGCGCAAAGCGGGCTATCACGGTCCTAATATATTTTCCGCAAAAGCCGTCAAATTGATTGCCGAGGCTTCGGCTGGACTGATGCGCCGCGCCAATGTCTTGGCGGATAAATCCTTACTCGCCGCCTTTGTTGCCGACACCCATAACATCGAAGCTTGCCATGTACAAGCAGCCTTACGCGATACAGAACTCAATGCAAATGACTCATCCATCACCAGACAAAAATGGCTCATCGGCACAGCAGCCACAACAGCATTAGCCGCCTTAGGCGTAACACTTTGGCTGAACCATGCGCCCATCGCAACAGCCAGCCCCTCCTCTCACCTCATCACCAACGAGATGGTGAGTAGTCCGATTAGCGGCATCACCAACCAGACAACAAACAGCGGCAAAACTACCACAACTTCTTCGGTTGCGAGTACCGCCCAAACCCAACCACTCCTCACTCAGGTCGCCAACTCGACTAGCTTATTTGCACAACGCCTCAATGCAGGGCAGCAGCTTTTAATTCAGCATCAAAATCAATTTAGCTTACAACTGTTTTACAACGAAACCGTAGTTGAGGCGCGCCTAGAAGGATTCTTGCAACGTGCCCAACAGCTCGGCAGCTTAGAACAGATTTATTTGCTGCCAGACCCGCTCAACGACAAGCGGGGAATGCGGGTTTTATATGGCGTGTATAACAGCAGCTCTGCCGCTAACAATGCCCGCACCGAATTGCCTGAACGCTACAAAAAAGCTTTTAACAGCAGTATTTACGCCTTATCAGCACCGCCGTTGTAAGCAGCGAAGAATAGCGGCTTCGTAAATGGCCGCAGCACTTAGGGAGAATCGCCATGTTGCACGCACCTAAAATCAGCCTCACGCTCAGTTGCTTGTTGCTCGCCAGTTGCGGGACAAAACCGATACAACCCAACGCGCAACATTTGCAACGCAATGCCGACACCCCCGTCGCCAGCAAAGATATTCCGCAAGCCCTCAAAGGCGGTGTGGTCTTACCTGTACCGCAACCGATTAGCAAGACAGCGACGTACAGCGTGGTGGTTGCCAATGTGCCCGCGCAAGAAATTTTGTTTGCTTTGGCGCGCGATGCCAAAGTGAATTTGGATGTGCATGGCGGCATCGAAGGCTACGTCACCTTAAACGCCATCAACCAAACCCTGCCGCAGATTCTCGACCGCGTCGCCAAGCAAGTGGAAATGCGTTACGAACTGAACAACGGTACGCTCACCGTGATGCCTGACTCGCCCTATTTACACAGCTACAAAATTGATTATGTGAATATGAATCGTGATGCCGAAGGCGGAATTTCTAATGCGACCCAAGTCGGAGGCGGAGCGGGTGCGGCGGCGGGTGCAGGAAATAATTCGCAACTGTCGATTAAAAATTCCTCTAAAAATCACTTCTGGGACACTTTAGTCAAAAACATCACCGACCTGCTGCGCGAGACTGACAAAATTTTGCCCGATGGCTCTAGCGAAACCTCCACGCAACAAATGAAATCCAGTAGCAGCACCGGTACAGGTGCGCCCCTGCCGACTGGCACTAAAAAATCTAACTCTAAAATCGGCGTAGAAAATAGCCCTAATCCTATCAGCGTGGAAGAAGGCGATATGACTGTGACTAAACGCAGCACCTTCCGCGAAGCCGCTTCGGTGATTGCCAACCCTGAAGCGGGCATTATTTCGGTGCGTGCCACCGCTAAACAACACGCCAAGATTGAAGAATTCATCAGCCGCGTCATGACCAATGCGCATCGTGAAGTGCTGATTGAAATGACCGTTGCGCAAGTCGAACTCAACGACTCGTATCAACAAGGCATCAACTGGGGCAAAGTCATTCCCGCTGCGGGCAAAGGATTCTCTTTCGGGCAAGCGGGAACAGCGGTATTACCCACTACCTCAACCGTCACCCCCGCCACCCTGGTGCTGAACTACAGCAACCTCACTTCAAAATTTGGCAGCTTGCTCGGCAGCGTGTCATTGCTAGAAACGTTCGGCAAAGTAAAAGTGTTATCCAGCCCCAAATTGAGCGTAGTGAACAACCAAACCGCGATGTTGCGCGTGGTTGAAAACTACGTTTACTTCACCATTAAAGCCGATACCACCTCCAACCAAACCACCACCACCACCACTTACACCACCACGCCGAACACCATACCGGTCGGGCTTTCCATGAGTATCACGCCGCAAATTAGCGACCACGATACGGTATTACTCAATGTGCGCCCATCCATCACGCGCTTTATCAAGATGGTGGACGACCCCAACCCCACGCTCAAGCTAGCGGGCGTGGTCAGCCAAATTCCGCAAACTCAAACGCGTGAAATGGAGTCGGTGATCAAAATCAATAACGACCAAGTTGCGGTGATGGGTGGATTGATGGAAGACGAAATCAGTAAAACCACCAGCGGCATTCCCTGGCTGATGGACATTCCGATTTTGGGCAATTTATTTAAGAATATTAGCGATACCACGCGCAAGACCGAGCTGGTGATTTTTTTACACCCTGTGGTCATTAAGAACCCCAGCATCGACGGTGATTACAGCGAATTCCGCGACAACTTGCCCGACCAAAAATTCTTCCAAGAATCTGCCAACAGCAAAAACTAGGAGCACACCATGAGCTTGCTATTAGATGCGCGAAAAAAATCGCAAAACGGTAAAGCGGCAGAATTAGAATTAAGTTTGGAAGCCAGCCCTTATGCCCCAGCCCCCGCCAGCCCTGAAAATACTGCGAATGCGCGCAATGCGGGGCAAAATTTATTCAACGCTAAAACCGTGGCGCGCACACACAGCGGCGGTGTACATAAAAGCTTGCTGTATGCCCTAGGCGCGACCTTGGTGTTGCTCGCACTCGGCGCGGTGTATGTGTGGAATGAGATTTCCTCGCCCCCCCCCCTCTATCGTGCGCCGGTGCAAAGCGCACCGATTACCAACGCACCGACGGTGGCGCCCCCCCCCGTCGTCCTTAACAACACACCCTTAGTCGCCGATATCGTCCCCATTAGCGTAGCGGTTGTAGTTTCCTCTGTATCTGCAAGCAAACCCGCGACGCTCAACAGCGCGTCTAAAACATCACGCGTCGCGCGTCCCAGTCATGCACCTAAATTCGCTAGTACGCCCAATAGTGACTTAGATGAAGTACTTAATCAGGCGTATCAAGAATATCGCGCGGGCAATTTTGATTTGGCGCAGCCGCATTACCAAGCCGTGCTCACCAAAGAACCTAACAATACCGACGCGCTATTAGGCTTGGCAGCAATTGCGCAACATCATCATGCCGATGCCGTGGCGGCAAGCTACTACGGCAAAGTGTTAGCGCAAGACCCACGCAACGCGGTTGCCAATGCGGGCATGACGGCTCTAACCACCGATGACAATCGCGAAAGTCGCTTAAAAAGCTTACTGCACGAACAACCTAACGCCGCCAGTTTACACTTTGCTTTAGGCAACCATTACGCCGAGCAATCACGCTGGAGCGAAGCGCAACAGGCCTATTTCAACGCCTATAAATTAGAGCCCAACAATGCGGAATTGGCATTTAACTTAGCTGTGAGTTTGGAACGCCTAGGGCAAAAGAAACTGTCTGCGCAGTATTACCAACAAGCCATCGCGCGCGATAAAAATAACAACGCAGGTTTTAATCACGATGACATTGCGCTGCGCACACACCAACTCAGTCAATAAGCGCAGCTAATCAGAAAGAGCGAGTTCATGTCAGATAGCCAATTACAACAACCCCTAGGCGCAATGTTGGTGTCCAAAGGGGTGGTCAGCGAAGACCAGTTGCGTATTGCCATGCAGGAACAAGGCAATACGCATCAACCACTGGGACGCTTATTGGTACGCTTGGGATTTTTATCAGAAGCCACCATTCGCGACGTGTTAGCGGAAAATCTCGGTCAAGAAAGCGTCGATTTATCCGCCATCATCATCGACCCAATGGCACTCGCCTTAATCCCTAAAGATGTCGCGCGACGTTATCAACTCCTGCCGTTATCGGTGGATAAAGCAGCGCACCAACTGACGGTCGTGGTCGCAGACCCAGACAACATCATCGCGCTCGATCAATTACGCGCCTTACTCAAAGACGAATATCAGCTCATCACCCAGCTCGCTGGCGAATCCGACATCTTGCGCGCCATTGACCAATACTATGGCTTTGAGCTATCAATTGATGGGATTTTGCACGAGATTGAACCAGGCGAAATGGAGTACCAAACCCTGCAATCGGGGGTCAACGAATTCAGTCAACCCGTGGTGCGTTTGATAGACGCGCTGCTCACCGAAGCCGTGCAACGCGGCGCGTCGGACATTCACTTCGAGCCAGAAAGTAGCTTCTTACGCATCCGCTACCGCATTGACGGCGTGTTGCGCCAAATGCGTAGCTTACATAAGAGTTTCTGGCCCGCCATGGTGGTGCGCATGAAGGTGATGAGCGGCATGAACATCGCTGAAACGCGTGCGCCGCAAGATGGTCGGATTTCGCTACGCTTGTCAGGTCGCCCGATTGATTTCCGCGTCGCCTCGCATCCCACCACGCACGGCGAAAACTTAGTGCTGCGTATTTTGGATAGACAAAAAGGCATCGTGCCGTTGTCCGAAACTGGGCTCTCTGAAGAAGCTCTCGATACGCTGAAAACCATCATCGCAAAACCCGAAGGCATCATTTTGGTGACCGGGCCGACGGGGAGCGGCAAGACCACCACGCTGTATTCAGTGTTGAATCACATCAACACTGAGTCCGTAAACATTATGACCTTGGAAGACCCCGTCGAATATCCACTCACCATGATTCGCCAAACTTCGATTAACGAAGCCGCCAAGCTCGATTTTGCGGGCGGGATACGTTCCATGATGCGCCAAGATCCCGACATTATTTTGGTCGGAGAAATTCGTGACCACCCCACTGCCGAAATGGCGTTCCGCGCCGCCATGACGGGGCATCAAGTATATTCAACCTTGCACACCAACTCGGCGATAGGTGCGGTGCCGCGTCTGCTCGACATTGGTATTTTGCCCGACATCATGGCGGGCAATATCATCGGCATCGTCGCGCAACGTCTGGTACGGCTGCTCTGCAAAGAATGTAAAACACCTTACAGCCCCGACGTGACCGAACGTAAATTACTCAGCATTCCGCTGCATCAAGACATTACGCTGTATCACGCGGCGGGCTGCGATGCTTGCAATCATCAAGGCTATCGCGGACGCATGGCCATTATGGAATTGCTCAAGATGGATTACGACTTAGACGATTTAGTGTCGCGCCGCGCCAGCACCCGACAAATTCGCGACCTCGCTTTGGCAAAAGGTTTTAAGCCACTGGCGATGGACGGCATACGCCGTATCCAACAGGGCTTGACCTCACTAGCCGAAGTCAGCCGCGTGGTCGATTTAAGCGACAGGGTGAGCTGACATGCCCATGTATTCTTATCGCGCCATTAACGCGCAAGGAAAATCAAGCAAAGGCACACAAGATGCCGCCAATGTCATCGACTTAGAAATGCGTTTAAAACGCGGCGGGCTGGATTTAATCGATGCGCGTGAAGAGCATAGTGCGCATGGCTTAGGACGTAAAAAAGTTAAACGTACCGAACTCATCACATTCTTTTTTAACTTAGAGCAACTCACGCGCGCGGGCGTGCCGCTGCTGGAATGCCTAGCAGACTTGCGCGACACCATGAATGAAGCACGTTTTCGCGAAGTGATTGCAGCGATTGTTGAAGCCATTGAAGGCGGCAAAAAACTCTCGCAAGCAATGGCGGAGCACCCTGATGCCTTTGATAAAATTTTCATCAGCCTCATTCGTGCGGGCGAAGACAGCGGACGCTTACCCGAGGTATTCGCCTTCATTACCGAGTCAATTAAATGGCAAGACGAAATGGCATCGCACACCAAAACTATTTTGATGTACCCCGCTTTTGTCGGCTCGATTGTCATCGCGATTACTTTTTTCTTGATGATTTATTTAGTACCGCAGTTAGTCAGCTTCATCAAAAGCATGGGGCAAGAAATCCCCATCCAAACGCGCATGTTATTAGCGACCTCTTGGTTCTTCGTCAACTATTGGTCTGTGCTGATTATCTTGCCTATAGTGACTGTCGTCGGTGGCACTAGCCTGCTCAAATCCAGCGCGGCTGCGCGCTTCAAATTCGACCAATTCAAATTAAAAATGTGGGTGGTCGGACCGATTTTGCACAAAATTATTTTGGCGCGTTTTGCCAACACCTTCGCCATGATGTACGGCTCTGGCATCAGCATTCTCGATTGCATTGCCGCCGCGCGCGATGTGGTCAACAATCTCGCTGTGGCACGCTCGCTCGAACAAGTCGCCAGCGAAATTGAAGCGGGTAAAAATCTCACCCAAAGTTTTCAAAATACCGGCATGTTTCCGCCGTTGGTGATTCGCATGCTCAAAGTCGGCGAAACTACCGGTTCGCTCGACAAAGCCTTGCTCAATGTCAGTTATTTTTATGACCGAGATGTCAAAGAATCCATCAAAAAAGTGCAAATTTTAATCGAGCCGACCATGACCATTGTGTTAGGCGCGCTGCTAGGCTGGGTAATGTTGTCCGTGTTGTCGCCGATTTACGACATCATCGGAAAGGTCAAATTTTAAGGACTGCCATGAATAACTGCCTATTGCTTTTATTGAGTGCCAATCACCTGCACGCACAACACATGGTGAGTGGGGAAATTGCCAGCCAACACGAATTTACCGACACCGCTGATGACCGCGCTAATTTCTCAGACTTTTTAAAAACACTGAACTGTCCCAGCTATTTACTCGCCGATCTCATCGAAGAGGATTTCCGCTTAGAAACAATTCCCTATCTCACAGGGCAAAATCACACCGCCTTGCTACAACGCAAATTCGATCAGTTTTATCGAGGCACATCGTTTCATCAAGCCACCTTGCTACAACGCCATAACGATGGCAGACGCGATGCCGATATGCTGTTTTCTGCACTCACTAATCCCGCCTTATTGAACCCTTGGCTAGATGCACTATGGCACGCCAAAACACCGTTAGCCGGCATTTATTCCGTGCCGCAAGTCAGCACCCCATTGATTAAAGACCACCCCTCTAAACACTTACTCCTCATCACCTGGAATAAGTTCTCAGGACTACGCGAAACCTATTTCAAAGAGCATCAATTACAAATCTCGCGCCTCACACCAATAAACCATGAGCTGCATTTTCAAGAAGTAGTCGAAACTGAACTGACTCGCACTTACCAATACTTAAAAAGCCTCAGCCTGTTACCCGCAGGGCAAATGTTGGATGTCAGCATTGTCGGACACAGCGATGACTTAACGGGCTTACAAAACAAATTGCCGCGCAGTAACGACATGCGCTATGAGTTCGTGGATATTGCCAACTTGGCGAGTCAACTCAATGTTGACGCGCACTTAGTTGATTCGGATGCCAGCCAATTATTTTTACGGCAACTCGCCATCGCCCGCCCCACCAGCCAATACGGCAAGCCTGAACACACCCACTTTTATAGCTTATGGCAACTGCGCCGCACATTTTTTTGGGGCAGTGTTTCGCTATTAACCGCCAGCTTGTTATGGGCAGCGCAAACCATGACTTGGCAAAACACGCCCGACGAGCGTGCCGTTGTCATGCTGCAACAGCAAACCAGCCAGGTACAAAACCAAGCTGCACTTGTGCAACAAGCCTTACCTCAATCAGAAGTCACACCCGCCGACCTGCGCACCGCGATACTCACCTTACAGCAGCTACAACAAGGGCATCAGCCAGCACAACAATTCCTCATCCCCTTAAGCGATGTCGTTACCCGCTACCCCAATATCACCCTAGACGAATTATCTTGGCAGACGAAAAATATCGAGGTCAGTAGTGCAAACAGCCCTGCGAATCACGTTGCGCAAGTCTTGACGCTCAAAGGGCATCTAGATAATTTTGCGGGGAACTATCGCACTGCTTTGGATTATTTAGAGAAATTCCAACAAGCCCTAATCACACAAGGCTATCAAACCACGATTACTGCTAAACCACTTGATGTCAGCCCCAGCAGTCATTTGTCCGATCAAAATAACATCGAGCCAGCGGGACTACATTTCACCCTCAATCTCGTTTGGAGGCCACGCTTATGAAACTCAATCTTAGCGATTGGAAGCTCATGCGCGGCAGCGTCATTGCATTTAGCCTCGCGCTCGCCAGCAGCATCCTATTGATTTACCTCAGCGCGCAATATGCCGAGCGAGCCAGTAAAACCTGGCATAACGCGCAACAACAATTAGCCAGTGCCCAAGCAAGCTTAAATGCGGCACAACAAGAACACGACAATATCAACAGCTATTTACAACCGTATCAACGCGCGCAACAACAACATCTCATCGGCGTTGAACCGCGCCTTAATTGGGTCGAGAGCCTAGAAAAATTACGCCTACAAAATCTAGTAAGCAGCTTTAGCTACAACATCGACCCGCAAAAAACCATCACTCTCCCCATAGACACAGGCAACTTCGAGGTACATTTCAGCGCAATGAAGCTACAAATCGAACTACGCGACGAAGTCCAACTATTAAATTTTCTCGATGCCTTACGCAGCCAAGTGCTTGGCTGGTATCAACTCGATAGCTGCACCCTCACTCGCCACTCGCCAACAGGCGCGGGACTGAAAGCTGAATGCGACGGTGGCTGGCTAACCTTGCAAAATAAGAGCGCGCCATGAAAAATCTCGTACAGAAAATTTTTATCCTTACCCTCTGCACCAGTGCCAGCGCATTCTCCGCCGAGTTAGGTCGCTTATTTTTCACCCCCGCACAACGTGCTGAATTCACCTTCGACCAGTTGCAAAGCAATACAGGCAACGCCAACAGCAACACCTTAAAAGTCAACGGCATCGTGCAACAACAAGGTGGACGACGTACCGCTTGGATTAACGGCGTAGCGCAACAGATGGGCAATAGCGACGCGCCCGACCACATCGCCCTGCCCATCCCCGGTCAAGCCGCCCCCGTGCAGGTCAAAGTTGGTCAACAAATCAGCGTTAAACCCAGCAGATAATCATGCGTACGGCTCTCTTAAAACCACGACAACACGGCGCAGCACTAATGGTGATGTTGGTCATCATGGTGGTCGGCAGCGCGGCGGTATTAGTCGGATCGCTAAACTCATCGGCGATTAGAAATGCGCGTTTAAGCAACAACTCAGCCGCTTTGGCACAAGCGAAAGAAGCCTTAATTGCTCGCGCCACTACCGATATCACGGTTTTAGGCAGCTTACCTTGCCCTGACACCAATAATGACGGGACTGCCGACTTATTAGTGGGGAATGAATGCCCCAGTTACATCGGGCGTTTACCGTGGAAAACTTTGCTGATTGATGACTTGCGCGATGCTCAAGGCGAACGTCTGTGGTACGCCTTATCGCGGAATTTTCGCGATGACAATTCCAACCATATCAATAGCGACAGCCTCGGCACGTTGAATTTAACGGGGGGACAAACAGCCAGCCAAGTGATTGCAATTGTTTTTTCTGCGGGCAGTCCGCTTGCCGCTCAAACGCGCTCGGCAACTAACACCATGCTATGCAACGGTGTTAGTTTGCTTGCCAATTTATGCGTACAAAATTATTTGGAAGCCAGCAATGCAGCCCCCAGCACTGCCACCTCACCGAATAACACTTATCAAATCAACGCCCCGAGCAATACATCTAATGATCAAGCAATTTACCTCACCCACGAACAACTTTTCCCTGTGCTAGAACAGCGCATCGCGCGCGAAGTGAAAGCCTGTTTAGATGATTACGCAGCGGCCTCAAATAACAAATATCCGTGGCCAGCGCCGGTTAGTTCGGCAAGTTTTACCAGCACACCCAACACATTATTTGGTCGTTTACCCAGCCAGCCTGTCACCTTAAATGCGCCCTCTGCGGCATCGCAAGCAAGTCTTAATGACGCTTTAAGCGCGGCGGGCGACACACTTATTCAACTTAAAAACCTCGTGAGCAGCGTCAAAAATGTTGTCGATACCGCTGGTGACTGGGCGGTTGAGTTTAGCAATGGACAACATAATGTCGTGGACGTACAAACCAAAATTAATGATGCCCTAGCAGCTGTTAATGCCTTATCAAACTCCAGTAATAAAACCAAACTGCTCAATGCGCTGGTGGCTTTACAGGCTGCATTCAACGACTTTAACAATGGGGGAGGAGCGGCGGGTATTGCCGATGTCACCATGTTGGCAAGCTGGGCAAGCATCCCCGCTTGCACCGATTTAATATCGGATAACTATTGGCCAGATTGGAAGAATTTAGTTTTTTATCAAATATCCGCAGATTACAAACCTGGCACAACGACCCCAACCGCCTGCCCTAATTTGACCAATACTGACTGCCTCACCATCAATGGACAAGGCTCTTATCGGGCAGCAGTATTGGTCGCTCGCCAAATTATCACCCCACAAATTCGCAACCCTTTAAGCGATCCTGCTACCGGCTATTTAGAAGGTGCAAACGCTCATACCGCCATTGATCCCGCAAATAGTTTCCTCGCCTATCGTCCTATTGAGGCAGGCTTTACTGATGTGAATGATTTAGTGCTGTGCTTAGATGGACAACAAACTTGTAAATAACTTCCCATGAAAACTGCACATAAAAACGTAGGCTTTACTTTGATTGAAATGGCGATGGTGCTGATGATTATCGCCCTCGTGTTAGGCGGCTTGCTGCCTGTTATTTCCGGGCAAATCGAGCAGCAGCGCAACGCCGAAACGCGCAAACAATTAGCCGACATTCGCGAGGCATTATTAGGCTTTGCAATGCTCAACCAGCGTCTGCCGTGTCCCGCCGACGGCACTTCAAACACGGGCTTAGAAGCAACCACAGGGAGTGGTGCGACATTAGTGTGCAGCTCGATTACCGCATTAACGGCCAGCGGCGGCGTGCTGCCTTGGGCTACCTTAGGTGTGAGCGAAACCGATGCCTGGGGACGGCGTTTTACTTACCGCGTCAGCAGCGCGTTTGCGGATGGCGCGGACGGCACCAGCGAAGCTGCCGCTGCGGCATGTGCAACATCGCAAGGCGTGTCTTTCAAAATGTGTTCCGAGGCGAATCTCAAAGTCTTACTTGCAGCAAGCGGCACGAACACTGTCGCCGACAAACTCCCTGCAATTGTTGTGTCGCATGGGGTCAATGGCAAAGGTGCTTACACACACGAAGGGGTGAAATTGGCGGGCGGCTCAGATGCCGACGAGTTGGATAATTCCAATACCACCAACAGCTTTGTCAGCCATGACGCGTCGCTGACGTTCGATGATTTACTGGTGTGGATTCCACCCGGCTTGCTGATTAGCCGCATGATTGCCGCGGGGAAAATGCCTTAAGCGCGTCGCCACGTTGTCCCCGCCGCGCTGTCTTCCAACACTATACCTGCCGCCAATAATTCTTTACGAATCGCATCTGCGGCGGCGAAGTTTTTAGCGTGTTTCGCCGTGATACGCGCGGCAATTTGCGCTTCAATTGCCGCGTCATCCAAACCACCCGCACTGGCATCGCCCTGCAAAAACGCTTGCGCATCGCGTTGCAACAATCCCAGCAGCGCGGCCAAAGCTCTGAGTTGCGCGGCCGCTGCCACAGCTTGCGTGCGATTCACTTCATTGGCCAATTCAAACAACACCGCCACCGCTTCAGGCGTATTGAAATCATCGTCCATCGCCGCTTTGAAACGCGCGGCATGCGGCGTATTCCAATCAATAACCTGGTTTTTTTGTAGGTCTGGATTTACATTTTCAACGCCTTTTAACGCCGTATAAAGCCGCGTCAGCGCGCCTTTTGCATCATCCAAATGCGCGTCGGAATAATTCAGCGGGCTGCGGTAATGCGCGCGCAAAATAAAAAATCGCACCACTTCCGCATCATATTTTTTCAGCACATCGCGGATGGTAAAAAAATTGCCCAAGCTCTTGGACATTTTTTCTTTATCGACGTTGATAAAGCCGTTGTGCATCCAGTAATTAACGTATTGGCACGAATGCGCGCCTTCACTTTGCGCGATTTCATTTTCGTGA
Organism: Pseudomonadota bacterium; assembly: GCA_046049345.1. GTDB lineage: Bacteria > Pseudomonadota > Gammaproteobacteria > Burkholderiales > Gallionellaceae > Gallionella. Next base: position 1,669 of record JBJORQ010000029.1, on the reverse strand, counting down.
TGCGGAAACTGCAAATCCGCACCGCCGCCATGAATATCAAACTGCTCGCCCAAAATATCGGTCGCCATCGCGGAACATTCGATATGCCAACCGGGGCGACCTTTACCCCATTTTGAATCCCATTGCACCTCGGCGGCTTCGTGTTCTTTAGCGTGTTTCCACAACACAAAATCGAGCGGATCGTGCTTGTCGGTGGTGACTTCCACGCGCTCGCCCGCGCGCAAATCCTCCAGCGATTTACCGGACAATTTTCCATAACCGTCGAACTTACGCACCGCGTAATTCACATCGCCATCGGCAGCTTGATACGCCAGCCCGTTCGCTTCTAGTTGCGCAATCATCGCCAACATTTGCGGCACATATTGCGTCGCACGCGGCTCATGGTCAGGACGTTGCACGCCCAACGCATCGGCATCTTCGTGCATCGCGTCGATAAAACGCTGCGTCAGCGCGTGAATCGACTCCTTATTTTCCGCCGCGCGCTTGATAATTTTGTCGTCAATGTCAGTGATATTACGCACATACGTCACGTCATAACCGCTCGCCTTAAACCAACGCTGCACCATATCGAACGCCACCATCACCCGCGCGTGGCCGAGATGACAATAGTCATACACCGTCATACCGCACACATACATGCGCACTTTGTTTGCTTCGATAGGTTGGAATTCCTGCTTGTCGCGGGCGAGGGTGTTATAAATTTTCAGCATCAACTTGCTCCTGATATTTCTTCAAAAATCGTATTCGTTAACGGTTTATTCCCTGTCGCGACGCGAACAATGGACATTATTCTTGGCTTAGTTTTTTCTGTGCGGCGATGGGTAAATAACTTTCACTAGTCACTACTTTTTTGCCTGTTTTACTTTCCAATTCTTTGCGCGCGCTCTTAGCAATTCCGCCGCCTTTTTTAGCAGCCGCCTTGTTCTCTTTCATACCCGTCGCTTCCATACTTTCTGCGATTTGGCGCGTGGATAATTCCGCCAGCGCAGTAAAAATCAGCTCCGCCTCACTCATGTGATCGCGCAAATTTTGCGTCTGCAAACCTTTCATATTTTTGTGCGCTTTGACATCCACCTCAGCCCATTCCTGATGAATGATATTGGTGAGAATCGCGTACTCCTCGCCCGCCTTAATGTCGTGCTCGCGCCAATAATCGGTCAGCTTGTTGCGGGTTTCCTGCCCGGTCATGCGCTGCTGTATCCACTTCTCGCTGCGTCCATGTTTTTGCCAAGTCTCACGCGCGCGGTCGAGCGAACGCGCCGGGTCAGCCAACTCCTGCATCCGCTCATAGCCCACCTTCGCCAGCCACAACTTTATCGGCTCGGCTTTTGGGCTAGGCACAGATTGAACGAGGCGTAACAAAGTTTCGGCGGTAGCAACATCGGTTAGGCGTTGCTTGCCGTCTTCCGCCGTCATTTTCAACTGGTGACAATTTGTCACCAGTTGGCTACCTTCCTTATCTAACCGCTCTTTCAGCTTGTTCCAGTATTTGCGCGCCGTATGATAATCAGCCTGCTGCGTCAAGGCTTGCACGATGTCGATAACAGAAAAAAACCACGTTTCGCTATAGGCGCGCCGATGTACGCGGAGATTTCGCTCAACGCGTCTTGCGTATATTGGCTGGCGGATTTACCCCAGCGCACGGTTTTCTTTTTCAAGAACGGCAACA
>JBJORQ010000028.1:0-30316 GCA_046049345.1 Pseudomonadota bacterium | reverse complement strand
GCCAGTGGAAAAAAGTTTTCCGCTGGGCTGTGTACTCTGTCGTAAGAGGTGATTTGCAGCCAGCTGCGCAGCAGTCGATCGGCGTGGCAAGGTTTGCAGGCTAAGGCTTGTAAGCGTTGCAGGAGTGGAGCTAAGCGCATAAGCGGTGCGTCAATTAGTGGAGCTTAGTGATTGAAAAAGCCCCGCTAAGTTTAGTGGGGCTTGGGCTTTTCACTGGCTAAAAATTAAACCGCAGGTGGCGGCGTTTTCTTCGGTTTCTTTACTTCTTTATTTTTGCGTTGTTGACCTTTTGCCATGATGCTTCTCCTTGTGTTTGGGTGCGCGCATCTTAATACGCGCGAAATTTTTTTTGCTAAATTTTTGCTAATTATTTTTGTGCGTCTATGGCTTGTTGTTGGGCGGAATTTTGTTGTTGCACGATGCCTTCCACCGCTTTGGCTTTATCTAGCGCGTCACGCGATTCGCTGAATAATTTTGGCGTAGGCGCGGGGCTGTCGTTAGGGCTGCACGCGCTTAACAGCACTAATAAAAATGTAATGAAAGTTGTCTGCTTCATGGCTGCTCCTTAAAAATTTTGGCTGAATCGTCGGCGATTAAATGTTGCGCTGCACAGCTTAATGCGGCGGGGGAAATGTCGTCGATGGTAAGCGTGACCGCTTGATTTAACTGCGGGTAATGCAAGCCTTGCGAGCGTGCGTAACCGGGGTCGTAATGTTGTTCTAATAACTCGGTGACGAGGCTGCGAAAATTTTTGCCGATCACTAAATTTTGCCAATGCTCGATACGCTTTTGTCCATGAAAACTATGCAGCATGTGCAGTAGCGCGCTGAGTTTTTGCGGGGCGGCGATGAGATGTTGATAGTCGGCTAACAGCAGTGCGAGACGCGCCTCCATGCTGGTGGCGAGTAACACGCAAGGCGCGCTGTGCATGGCTTCGTAGAGGCGAGTAGGCAGCGAGAGCTTGCCGATTTTTTTGCTTTCCGCTTCGACATAAATGGGACGAGCGACATCAAATTTTTGCAGGGCGAGTAGCAGCTGTGTGTCGAAATGTTTTTGTGCGGGCTGGGCTTGATTGGGTAGGCCGCCTAACACTGAGCCGCGATGTTGCGCCAAACCTTCGAGGTCTAACACTTGCGCGCCGTTGGCTGCCAGCGCGTCCAATAAACGGCTTTTGCCTGAGCCTGTTGCGCCGCACACCACGCGATAATTAAATTGCGCGGGCAAGTTGTCGAGCTGGCTTAAAACCTGGCGGCGATAGGCTTTGTAGCCGCCTTCTAATTTGTGTGCCGCCCAGCCGACCTGCGCCAAAATGATGCTCATCGCGCCGCTGCGCTGCCCGCCGCGCCAGCAATAAATTAACGGCCTCCAGTTTTTTTCATAGTCGCAAAAGCGCGTTTCTAAATGCTGCGCGATATTTTTTGCCACTAATGCCGCGCCGACTTTGCGCGCGGCGAAGGGTGAGACTTGTTTGTATAAAGTCCCGACGGTGATGCGTTCTTCATCGGAAAAAACCGGGCAGTTAATCGCGCCGGGCAGGTGATCTTCGGCGAATTCCGCAGGAGTACGCACGTCAATGATGGTGTCGAATTCGGCTAGCTGTGATAAGTTCGCGGTTCTAAATAACATACGCAGTGGAAATGAAAATGGATGAAGTGAAGTTAACCCGATTGTCGCACGGTGGCGGATGCGGCTGCAAAATCTCTCCCTCTTTATTGCAAGAAATTCTAGGCGTAGCACAAGCCAAATTACCCTTCCCAAATTTATTAGTCGGCACAGAAAGCGCTGACGACGCGGCGGTGTATCGGCTCAACGATGAGCAAGCCATCATCGCTACCACTGATTTTTTTATGCCGATAGTCGATGATGCTTTTGATTTCGGACGCATCGCCGCGACCAATGCCATCTCCGATATTTACGCGATGGGCGGCACACCTATCATGGCACTCGCTATCGTCGGAATGCCCATCAACAAGATGTCGGTCGAGGCCATACGCGCGATTTTGCAAGGTGGCGAAGCGGTGTGCCGCGACGCAGGAATTCCTATCGCGGGCGGACATTCCATCGACGCGCCCGAACCCATCTACGGCTTGGTGGCATTGGGCATTGTTCATCCCGATCAAGTGAAAAAAAATAGCGCGGCACACGCGGGCGATGTGTTGATTTTAGGTAAAGGATTAGGCGTGGGCATCCTCGCCGCCGCGCTGAAAAAAGAATTATTAAGTGACGCGGGCTACGCGCAACTCATTGCCACCACCACGCAACTCAACAAAGTCGGCAGCGAATTAGCCGTCATGCCCACTGTGCACGCGCTCACCGACGTGACGGGTTTCGGCTTGCTAGGACACTTGCTAGAAATGTGTCGCGGCGCGGGTCTGACGGCGGAAGTTGAGTTCAACAAAGTCCCAGTATTGTCCGAGGCTTTGCCGTTGGCTCAACAAGGCATAGGCCCTGGCGCAATTGAGCGAAATATGGCGAGCTATGGACACGAGGTTGACTTCGCAGCGGGTGTGGAAACATGGCAACAACGCGTGTTAGCCGATGCACAAACCAGCGGCGGGCTGCTGGTCGCGGTCGCACCGGAAGCGGTGAATGAAGTGCTGAAAAAGTTCGCCGATGCAGGGTTTGTAAATGCGGCGGTGATAGGCGTGATGCGGGAAGGTGAGGCGCGGGTGGCGGTGCGCTGAACTGCTTCGTATCAGTACCCTAACATCCTCGCACCCTGATAAAAAACAAAGCTCACCAGCCATGCTAAACCTAGTGACCAGAGTATAGAAAACAGCGTGAAGCCCATCTCTTTGGCTTCACTTTTTAGCGTGGCGATGGTGGATAAACACGGGGTGTAAATCAGGGTGAACAGCATAAAACTGTAGGCTTGCACCCAGTCGAGTTGGTTGGCTAACGCGCCGCCGAGTGCCTCGCCGGAGAGTCCGTAAATGACCGCGAGTGAGCCGATGACAATTTCTTTGGCGACGAAGCCGAAGATGAGGGCGATGGTGAGTTCGGGGGTGATGCCTAGGGGCGCGAATAAAGGGTGTAGCCAGTTTCCTATCATGCCGGAAAGTGTGTCCGCGCTGGCGGGTACGGCGGTGAATGGAATGTGCGTGAGCAGCCAAACTAGCACCACGCCGGCGATGATGAATTGCGTGGCGCGGCGTAAAAAATGCGTCACTTCATGCCAGCCGCGCAACAGCATTTGGCGCACGGTGGGGAAGCGGTAGGGCGGTAGTTCTAACACGAACGGTTCGGAATTTTTGAATTTATTTTTGAACAGCAGTGCGGTCACAATCGCGGCGGCGAAGCTAAATAAATACAAACTGAACAGCACCAGCGGTGCGGCTTTCGGCGAGAATAATGCGGCGGTGATAAACACAAAAACTTGCAAGCGCGCCGAGCATAAGGAGAACGGAATGACCAGCATGGTGAGCAAACGCATGGAACGCGAGCGCATCACGCGTGTACCCATCAGCGCGGGCACATTGCAGCCGAAGCCCATCAGCAACATGACGAAGCCGCGCCCGTCTAATCCCAATCTTGCCATCAGCGCGTCCATCAAAAATGCGGCGCGCGATAAATAGCCGCTGTCTTCGATAATCGCCATAAACAAAAAGAACAATACGATGATTGGCACGAAGGCGGCGACGGTTGCCACGCCGTTGTAAATGCCGTCCAGCAGCAAGCCTTGCAACGCCAGCGGCAACGCGCCCAATAGTGGTGCGAGAGCGACTTCGCGTAGCCAGCCAAAGCCTGTTGCGATAACGTTTTGCAATGGCAAGCCGAGCAGGAAAATGCCTTGGAACAGCGCGTACATGATGGCGAAAAATATTGGTAATCCTGCCCACGGATGCAGCATGATGCGGTCGAGTTTTTCGGTGAGATTTTCTGGCAAGCGCGCGGGAATTTGTACCGCGTGTTGCATCACGCGCGCCATTTCGGTGGCGATATGTTCGTCTTGCTCCAACTGGCTGCGTAGCTGTTCCGCCATGCCGGGCGTGGGATAGCGCAGGGCTTTCGTGATGGCTTGCAGAGCTTCGTGATAACCGTTGCCGTATTTTCCGCTGAGTAAAAAAATCGGCATCTCTAACAAATCAGACATTTTTTTGCTGTCGATCGTGATGCCAAATTTTTTGGCTTCGTCCGCCATATTGAGCAGCACCACGATGTTCATATTGAGCTGCTTGAGTTGCAGCAACAAACTCATTTGGCGTTCGATTTGGGTGGCGTTGAGGATAACCAAAGCGAGGTCGGGCACGTTGTCGTGCAAGAAGTGTCGCACGACTTGTTCGTCATCGGAATAACCGTGCAAATCATAGATGCCGGGCAGGTCGATAATCTCCACCATATCGCCGCCGAGCAGGATTTTCCCACTGAGTAATTCCACCGTGATGCCTGGCCAATTGCCCACCCGCGCCGAGCCGCCCGTCATGCGATTAAACAACGTGGACTTGCCAGTGTTGGGCATACCTAACAATGCGATGCGCTTCATGTTTTTTGCACCTTAATTTTTGCGGCTTCGCTGCGGCGTAACACGATGTCGGTAGTGACGATGCGCACTTGTAGTGGACCTGAAAACGCTGCTTTGCGGATCATTTCAATTTGCTTGCCGACGCGAAACCCTAATGCCAGCAAGCGTTGATGCAGGGCTTCTTCGGCGTGTATCGCCGTGATGGTGGCAATCTCGCCAGGCTGCAAAGTGTTAAGGGAATTCGACATGAGGTGCGAGATATTTAATGAGGCGGCATTATTCCACAGCGGCGCGGCTTTTGGCGTGCCTTGAGGTAGAATGCGCGCTTTGATTTTTGGCGAGTACGAGATGATTAAGGGCAGTATTGTTGCGATTGTGACCCCGATGTTGGCAGATGGCAGTTTGGATTTGCCTAGCTTCTGCGCCTTGATAGATTTCCATATCGAGCAAGGCACGGATGCGATTGTGGTGGTTGGTACGACAGGTGAATCACCGACGGTGGATTTGGCTGAACATGAGTTACTGATTGCCACTGCCGTGCAGCATGCGGCGAAGCGTATTCCCATCATCGCGGGTACGGGTGCGAACTCCACTAAAGAGGCGATTGAGCTGGCAACCTTTGCGAAAAAAGCGGGTGCGGCGGCTTCACTGACGGTTGTTCCTTACTACAACAAGCCCACTCAAGAAGGCTTGTATCAGCATTTCAAAGCTATCGCCGCAGCGGTGGATATGCCGCACATTTTGTATAACGTGCCAGGCCGTACCGTGGCGGATATGCACAACGACACGGTGCTGCGTTTAGCGCAAATTCCTAACATCGTCGGTATCAAGGACGCGACGGGCAACATCGAACGCGGCAGTGATTTGCTGGCGCGCGTACCTAAAGATTTTGCGATCTATAGCGGCGACGATGCCAGTACGCTGGCGTTGATGTTGCTCGGTGCGCACGGCACGATTTCGGTAACCGCGAATGTCGCCCCTAAATTGATGCACGAGATGTGTGCCGCAGCGTTGGCGAATGATGTGCTCACAGCGCGCGCCATTAATTTCAAATTGCTCGCCTTACATCGTCATTTGTTTATCGAAGCCAATCCGATTCCGGTGAAGTGGGCAGTGGCACGCATGGGATTTATGCAAAACACCTTGCGTTTGCCGCTTACGTCTTTGTCCAATACTGCACACGCGCAAGTCCAACAGGCGATGCAGCAAGCAGGCGTTATCGTTTAGGAGTTATTGATGAACATTGCAAAAAATGTTGCGTTGCTGGCGGCTTTATTGGGCTTGGCAGGGTGTAGTGAGTTGAAACCATTTGATGGTCATGGTGCTGCCAATGCTGTTCCCGCCCTCACTATTCCTGCCGATTTAACTCCCATTAAGACGCTAGATACTTACCAAGTGCCTGCGGCGGTGAGTGCGGTTTCTGTTGCTCTGTAAGTGGGCGTGTATGAGCGCGGATAGCTGAGATGCGTTTTGCGTCACTCGGCAGTGGCAGCGAGGGCAACGCGCTGTTGGTAGAAGTTCAGCAAACGCGGGTGTTGTTGGACTGTGGTTTTGGTTTGCAAGACAGCATCACGCGGCTCGCTAAATTAGGCATTTCTCCTGAGCAACTCAGTGGCATCGTGGTCACACATGAACACGGTGATCACATTTCTGGCGTGGCAAAACTTGCGCGCAAATTCAATCTAAACGTTTGGCTGACGCATGGCACGCTACGCGCCTGTCCTAAAGCTTTCGCCAATGTCGCGCAGTTGCATGAAATCGACGCGCACAGCGTATTCGCAATTGATGACATCCAAATTCAGCCGTATCCCGTGCCGCACGATGCCGCCGAACCTGTGCAATATGTATTGGGGGACGGCGCGCGCCGCTTAGGCGTGTTGACCGATGTGGGTTGCAGTACGCCGCATATTGAAGCCATGTTGAGTGGCTGCGACGCGCTGGTGTTGGAGTGCAATCACGATAGCGATTTACTTGCGCATGGTGATTATCACTACAGCTTGAAACAGCGCATCGGCGGGAGGTTTGGGCATTTGAATAACCAACAAGCAGCCGCGATTTTGGCGAAGTTAGACAACACGCGATTGCAACATTTGGTCGCTGCGCACTTGAGCCATAAAAACAATACGTCTGCGCTAGCTGTGGCGGCTTTGAGTTCAGTATTGAATTGCGCCAGTGATTGGATAGGTGTGGCGACACAAGCCGATGGGTTCGCTTGGCGAGAAATTGCGTAGGGGGCTGATAACGGTGGGAGTGCAATGTACGCGCGATATTTTGATGTTGCTATCGCGCAATGAATCGTGCCCCTACACTTCCAATTTAATATCTTGATGTTAGAACGTAAAAAAACCGACTTGCGTCGGTTTTTTTTGCAACAAATAGGTCGTTAAGACTTATTTTTTCATTGCGTCAGCAGCAGTTGCAGCAGCGCCAGCAACAGTAGATGCAGTAGCAGCAACTTCTGAAACAGCAGCAACAGCAGAAGCGCCTGCAACAGCAGAAGCAGCATCAACTACAGCAGGAGCAACAGCAGAAGCTGCATCAGATGCAGCAGTAACAGTTTCAGCAGCTTTTTCGCCACAAGCAGTCAAAGCCAAAGCCAACAAAGCAACAACGAGAGCAGAACGTTTCATTATGTATTTCCTTAAAGTTAAGTTATTAAAATCAATCTTATTTTGAGAAGGAGCAGCACCAAAAAGTAACTAAGCCAAAATCAAAGTGGCGGCATTCTACCAGCGAATTTTAGAAAATCTAGGCTTATCACAACAAAAATTATTAAACCATACTAAATTTGGCTTACAAGCCTAATTTAGTTGCGTTAAGGGCAGCGGCGGAGCTTGCCCACATTTCTAAAAAACGTCCTTGGTAAGCGCGTGCTTGGCTCGCTTGATGCAATTCTAAAACGCCTTCAGGCGCATGAAAATGAAAGCGGCGCAAGCAATGATCGGTATCTGCCACGGCAAACGATTCACTCAAGTGTTGCAAATTTTTCGGTAGTTGATGGATGGCGATTGCCGCACCGAATTGCTTGATGAGAATTTCGAGGCGCGCGCATTGGGTCGTTAAGTAACGCGCATCGTGGACGAGAAAATAAACGCGATGCGTAGTGCTGGCGAGTAAAAAACGATACAAAATTTCAAAACGCGTCACGCTATTAAAACCTTGTTGCGCGAAATCTTTATCAAATAAATATAAATTCTGTTGCGCTATGCCGCACAAGCTATCTAAGGCGGTGATGAATGCCTGATTACCATCTAATGCTTGGCTAGTTGGTTCGCTTACCATGATTTTCCTCCTTCGCATTGAGCTGTAAAAATCCGTCTGAATACCACTCAAAAATTAAATCCAGCAGAGTCGCCGAGTAATTATTGTTTGCGCCCAGTTGGCGATGGTCAGCTAACTCACGCAACATTTTGTAATCATCCGCATCACATGGTATCGCCTCACCATTGATAAAAATGCTGCTGGTGTGACAGAGCATTTGTGTCTTGAGATTGAGCGTGATGCCTTGCGTGTTTAAGGCTTGCGTGAATTTATCTTGCTTCATCGCACGCGTGGGCGCATCAAAAAAGATATGCGCTTTGGGCTCGCTTAAATAGCAGCCCAAAAATTGCGCCACATCGTCTTCGTCCCAGCGTATTTCATTTAATTTCTGCGTGACCTTAGCCAGCATTGCAGCACCGATTTCGGCGGGATGTTTTGGCACGGTTAATTCGGGGTCTGCATACATACCTGCGACACACACGGTGTCTTGCAGATAGACTAAAAATTGCTCAGCTAACTCTTGATACGCGGGAGTGCGAAAGCCGATGGAATAGGTCATGCAATCATCTTCGGCGATACCGTTGTGCGCGTAGTGCGGCGGTAAATAAAGCATGTCGCCAGGGGCTAACACCCATTCTTGCTCGACTTGAAAGTTACTCAAAATACGTAATGGCGCGCCTTCAATAAGGGTGCGATCGGCTTGTGCTGAAATCTGCCAGCGGCGATGCCCCGCGCCTTGCAGTAAAAACACATCATAAGAATCAAAGTGCGGCCCCACGCCGCCACCTTTGAGGGCAAAGCTGACCATCAAGTCGTCTAAGCGCGCGTGCGGAATAAAATTAAATTGCTTGAGCAACGCCGCGCCGCTAGCTAAGTGATGATTAAGTCCTTGCAGCAAAACCGTCCATTTAGATTTTTCTAAGTGCTCGAAATCGTCAGCAAAAAAAGGGGCGTTTTGTAAAGTAAAACGATTGCGCTGTTGCTTGATCAGCCGGGCTTGCGCATCTTCCTCGCAGGCGAGGGTGATGAGTTCGTCACGGTTTAATAAGCCGTTAAAGTTAGGGATGGCTTGACGAATTAACAGCGGCTTTTTTTGCCAGTAATCGCGTAAGAATTGTTCAGCGGTCAGGCCGCCTAAAAGTGGGGTCAGATTTTTCATGGCGCGGATTATAGCCGCGCTTTCCCCAGCTCAATCTTGCTGGCGTTTGGATTTTTAGCGATTGCGATTACAATGCGCGCCCCTCAAGGAGACCGTGATGCACACAGAGCCGTTAAACATAGGTGTTGAAGCCCCGCATTTTGAATTGCCCGATGTGGATATGCAGACGTTTTCCTTGGCGGCACAGCAGGGTAAAAACGTGGTGCTGTATTTTTATCCGCGCGATGACACATCAGGTTGCACCTTAGAAGCGAATGAGTTTACCGATTTGATTGATGACTTCGGTGCGCTCGATACCGTAGTGGTCGGGGTGAGTCGCGATGATTGTTTAAGTCACGCGAGTTTTCGCGATAAATATGGTCTGGCGGTGCAGTTGTTGTCTGACCCTGATGCGCGCGTATGTAAAAAATATGCCGTGATGTACGAAAAAGAAACCGAAAGTGGTAAAAAATTATCCATTAAACGATCGACGTTTGTGATTGATAAAGTGGGCAAGTTGCAGCATGTCATGTACGGCGTAAAAGCTCAGGGACATGCGCAAGAAGTATTAAATTTAATTAAGGAAATGAAATGAAAATTACTAAAGACAGCGTGGTCTCATTGACCTACCAATTAACCGATTCAGCAGGCGAAGTGCACGAAAAAGTGGGCGAGCCGATTAGCTATTTGCACGGTGGCTACGATGGTATTTTCCCTTTGGTGGAAGAGGCGTTGCATGGCAAAGCCATCGGCGACAAAGTCAGCGTGACTTTGCAACCCGATGATGCATTTGGCGAATACGAACACGAAATGGTTGAAGTCGAAGCGCGTAGCTCATTCCCTAAAGATGTTGCCATCGGCATGCAGTTTGAAGGCGCGCCAGAAGAGTCAGACGAAGAAGATTTTATTTTGTACACCGTGATTGAAGTGAACGATGATGAAGTAACTGTTGATGGTAATCATCCTTTAGCGGGTAAAACTTTGACCTTCGCTTGTACGGTTACTGGCATTCGTACTGCGACAGCAGAAGAGTTGCAGCACGGTCATGTGCATGAAGAAGGTTCGCATTTGCACTAAGTCGCGCTGAATTGTTAGCTAATAAAAACTCGAAACTTTACGGTTTCGAGTTTTTTAATTTTTAAGGGTGTCGTTATGAAAATCATTCATACCATTATTGAATTGCGCGAGTTTTTAGCAAAACAAGCGAGCATCGCATTTGTGCCAACGATGGGCAATTTGCATGAAGGACATTTGGCTTTAATGCGCCAAGCAAGGCTGCATGGGGCTTGCGTGGTGGCGAGTGTATTCGTTAATCCGCTGCAATTTGGTCCAAATGAAGATTTTGACCGTTATCCCCGCACCTTAATCACAGACTGTCAGTTGATGCAAGGCTTGGTGGATGTGGTGTTTGCGCCTAGCGCGAGTGAGATGTATCCGCTGCCGCAAGCGGTGTTTATCGAGCCGCCCGTGATTGCCAACGAGCTCTGTGGTGCTTCGCGCCCTGGACATTTTCGTGGCATGGCAACGGTGGTGTTGAAGTTGCTCAATATCGTGCAGCCGCACGTCGCTTTGTTTGGCAAAAAAGACTATCAGCAGTTGCATATTATTCGTCAGATGGTGATGCAATTAAATTTAGCTGTGCAAATTGTCGGTGGCGAAACGGTGCGCGCAGCAGATGGTTTAGCGTTGAGTTCGCGCAATCAATATCTGGATGAAGCGCAACGCCGCATTGCCCCGCAATTACGCCGCGTGCTGTTGAGCTTGCGCGATGGGCTGTTACAAGGCCAACAAAACTTTTCACAACTGAGCGCGCACGCCACCCAGCAATTAAGCGCGCACGGCTGGCAAGTCGAGTATGTCTCGCTGCGCAAACAAGAGGACTTGAGTGTGATGAATGCCTTGGCTAATGATGGCGTAATCGTGGCAGCGGCTAAATTAGGCGGCACACGGCTGTTAGATAACATCGAGGTTTGTCAGGCGCAATGAGTAATATATAATCCGCGCCCGTTTGAGTTGGAGGTTGTATGCAAAGAATCATGTTGAATGCGAAATTGCACCGCGTGCATGTGACTCACTCCGAGCTGCATTACGAAGGTTCGTGCGCGATAGACGATGATTTGCTGGATGCCGCTGACATTCTTGAATATCAGAAAATTGATATTTATAACGTGACAAACGGCGAGCGATTTTCGACTTATGCGATACGCGCGCAACGCGGCTCAGGGTTGATTTCAGTGAATGGCGCGGCGGCGCACAAGGCAAATCCAGGTGATATTCTGATTATTGCCAGTTATGTGATGTTGGATGAAAAAGAATTGGCTAACATCCATCCTAAGTTGGTCTATGTGGATGAACACAATCGGATTGTCGCGCAGCGCGGCTCGATTCCTGTGCAAGTTGAATAATAGTATTACTAAATTTTAGAGAGATTCATTGACCACGGTGTGCTTCGCGGGTAGGATTGCGCGCTTTGGTAAATGGCGGATTGGTTATGACGACACGGCGCAAACTAGTAGTTGGGAATTGGAAAATGTTTGGCCGTTTGGCGCGTAACGAAACGCTGTTGCAAGGCGTGTTGGCGGGTGTAAAGGGTTTAACTTCGGCTGATTACGCCGTCTGCGTTCCGTATCCTTATCTAGCGCAAGCGCAAGCGATGTTGCAAGGCACGAATGTCGCTTGGGGTGCGCAAAATCTTAGTCCTAACGAAGAAGGTGCTTTTACCGGTGCAGTAGCACCTGGGATGTTGGTCGATTTTGCCTGTCGCTACGTCATTATTGGGCATTCAGAGCGTCGTGGTTTGTTTCATGAAAGTAACGAGATTGCAGCTGCTAAGTTTGCGGCTGCGCAGGCTGCGGGTTTAACGCCAATTTTTTGCGTAGGGGAAACCTTGGCGGAGCGTGAGTCGGGTGTGATGGAGCAAGTGATAGCGACGCAGCTCGATGCGATTTTAGTGCGCTTCGGTGTTGCGGCTTTGGCTAAGGCTGTGATTGCTTATGAGCCTGTTTGGGCGATTGGTACGGGCAAAACGGCGAGTCCTGCGCAAGCGCAAGCAGTGCATGCGTTTATACGTCAGCGTGTCGCGGCACTGGATGCGGCGGTTGCCGCTAAGTTATGTATTTTGTACGGCGGCAGCGTAAAGGCAGCGAATGCCGCTGAGTTGTTTGCTTGTGCTGACATTGATGGCGGTTTGATTGGTGGCGCGTCTTTGGTGGTTGAAGATTTTGTGGCGATTTGTGGCGCTGCTCAGTAGTAGCTTAAATAGTTGAGGTGAAGTGTGGAAACATTGGTTTGGGTGGTGCATGTCATGACAGCGATTGTGTTGATCGGCTTGGTGTTGGTGCAGCATGGTAAGGGTGCTGACATGGGTGCGGCGTTCGGTACGGGTTCGGCAGGTGGTTTGTTCGGCTCTAGTGGTTCGGCAAGTTTCTTGAGTCGGAGTACGGCGATTGCTGCTGCGGTGTTTTTTATGACCAGTTTGTCGCTTACTTATCTGTACTCGCATCCTGCTAGTCAGCAAGGTGTGATGGAAAAGCTCGCTGTGCCTACGGCTCAAGTTGTGCCTGTGGCACCGATTGATGCGTCAAAGTCGGCAGCGATTCCTAAGTAATTGTTGGTAGAAGTTCGGTAGTCCACTCGGTTTTTTGTAGTCTGTTTTATTTGGCGGTTGTGGTGGAATTGGTAGACACGCAAGCTTGAGGTGCTTGTGCCCGTAAGGGCGTGGGAGTTCGAGTCTCCCCATCCGCACCAAATTTATAAGCTGATGCGCACGCGTATCGGCAATTTTTATGTCTGGCTCTACCTATGGAGTCAGTGCAGAGGAGGAAGCTCAATGTTGGAAAATTATTTTCCGGTGCTGTTGTTTATCTGCGTCGGTTTGGCGGTCGGAGTTGTGCCTGTTATTTTGGGTAAGCTGGTCGCGCCTAACCGCCCTGATAGTAAAAAGCTCTCTCCTTATGAGTGCGGCTTTGAGGCCTTTGAAGATGCGCGTATGAAGTTCGATGTGCGTTATTACTTGGTCGCTATTCTGTTTATTCTGTTTGATCTCGAAATTGCATTCTTATTTCCCTGGGCGATTGTGCTCAAGGAAATTGGTATGTTCGGCTTTATTTCCATGATGATATTTTTGGCGATTTTGGTCGTTGGCTTCATCTACGAATGGATGAAAGGGGCATTGGAATGGGAATAGAAGGCATCTTGGAAAAAGGCGTAGTCACCACCACGCTGGACACCATTATTAATTACACCCGCACCGGTTCCTTATGGCCGATGACGTTTGGTTTGGCGTGCTGCGCGGTAGAGATGATGCAAGCGGGCGCGTCGCGCTATGACTTGGACCGTTTCGGCGTGGTGTTTCGCCCTAGTCCGCGTCAGTCTGATGTGATGATCGTGGCGGGCACGCTGTGCAACAAAATGGCGCCCGCGCTGCGCAAGGTTTACGACCAGATGGCTGAGCCGCGCTGGGTGATCTCGATGGGTTCGTGTGCGAATGGTGGCGGTTATTACCATTACTCCTATTCGGTGGTACGCGGTTGCGATCGCATCGTGCCTGTCGATATTTATGTGCCCGGTTGTCCTCCTACGGCTGAAGCCTTGTTGTACGGCATTATTCAGTTGCAAAACAAAATCAAACGTACCAATACCATTGCGCGATAGGGTGAATATGAGTGCTGATTTGTGTGATATGCATGACAAAAAGTTGTTTGCGCTGCAAGAAAGTTTAGCTAGTCATTTCGCGGCTCAAATTGTGAGCTCGACAATTGAATTGCGTGAGTTAACCTTGGTGGTGCGTGCGGCTGATTTGTTGCAAGTTTTTACTCAGTTGCGTGACACGGCAGGGTTTTGTTTCGAGCAAATGATGGATTTGTGCGGACTGGACTATTTAGATTATGGCGATGGTGCATGGACAGGCAAACGCTTTGCCGTGGTCTATCACTTGATGTCGGTGTCGCTCAATCAACGCGTGCGCGTACGCGTGTTTGCTGAAGAAGATGCCTTTCCCGTGTTGCCTTCCTTGACCGATGTGTGGTCATGCGCGAATTGGTTTGAGCGCGAAGCCTTCGACTTATACGGCATCGTGTTTACTGGTCACCCCGACTTGCGCCGCTTACTTACCGACTATGGTTTTGTCGGTAATCCCTTCCGTAAAGATTTCCCTTTATCAGGTCACGTTGAAATGAAATACGACCCCGCACAACAGCGTGTGGTCTATCAACCTGTGTCGATAGAAGCGCGTGAAGTCACCCCGCGCATCGTGCGTGATGAGCTGTACGGCTCAGTTCGAGGATAACAACATGGCTGAGATTAAGAATTATACAATGAACTTTGGTCCCCAACATCCGGCTGCGCACGGCGTGTTGCGCTTGGTGTTGGAGCTGGACGGTGAAGTGATTGAGCGTGCCGATCCGCACATTGGCTTGCTACACCGCGCCACTGAAAAACTCGCTGAACATAAAACTTTTTTGCAATCTGTGCCGTACATGGATCGTCTCGACTATGTGTCGATGATGTCCAACGAACACGCTTATGTAATGGCGATTGAAAAGCTGGCGGGCATTGATGTGCCTGTGCGTGCGCAATACATCCGCGTGATGTTCGATGAAATTACCCGCGTGCTGAATCACTTGCTGTGGTTGGGCGCGCACGGATTGGACATCGGCGCGATGACCATGTTTTTGTATTGCTTCCGCGAACGCGAAGATTTGATGGATGTGTACGAAGCGGCTTCTGGTGCGCGTTTGCACGCAGCTTATTACCGTCCGGGTGGCGTGTACCGCGACCTGCCTGATCGTATGCCGCAGTATCAAGCCTCGAAAATTCACAACGCCGCTGCGGTGGCGAAGATGAATGAAAATCGTCAAGGTTCGGTGTTGGATTTTATCGGTGATTTCGTTAAGCGTTTTCCTAAGTGCATCGACGAATACGAAACGCTGCTGACCGATAACCGTATTTGGAAGCAACGTACCGTCGGGATTGGTGTCGTCACACCAGAACGTGCGCTGGCATTGGGTTTCTCAGGGCCGATGTTGCGCGGTTCAGGTATCGAGTGGGATTTGCGCAAGAAGCAGCCTTACGAAGTTTATGATCGTTTGGATTTCGATATTCCCGTCGGTAAAACAGGCGATTCTTACGACCGTTATTTAGTGCGCGTCGAAGAAATGAGGCAAAGCAATCGCATCATCGAGCAATGCGTGACTTGGCTGAAAGCTAATCCAGGCCCAGTGATTACCGCTAACCATAAATTCTCTCCGCCGAATCGTGTGGCGATGAAAGAGAACATGGAAGAGCTGATACACCATTTCAAACTATTTACTGAAGGGATGCATGTTCCAGCAGGCGAGGCGTATGCCGCTGTGGAACATCCTAAAGGTGAGTTTGGTATTTACTTGGTTTCAGACGGCGCGAACAAGCCGTATCGCATGAAAATCCGCGCACCGGGTTTTGCTCACTTAGCCGCTTTGGATGAAATGGCGCGCGGTCACATGATCGCCGACGTCGTCACCATTATCGGTACTCAAGACATCGTTTTCGGAGAGATAGACCGCTAATGTTATCCGCAGCCATACAAGACCTGATCAACCGCGAGTTGATTAAATATCCCGCCGACCAAAAGCAATCTGCCGTGATGGCTGCCTTGCGTTTTGTGCAAGATGAAAAAGGTTGGATTTCTAACGATGACATGACCGATGTTGCCGCCTTTTTAGGCATGGCGCACATGGCAGTGTATGAAGTCGCGACCTTCTATCACATGTACAACTTGAAGCCTATGGGCAAGCATACGTTGACGGTATGCACCAATTTGTCTTGCACTTTGTGCGGCGCGTTGGAGACGGTTAAGTACATCGAAAAAAAGCTGGGTATTGGCATTGGCGAAGTCACTGCTGATGGCAAGTTTGGCTTGCGTGAAGGTGAGTGTATGGGCGCGTGTATCGAAGCACCGCTGCTCACGGTAAGCAATAAAAAATTATGTGGTCGTATGACTGAGCAAAAGATTGATGTACTGTTGGCGGAGCTAGGCAAATGATGCGCGGACCAGTTACTCAAACCACCATGGATTTCGACGAGCCATGGACGCTCGCTAATTATTTAAAAGTCGGCGGCTACAGCGCGCTGCGCAAAATTCTCACTGAAAAAATTTCCCCTGAAACCATCATCTCGGAAGTAAAAACTTCTGCTCTGCGCGGACGTGGCGGTGCGGGTTTTCCGACCGGGCTGAAGTGGAGCTTTATGCCACGCGGTTTTGCAGGCGATAAATACATCGTGTGTAACTCGGACGAAGGCGAGCCAGGTACATGTAAAGATTGGGACATCATGCGTTACAACCCACATGTGCTCATCGAAGGCATGGCGATTGCCGCTTACACCATGGGCGTAAAAGTTGGCTACAACTATGTGCATGGCGAGATTTTTGAAGCCTATGAGCGTATGGAAGCAGCGGGTGAAGAAGCGCGCGCTGCGGGCTTTATGGGCAAAGACATCATGGGTATGGGCTTTGATTTTGAGCTGCACAATCACTTAGGTTACGGCGCGTACATCTGCGGTGAAGAAACCGCTTTGCTCGAATCTATCGAAGGCAAAAAAGGTCAGCCGCGCTTTAAGCCGCCGTTCCCTGCCAGTTTCGGTTTGTACGGCAAACCGACCACTATTAACAACACCGAAACGTTCGCTAGCATTCCCTACATCATCAATCACGGTGGTCAGGCATTCTTGGAAATTGGCAAGCCTAATAACGGCGGCACGAAATTATTCTCCGTGTCAGGTCATGTGAATAATCCGGGCAATTTTGAAGTGCCGATGGGTACGCCGTTTGCCAAGTTGCTAGAAATGGCGGGCGGCGTGCGTCACGGACATAAGCTTAAAGCAGTGATTCCTGGCGGCTCGTCT
Source organism: Pseudomonadota bacterium (assembly GCA_046049345.1). Classification (GTDB taxonomy): domain Bacteria; phylum Pseudomonadota; class Gammaproteobacteria; order Burkholderiales; family Gallionellaceae; genus Gallionella. Next base: position 13,574 of record JBJORQ010000028.1, on the reverse strand, counting down.
ATGCCTGTTTTGACTGGCGCGACCATGATGGATTTGACCATGGACTATGACTCAATACAGAAGGCGGGTTCGGGTTTGGGTAGTGGTGCGGTCATCATCATGGATGAAACTGTTTGTATGGTGCGCGCGCTGGAGCGTTTGTCGTATTTTTACTATGAAGAGTCATGTGGACAATGCACGCCGTGTCGGGAAGGTACGGGCTGGTTGTATCGCATCGTGCATCGGATCGAGCACGGTCAGGGAAAACCCGAAGACTTGGATTTGTTGTTAAGCATCGGTGACAACATTGCGGGTCGTACCATTTGCGCACTCGGCGAAGCCGCTGTGTGGCCAGTGCAAGGCATGCTGAAAAACTTCCGTGAAGAATTTGAATATCACATCGAACACAAGCGTTGCTTGGTGTAATCGACGGGCGAACTGACATGATAAAACTCGAAATTGACGGCAAAGTAATTGAGACCGCAAAAGGCTCGATGGTGATACAGGCAGCACAACAGGCTGGTATTTATATCCCGCACTTTTGCTATCACAAAAAATTATCCATTGCGGCTAATTGCCGCATGTGCTTGGTCGAAGTAGAAAAAGCACCTAAGCCTTTGCCTGCGTGTGCCACCCCCGCTGCGGAAGGAATGAAAGTTCATACCCATTCCGAAATGGCGGTTAAGGCGCAAAAAGGCGTGATGGAATTTTTGTTGATTAACCATCCGCTCGATTGCCCAATTTGCGATCAAGGCGGCGAATGTCAGTTGCAAGATTTGGCAGTCGGTTATGGCGGCGGCGAATCGCGTTACCAAGAAGGCAAGCGCGTGGTCGAGCATAAGTCGATTGGTGAGCTGGTTTCTACTGAAGAAATGTCGCGCTGTATTCATTGCACCCGTTGCGTGCGCTTCGGTCAAGAAATTGCTGGCGTGATGGAGCTGGGTATGGCGTTCCGTGGCGAGAATGCTGAAATTATGAGCTTCGTCAGTAGCACCGTGGATTCAGAGCTGTCAGGCAATATGATTGATTTGTGTCCCGTCGGCGCATTGACTAGCAAGCCATTCCGCTACACCGCACGTTCATGGGAATTGTCGCGTCGTAAGTCGGTCAGCCCGCATGATGGCTTAGGTTCTAACCTCGCACTGCACACCAAAGATCACAAGGTCGCGCGCGTCGTGCCGATTGAAAACGAAGCCCTGAACGAATGTTGGATTTCGGACAAAGATCGTTTCAGTTACGAAGGTTTGAATGCACCTGAGCGTTTGACTAAACCGATGCTCAAGCAAGATGGCAAATGGATAGAAGTCGAATGGCAAGCTGCGTTGGAATATGTCGCGAATGGCTTACGTCAAATTTCCACTTCAGCCGGTGCGCAACACATCGCCGCATTGGCAACCCCACACAGCACTTTAGAAGAGCTCGCGCTGTTGCAAAAACTCATGCGCGGCATCGGTAGCGACAACGTCGATTTCCGTTTGCGTCAGTCTGATTTCAGCGCCGATGGACATCGTGCTGGCGTGCCGAATTTAGGCATGGCGATTGATGATTTGAATACCCGCGATCGCTTTTTGTTGGTCGGTAGTTTCTTGCGTAAAGATCATCCGCTGTTGGCGCAACGCATCCGCATGGCGGTCAAAGCGGGCGCGCAAGCTAACGTCATTCATGCGGCAAAAGACGAATTGCTGATGCCGATTGCTAATCAAATTATCGCTGCACCTAGCGAATTAGTGAACGAATTAGCGCAAGTTTTAAAAGCGTTAGCTGCGATTAAAAATGTAGCGTTAAGTGCGGATGTAAGCGCGGCAATCGACGCGGTTACGGTGAGTGCGGCGGTGCAAAACATCGCGCAAAGTTTGAGCAGCGGTGAACGCGTCGCGGTGTTGTTGGGCAACTTCGCTCAGCAACATCCGCAGCTTTAATTGCGCAACAGATTGCGACCTTGAGCAATGCCAGCTTCGGTTATTTAGGCGAAGCGGCGAATAGCGTGGGCGGCTATGTTGCCAATGCTGTGCCGAGTGCGACGGGCATGAATGCCGCGCAAATGTTGGCGCAGCCACGTAAGGCATATTTATTGTTGAACGTCGAAGCGGAGTTGGATACGCACGATGCTCAACAAGCGATTGCCGCGATGCAAGCCGCCGATATGGTGGTGGCGATGAGTGCTTATAAACACCAGGCCAGCAGCTATGCCGACGTGATGTTGCCGATTACCCCGTTTACCGAAACATCCGGTACGTTTATCAATACCGCTGGTTTGGTGCAAAGTTTTAAGGGCGCGGTGAAGCCTTTAGGCGAAGCGCGTCCAGCATGGAAAGTGTTGCGCGTGTTGGGCAATTTGCTCGATGTGGCAGGCTTTGATTACGATAGTTCTGAAGCGATTCGTGACGAAGTGCTGGCAAGCTACAACGCGGCGAGCCTGAATAACGCCATCACTGGCGTGACGCTACAAGCGGCCAATGTGGCTAGTAATAACGGCGTGCAACGCGTCAGTCATGTGCCGATTTACAGCACGGATGCGGTGGTACGTCGCGCTGCCTCGTTGCAAAAAACTAACGATGCGGCAACGCCTGTAGTGGTCATGCACAGCAGTGAATTAGCTAAGTTAGGCGTGTTGGCAGGGCATAGCGTGAAAGTCACGCAAGGCAATGGCAGCGTGACTTTGCAGATTGCTAGCGACGATGCTCAGCCTGTTAATACCGCGCGTATCGCCGCAGGCCATGCCGCTACAGCGGCTCTGGGCGCGATGTTCGGAACTATCACAGTGGAGCGTGCATGATGATGGATTACATCAATCAATTAGGCGGCAACTTTTTTGGTTCGTATTGGGCACCCGTTTGGTTGACCGTTTGGACGCTACTCAAAATCGTTTTAATCGTCGCGCCGTTGATGGGCGCAGTGGCGTATTTGACTTTGGCTGAACGTAAAGTTATCGGCTGGATGCAAATTCGCATTGGTCCTAATCGCGTCGGTTATTTTGGTTTGCTGCAACCGTTGGCTGACGGAATAAAGTTATTGATGAAAGAAATTATTGTGCCGACTGGCTCGAATAAATTCTTGTTCATTTTGGCTCCCATCATGGCCTTGATGCCAGCATTGGCAGCTTGGGCGGTGATTCCGTTTAACGCAGAAATGATGCTGTCGAATGCCAATGCGGGGCTGTTGTACATTTTGGCGATGACCTCGCTAGGCGTATACGGCGTGATTATCGCGGGCTGGGCATCTAATTCTAAGTACGCATTTTTGGGCGCGTTGCGTTCAGCGGCGCAAATCGTTTCTTATGAAATCGCCATGGGCTTTGCGCTGGTGTGTGTATTGATGGCGGCGCAGAGTTTGAACTTGGGCGATATCGTAATGGGACAAAAAGGCAATTACGGCGCGCTCAACTGGTACATCATTCCGCTGTTCCCGATGTTTATGGTGTACCTCATTTCGGGCGTGGCAGAAGCTAACCGCGCACCGTTTGACGTGGCAGAAGGCGAGTCCGAAATCGTGGCAGGTTTCCATGTGGAATACTCAGGCATGACCTTCGCACTGTTCTTCTTGGCGGAATACGCCAACATGATTCTGATCGCCTTCTTGACCTCAATTATGTTTATGGGCGGCTGGTTATCACCATTCCCATTTATCCCTGACAGCATTGTTTGGTTGTTGGCAAAAGTCTCCTTCGTGTTGTTCTTGTTCTTGTGGTTTCGCGCGACCTTCCCGCGTTACCGTTATGACCAATTGATGCGCTTAGGTTGGAAAGTATTTATTCCGCTGGCAATAGTTTGGGTCGTGGTAGTTGGCGCGTGGATGCAAACCTCGTTGTGGGTTTGGTAAACGGCGGAGATGAATATGGAAAAAATTAAACATTACTTCAAGACCTTTTTGCTGTTTGAGTTGCTCAAAGGCATGGCTTTAACGGGTCGTTACATGTTTGCACGCAAAATTACGGTGCAATTCCCTGAAGAAAAAACCCCGCAAAGCGCACGTTTCCGTGGCTTGCACGCGCAACGACGTTATGCCAATGGCGAAGAGCGTTGCATCGGTTGCAAATTGTGCGAAGCAGTCTGTCCTGCGTTGGCAATCAAAATCGAAGTGGCTGAACGCGCCGACGGCACACGTCGCACCACGCAATACGATATTGATTTGACCAAGTGTATTTTCTGTGGCTTTTGCGAAGAATCTTGCCCAGTCGATGCGATTGTAGAAACGCGTATTTTTGAATATCACGGCGAGAAAAAAGGCGATTTGTATTACACCAAACCGATGCTGTTAGCCATCGGTGATAAATACGAAGCGCAGATTGCCAAAGATAGAGCCGAAGACGCGCAGTACCGATAACAAGTGGAGAGTTGGGCGGCACTTGCGTGCCTGAGTGGTAAGTGGAAAAACCAGTGCATCGCTGTTTCCACTCACCACTTACTACTCACCACTTCCCAGTTTCTAAAGGAAGCCAGATGAACTTTACCGATATTGTTTTTTATGTGTTTGCCGCCATCACCGTGTTTGCGGCGATGGGCGTGATTACCGCGCGCAATCCTGTTAACGCAGCCTTGTTTTTGGTGCTGGCATTTTGTAGCGCGTCAGGCATTTGGATGCTGCTCGAAGCGGAGTTTTTATCCATCGTGTTGGTGCTGGTGTATGTCGGTGCGGTGATGGTGCTGTTCTTGTTTGTGGTGATGATGCTGGACATCAATTTGGTGCGTCTGCGTGAAGGTTTCTGGCGTTGGTTTCCGTTTGGCGCAGGCTTGGCAGGGCTGATGGTATTCGAGATGATTTATGTGTTGGGTTCACGCCAAACTCAAGCCACAGCCAACGCAGTAGTGCATCCCGCTAACTACAGCAACACCAAAGAATTAGGTCGTTTGATATACACCGATTATGTCTATCCCTTCGAGCTCGCAGCCGTGTTGCTGTTGGTGGCGATGGTTGCCGCGATTGCGCTGACGCTGCGTCGTCGCGTCGGCGTAAAAACGCAAAATGTTTCTGAGCAAGTGCAAGTTCAAGCCGCTGATCGCGTGCGCATTGTTAAAGACATGCGCGACGGCCACACCATTACCAAATAAGCCTCGCGCAAAATTCTTTAGGGAGAGAGTATTCATGTTGACGCTGTCACATTATTTAGTTCTGAGCGCGGTGTTGTTTGCCATTAGCGTGGTCGGAATTTTCTTGAATCGCAAAAACGTCATCGTGTTATTGATGTCGATTGAGCTGATGTTGCTCGCGGTGAATACTAATTTTGTCGCGTTCTCGCATTATTTGAATGACACCGCAGGCCAAGTTTTCGTATTCTTTATTTTGACTGTGGCTGCCGCTGAAGCCGCGATTGGCTTGGCAATTCTGGTGGTGTTGTTCCGTAATCTGCGCACTATTAACGTCGATGATCTCGGCAGCTTGAGAGGTTAAAGATGGATACGCAAACATTGCAAACACTGTATTTAATCGTGCCGCTCGCACCGTTGTTTGGTGCAATTTTGGCGGGTTTGTTTGGTAAATTTTTAGGTCGTACTTGGACGCATCGCATCACCGTCGCAATGGTTGGTGTGTCGTTATATGCAGCGATACAAATTTTCCGCAGCGTGCTGGATGGTCACACTTTTGATGGCGCGGTTTACACCTGGTTGATATCTGGCGGTACCTCATTCCATGTCGGTTTCTTAATCGACCGCTTGACCGCCACCATGATGCTGGTGGTCACTTCCGTGTCGTTGATGGTGCATATTTACACCATCGGTTACATGAAAGACGACGCGGGTTATCAGCGTTTCTTTAGCTATATTTCGCTGTTCACTTTTTCGATGTTGATGCTGGTGATGGCGAACAACTTCATGCAGCTGTTCTTCGGCTGGGAAGCGGTCGGGCTGGTGTCGTATTTGCTGATTGGTTTTTGGTTTAACCGTCCTACTGCGATTTACGCCAACTTAAAAGCCTTTTTAGTCAATCGCGTCGGCGACTTCGGTTTCATCCTCGGTATCGCGCTGGTGTTGATGGTGTTTGGTTCGCTGAACTACGCCGATGTGTTCGCCAAAGTGGCGGAACACGCCAACGATGTCGCCCCGATTGCAGGGATGCACGTCAATCTGCTCACTGCGATTTGTATTCTGTTGTTCATCGGCGCGATGGGTAAATCAGCACAGTTTCCGCTGCATGTTTGGTTGCCTGATTCGATGGAAGGTCCTACGCCGATTTCAGCTTTGATCCACGCTGCGACCATGGTGACGGCCGGTATTTTCATGGTTGCGCGCATGTCACCGATGTTTGAATTATCCGAAACCGCTCTGTCGTTTGTGATGATCATCGGTGCGATTACCGCGCTGTTTATGGGCTTCTTAGGCATTATCCAAAACGATATTAAGCGCGTGATTGCCTATTCAACTTTGTCGCAGTTAGGCTATATGACGGTGGCCTTGGGCGCATCTGCCTATCCGATTGCCATCTTCCATTTGATGACGCACGCCTTCTTCAAAGCCTTGCTGTTCTTGGGCGCGGGTAGTGTGATTATGGGGATGCACCATGATCAAGACATCCGCAATATGGGTGGCTTACGCAAGTACATGAAAATCACTTGGATTACCTCCTTGATTGGTTCGCTGGCGTTAATTGGTACACCGTTTTTCTCAGGCTTTTATTCCAAAGACAGCATTATCGAAGCGGTCGAAATGTCGCACACGACTGGGCATACCTTTGCTTACATTGCGGTGCTGGCAGGGGTGTTTGTCACGGCGTTTTATTCCTTCCGTATGTACTTCTTGGTGTTCCACGGTGAAGAGCGTTTTGGTAAAGCAGCGGCACATGATGATAAACACCATGCGGCAAAAGATGCTCATCATGTTGACGCAGCGCATGACGATGCACATGCAACACACGATGACGCAGCGCACGAACATCACGGTTTAAGCGTGGGCGAAAAGCCACATGAATCGCCGTGGGTGGTCACCTTGCCGCTGGTGTTGCTGGCGATTCCTTCTGCTTTGATTGGTTACTTTGCGATAGAGCCGATGTTGTTCGGTGACTTCTTCAAAGAGGCGATTTACATCGCGCAAAACCATCATGTGATGCACGAAATGGAAGAAGAATTCCATGGCGCGTTTGCCATGACTATTCATGCTTTAACCAGCGTGCCGTTGTGGTTGGCAGCAGCTGGTGTTTTCAGCTCGTGGTTCTTCTACATGAAGCGTCCCGATATTCCAGCGGCAATTCAAAAACGCTTTCAGTGGATCTACACCGTGTTGGACAACAAGTATTACTTCGATCGTTTTAATGATTGGTTTTTTGCGGGTGGCGCGCGCGGGGCGAGTAGTTTCTTGGGCAAATTCGGAGACAAAATTTTGATTGATGGCGTGTTGGTAAATGGTTCGGCGAGCTTGGTGGGCAAAATTTCCAGCGTGGTACGTCGTTTCCAATCGGGCTACATCTATCACTACGCGTTCACCATGATTACCGGCGTGTTTGTTTTGCTAACCATCCGCAACTGGTTTGAATAAGAGGAATTCAGCATGATTTTTGGACTACCCGTAATTAGTGTCGCAATCTGGTTGCCGATTATTTTCGGTGTGCTGGTGTTGGCGACAGGCGATGATAAAAATGCGCCGCTGGCGCGTAACTTAGCTTTGCTCGGTTCGATACTGAGCTTCTTGGTTACCTTGCCGCTGTATTCAGGCTTCGACATCACCACCAGTGCGATGCAGTTTGAAGAGCTGCATAACTGGATACCGTTGTTTAGCATTCACTATCACTTAGGCGTAGATGGCATTTCCATGCTGTTTATTTTGCTGAACAGTTTGTTCACGCCCTTGGTGGTATTGGCGGGCTGGAAGGTCATCGACAAACGCGTGGCGCAATACATGGCGGCGTTCTTGATTATGTCGGGGATAGTCAATGGCGTATTCGCCGCACTGGATGCAATTTTGTTCTATGTATTTTGGGAAGCGATGCTGATTCCGATGTTCATTATCATCGGCGTGTGGGGCGGGCCAAACCGCATTTACGCGACCATGAAATTTTTCCTTTACACCTTGTTGGGTTCGCTGTTGATGTTGGTGGCGTTGCTGTATTTGTATCGTCAAAGCGGCGGCAGTTTTGAGATTTTAGATTTCCATCACGTTGGCTTGACCATGCAGGCGCAGATTCTGATTTTCATCGCCTTCTTCTTCGCCTTCGCGGTGAAAGTGCCCATGTTCCCTGTGCACACTTGGTTGCCTGATGCCCACGTTGAAGCGCCTACGGGCGGCTCGGTGGTGTTGGCGGCGATTATGTTGAAAGTGGGCGCGTACGGTTTCTTGCGCTTCTCGATGCCGATTACGCCAGATGCTAGCCACAAGTTGGCGGGCGTGATGATTGCGCTGTCACTGATTGCGATTGTCTATATCGGCTTGGTGGCGTTAAAGCAGTCCGACATGAAAAAACTGGTGGCGTATTCATCAATTTCGCACATGGGTTTTGTCACGCTAGGCTTCTTTATTTTTAATGCCTACGGCATGGAAGGCGCATTGATGCAGATGATCTCGCACGGCTTCGTGGCAGGTGCATTGTTCTTGTGTATCGGCGTGTTATACGACCGCGTGCATTCGCGTGAAATTGCCGCTTATGGTGGTGTGGCTAACAAAATGCCCGTGTTCGCCGCATTTTTTATGTTGTTCGCGATGGCGAATAGTGGGCTGCCAGGCACTAGTGCTTTTGTCGGTGAATTCATGGTCATCATGGGCGCGGTTAAAGTGAATTTCTGGTACGCCTTCGCTGCGGCTTCAACGCTGATCTTCGGTGCGGCTTATACCTTGTGGATGTACAAGCGCGTGATTTTTGGCGCAGTGGCAAACCACCATGTTGCCGAGCTGACCGACATCAATCTGCGTGAAAAAATCATCTTCACGTTGCTGGCAATTTTTGTATTGGGTATGGGTATTTATCCTTTGCCGTTCAGCGAAATTCTGCATGTGTCGGTGAATGATTTGCTCGAACACGTTGCGCATTCCAAACTGTAGAGACATGAGAGATTAGTCGTTAGTGGCTACTTGTGAGTTAAAACGAGCGACTAGCCACTAGCTACTAGCAACCGACTTTAAGAGGTGTATATGAATTTGATGGCGAACCTAATGCCTGTTGCCGCAGAAATTTTTCTGTTGTGCATGGTGTGTACGATTTTAATCGTGGACTTATTGCTCACGCAGCACGGTAAATTTTGGACATATTTACTGGTGCAAGTAACCTTGCTCGGCTGCGCGGTGATTACTGTCGGCACGCATGTTGATGGCGTGGTGTATGCCTTCAATAAAATGTATGTGGATGACTTGATGTCCGACGTGCTCAAGCTGATGAGCTACTTGGGCGTGGCGATGATGCTGGTGTATTCACGCCAATACTTGTTAGTGCGCGGCTTGTTTACTGGCGAATTTATGGTGCTGGCATTGTTCGCTTTGCTAGGCATGAACGTGATGATTTCGGCGAATCATTTCCTGACCTTGTATCTGGGTTTGGAATTGTTGTCGTTGAGCTTGTACGCGATGGTCGCGTTGCAACGTGATTCCGCGACGGCCACCGAAGCGGCGATGAAATACTTTGTGTTGGGTGCATTGGCTTCAGGCTTGTTGTTGTATGGCATGTCGATGTTGTACGGCGCAACGGGCACGCTTGAGCTCGGTGCGATGAAAGATGCGATTACCCATGGTGTGACCAACAAAGCCTTGCTCACCTTTGGTTTGGTGTTCATCGTGTCAGGTTTGTCGTTCAAGCTCGGTGTCGTGCCGTTCCACATGTGGGTTCCCGACGTGTATCACGGCGCGCCCACTGCGATGACCATGTTTATCGGCTCTGTGCCTAAGCTCGCCGCCTTCGCTTTCGTCGCGCGCATTTTGGTGGAAGGCTTGCAGCCACTGGTGCACGACTGGTCTGGCATGTTGATTATTCTGGCGATTGCTTCGATGGCGTTGGGTAATTTATCCGCGATTGCGCAGACCAATATGAAGCGCATGTTTGCCTATTCGACCATCACACACATGGGCTTTTTACTGCTCGGTTTTATCAGCGGCAGCATTGAAGGATATGGCGCGTCGATGTTCTACGCGGTCACTTATGTGCTGATGTCGTTGGGCGGTTTCGGCATGATTATGTTGCTGTCCCGCGCAGGTTTTGAAGCCGATAAATTAAGCGACTTTAAGGGCTTGAATCAACGTAGCCCGTGGCTGGCATTTATGATGATGTTGCTGATGTTCTCGATGGCAGGTGTCCCGCCTACCGTAGGCTTTTATGCCAAGTTGTCAGTGCTTAATGCGGTGGTGGTCGCGGGCTACACATGGCTGGCGGTGGTGGCGGTATTGCTGTCGTTGATAGGCGCGTTCTACTACTTGCGCATCATTAAATTGATGTACTTCGATGCGCCCGAAAGCCACGAAAAAATTCATCTCTCGCCCGATAGTGCGATGCTGATTAGCTTTAATGGCTTAGGCGTGTTGGCGTTGGGCATGATGCCCGGCATGTTGATGGCGATTTGTGCGGCATCGGTGCAATACTCCTTGTTGTTGCACTAACGCCTGTTATTGCTTATCTAGCGGAATACGAAATGCTCATGTCAAATTATTTGCCATGAGCATTTTTTATTGGCGTGCGGGTGTATGACGGAAGCGGTTCATATTGGGCGGTAATGCTGAGAGAGGAAAACAGATGGAAATTTATGGTGTGTGGTGGTTGCTGGCGTTGTTGTTGCTCATTGCCGAAATGTTTAGTGCGACTTTTTACTTGTTGGCGGTGGCGTTAGGGTTGAGTGCAGCAGGTGGGGTGGCATATTGGGGCGGCGCACTTAGCGCGCAAATGTGGGTTGCTGTGTTGCTCTGTTTGCTGGCTGTTGCAGCGGTGTATAGCTGGAACCGTCGTCATCAAACGCTGGCAAGCAATTTGAATTACGACTTAGGTCAAGAGGTTGAAGTGGTTAGTTGGCGCGATGCGCGTCATGCGCGCGTGCAGTATCGCGGAGCGGAGTGGGATGCCAGAATTCTTGACAGCGCGGCGTGTGCACCCACTAAGACCACTTGGCGCATCACCGCTTTGCAAGGCTCGTTGTTAATCATTGAATAGGAGAATCACATGGATGCCGTCTTATTAGTCTTGATAGTTTTTGCCGTGTTTGTGGCGTTTCAATCCATCAAAATTGTGCCGCAGCAAAACGCTTGGGTGGTGGAACGCTTAGGCAAATATCACACTGCATTAGAGCCTGGTTTGAATATTGTGATTCCATTTTTAGATCGCATTGCTTACAAACATCGCTTGACTGAATTTCCCGTGGACATTGCGCCACAAGTTTGTATCACGCGCGATAACACGCAGGTACAAGTGGATGGTGTGTTGTATTACCAAGTGACGGATGCCGCGCGGGCTAGTTACGGCACGTCGAATTATTTGGCGGCCATCACTATGTTGGCGCAAACCGCTTTACGTTCCGAGTGTGGCAAGCGTGATTTGGATAAGCTCTTGGAAGACCGTGAGGCCATCAATCGTAGCGTGGTGTTTGCGCTCGATGAAGCGAGTCCTAACTGGGGTGTGAAAGTGTTGCGTTATGAAATCAAAGACATTACGCCACCGCAGCAGGTGTTGGCTTCGATGCAAAAGCAAATTACGGCCGAGCGTGAAAAGCGCGCGCTGATTGCGCAATCCGAAGGGAAGAAACAAGAAGAAATTAACTTGGCAGAAGGCTTGATGACTGCCTCTATTCGCGAATCAGAAGGTACGCGTCAGGCTGCGATTAACAATGCGCAGGGCGAGGCTGAGGCAATTATGTTGGTGGCGAAAGCCACGGCAGAGTCAATTCGTGTGGTGGCGGCTGCGATACAAAGCGAAGGCGGGTTAACGGCGGTGAATTTGAAAGTGGCTGAGCGTTTTGTGGATGCTTTTGGCAACATCGCCAAACAAGGCAACACCATGATATTGCCTGGTAATGCAGCCGATATAGCGGGGATGGTGGCGACCGCGATGCAGGTCGTTAAGAAGTCTTAGTGGTGAGCTGCGTCTCTGCCTTACTTAAGGATGGTGGAGCAAGGCGAGGATGCTGCGCAACTCCTGTTTCAGCGTGTTCAAATTTAGCGTGGGGGCAGGGCTAGTGGCAACTGTCATGACGACTTCGCTGAGCGTGGATTCGGCTTCGTAAGGCTTGTTTTCTAAACGGTTACGCGCACCACTGATGGTAAAACCTTGTTCGTAAAGTAATTCACGAATATGCCTAATTAACAACACCTCATGGTGTTGATAATAGCGACGATTACCACCGCGCTTGACAGGTTTAAGCTGACTAAACTCTTGTTCCCAATAGCGTAAAACATGGGCTTTAACCCCACATAACTCGCTGACTTCGCCGATGGTGAAGTAGCGTTTGGCGGGGATGGGCGGGAGTTCTGAATTAGGCTTGTGGATTTCCATGGTAAGACTTTTCCACGGTGGTTTTTAGTTTTTGGCTAGGATGAAAGGTCACCACGCGACGGGCACTGATGGGAATTTCTTCGCCTGTTTTGGGGTTGCGTCCCGGACGTTGCGGTTTGTCGCGTAATTCAAAATTGCCGAAGCCTGAGAGTTTGACGCTTTCGCCCATTTCGAGCTGAGCGCGAATTTCTTCAAAGAAGGTTTCCACCATATCTTTGGCTTCGCGTTTATTCAAACCGACTTTTTCAAACAATAAATCGGACAATTCTGCTTTGGTTAATGTAGGTGTCATGGCTTCCCTTAATTGCGTAGTTGCGCGCCGTGCTGATACAATGCTGTAACTAATAATGTCATGCTGGTTTCGATTTCTGCATCCGTCAAATTCTTTTGAGTATCTTGTACTAACACACGGAATGCAAGGCTTTTTTTGCCATTCTCCAAACCCTTGCCGCGATACACATCGAACAGCGCAATCTCTTGTACTAGTGGTACATGGGCGGCGGTCATGGCATCTAACAAGGTATCTGCGTTGACGGCTTCATCAACCACTAGGGCGAGGTCGCGCCGCACGGGTAAAAACTTAGCAATATCGGCTAGACGTGGCACACGGCTGGTCAGCAAAACCTCTAAGTCCAACTCAAACCACACGGGTGCGAGAGGCAAATCGTATTGCTGTTGCGTGTGTGGATGCAGCTCACCTAACCAACCGATAGCACGTTCCCCGACAAAAATTTGCGCGCTACGACCAGGGTGTAGCGCGGGATGCTGTGCCGCTACAAAGCGCAAGGCGAGCGTGCCATGACAAACGTGAGGTTTGCACATAGTCTTCGCCAGACTTGGCGAAGCACGCGCCGACCTCAAACAAGCGCACGCGGGTTTGTTTGCGGTTTAAATTAAAACGCAGTGCATCAACTAATCCGCCTATCAAACTGCTGCGCATCACCGCCAAATTACTCGCGATAGGGTTTTGCAAAATCAGTGGATTTTCGTTGCCGCACAAGTCGTGCTCGGTTTGTTCCGCCAAAAATGCCAAGCTGACAATTTCCTGATAATCACGCGACACCAGCACTTGCTGGACGCGGCTTAAAGGGCGTTGCGACTCGCTGCAAGGCAGCATGGTCAACGAGGTTTTAGGGGCGAGTGCAGGGATGTTGTCGTAGCCATACAAGCGTGCCAACTCTTCGACCAAATCGGCTTCGATAGTCATATCG
>JBJORQ010000027.1:0-31660 GCA_046049345.1 Pseudomonadota bacterium | reverse complement strand
GCCGCATGGTTTTCAGCCCATTTTGCCGAGGTTTCGCCGAACACTTCGACGACTTGCGGCTCGATGTTTTTTGCTATCAGTTCGCGCGGTGAGCCTTCCTGTATCAGCGTGCCATGATCCATCACGGCGAGGCGGTGGCACAGGCGTTCGGCTTCTTCCATAAAGTGCGTGGTGAGCAGCAGAGTTTTTCCCTGCGCGGTGAGTTCGCGCAGGCGTTGCCAGATCAGGTGGCGCGCTTGTGGGTCGAGTCCGGTGGTGGGTTCGTCGAGAAAAATAATGTCGGGATCGTTCACCAGCGCGCGTGCCAACGTCAGTCTGCGCTTCATGCCGCCGGACAGCGTCGGCACTTTTGCATCGCGCTTATTGGTGAGGTTGGCGAACTCTAAAAGTTGCGGAATACGCGCTTCGATTGCTGCGTCGCTCATGCCGAAATATCGCCCGTACACCAGCAGATTTTCCGCCACGGTAAAGTCAGGATCGAGGTTGTCGAATTGTGCCACCACACCCACGCGCAGCCGCGCTTCACGAGCATGTTGCGGGACAGCGTGATTAAGCAAACTTAGCTCGCCAGCATCGGGAGAAATCAGCCCCAATAACAAACGCAAAGTTGTGGTTTTGCCCGCACCATTTGGCCCTAGCAAACCAAAACATTCACCGCGTTGAATAGTGAGATTGAGATCGTTGACGACAAGTGTGTCGCCATAACTTTTGCGCAAGCCGCGCGCTTGAATGACTGCGCTCATGCTCGTTGCGCGGCGACTGCGTTGTGGATGGCGGCGACGCGCGCGCGATTGATTGCCTCAGGAATTGCGGCAGGAGAATTGCAGCTTGCCGCAATCGCACCTGCATCGACGGCGCGTGCCAGAGTCAGCAAGCCTAATAAATACGAGGCTTGCGGGTAGTCGTCAGTTTCGTGTCCCGTGCGCCCGCGCGCGTCCGAGGCACAGGCTTGCAGTAGTTCGGCAAAGCGTTCGGGCTTGCGCCACGCATCCACGCTTTGAAATAATTTGATGACGGTGTCGCTGCGCAACTCAAACGCGCGATGAACTTCGCCGTGATAGCGCGCGGTGAGCAGGGCTAAGTCGCGGCATTCGGCTGGCACGCGCAAGCGTTCGCACAACGCTTTTACCAAGTTCACGCCACGCGCTTCATGACCAATATGGCGCGGCAAAATGTCGCTTGGGGTGTTGCCTTTGCCGAGATCGTGCAGCAGCGCGGCGAAGCGCGTAGCGAGTGAATAGTCGTGTCGCGCCGCATCGTCCAGCACCATCATCACATGAATGCCACAGTCAATTTCAGGGTGATGCAACGGCGGCTGAGGCACGCCAAATAAGGCGTCCAGCTCCGGCAGAATTTTCTGTAGCGCGCCACATTCGCGCAGCGTCTCGATAAAACGCGCAGGAGCTTTTTCCATCAAACCACGCGCCAATTCTTGCCACACGCGTTCTGCCACCAGCGCATCGACCTCACCGTTGGCGACCATGTCGCGCATCAGTTGCAGCGTTTCGGGTGCAATGGTGAATCCAAAACGTGCCGCGAAACGTGCGCCGCGCAAAATGCGCACAGGGTCTTCGCTAAACGCCGCGCTGACGTGGCGTAACACGCCTGCTTTGAGGTCAGATTGCCCGTGGTAAGGGTCGGTTAGCGTGCCGTCATTTGCGCGCGCGATGGCGTTGATGGTGAAGTCGCGGCGCGATAAATCTTGCTCCAGCGTCACGTCCGCTGCGGCATACACCGCGAAACCTTGATAGCCCTTTGCTGTTTTGCGCTCGGTGCGCGCTAAGGCATATTCCTCATGAGTTTGCGGGTGTAAAAAAACGGGAAAATCTTTACCGACGGGTAAATAACCCTGTGCCAACATCGCTTCGGGACTGCTGCCAACGACGACCCAATCGTGGTCGTGCACAGGCAAACCCAGCAGCGCGTCGCGTACCGCACCACCGACGCAATAAATTTGGGGGAAATTAGTCATGCTGGAGTTAGTTCCGAGTTTGCCAAATTGCTGGTGCGCGGCTGCTATGGAAAACCGCTAACACCACTAGGCGATGCTGTTCCGCACGAAAATAAACACTGTAAGGGAAGCGATGTGCGACGACACGCCGAATGTCCGCGAGCGTAGTCGCAAATTGGCGCGGCTGGGTTGCGGCTAAGGTGATGCAGCGTTCAATTTCGGTGATAAATTCGACCGCTAAACCTTCCCGTTTTGTTTCATACCAAGCACTTGCAGCAATGAGTTCAGCGCGTGCAGCGCGATGAAAAGCGACAGGCAAGCTCATTGCCGAATGTTGGCAAGTGCGGCAGCTTTAACCTCATTCCAAGGCACAACATCATCAGGATGGTCGAGGTGATTAGCCAATCTAAGGTTGAGTTCGGTGGTTTGCGCGTCGGTCAATAATGGCGCAGCACCGCGATTCACGATGCCATCCCAGATGGCTTCAACTAATTCAATTTGCTCATCAACATTGAGCACACGCGCTTGTTGCAAGAGTTGTGTATTCATAATTTGTGCTCCCTTAAAAATTAGCTGAATGATGTTGCTATCTTTGCACTGCCGCCTATCGTAACCCAAGCGTTATTTTTCATCAGGAATCGCGCGTTGATTTTCGGGGGTTTTGCCCGCAATCACGCCCATGCGCTCTTTCAAGCTGCGCGTGGGTGCGCCGAATTGTTTGGCGTAATAGTGGGTGTTGCTCATCACTTTTTTAACGTAATCGCGCGTCTCGTCGAAGGGGATGGTTTCGGCGTAAATCGCGCCTTCTAAGTCTTGATCGCCGCGCCATTTACGCGCCCGTCCTGGGCCTGCGTTGTAGGCGGCGGTTGCCATGACGGGACTTGAGCCTGCCGAGTTCAATACGTTTTTCATGTAAAACGTGCCGAGTTTTAAGTTGGTGTCGAGTTGCGCGATGAGGTGGTCGCGATAGCTTTTTAGCCCCAGTTGTTTGGCGACCCAGCGCGCGGTGCTGGGCATGATTTGCATCAGCCCCGCTGCGCCTACTGGCGAACGCGCGCTGGTGGCGAAGCGACTTTCTTGGCGCATCAAACCGAATACCCAGGCTTCTTCCAAGCCGTTTTCGACGATGTGTTCTTTGAGCGCGTCGCGGTACGGTGCCATGTAGCGCAAGCTGAAGTCGTGGGTGAACACGGTTTTTTCTGCCGCACCGATGGCGCGATCGAACATCTCGTGACGCTTGGCAAATTCGGCGGCGGTGAGTAATTCTTGATCATTAAAGTTGCGCAATAACCAGATCCATTCTAAACGCGCATCGACGCGTAAATCCATGCGGTATAAGGCGAGCGAGCGTTGTGCGCCTATGCTGTTGGCGAGGCTATCGAGCTCGGTCTTGCTCGGTTCAAAGCGCGGCTTGATGGCGGTCAAACTTGGCGTGCTGGCAAGTTCGGCGTTGGCGAGTTGGCCGTAAAAATTAAATTCGTCACTGAGCGGCGCGAATAATTTCATCGCCTCATTGGGCTTGCCCAAGGCTTGCAAGGCGCGCGCTTGCCAGTATCGCCAGGCAGGGTCGAGGCGTTGTTCGGCACTCATGGTTTGCACGCTGCGCAACACTTCCGTCCAATCTAGCTGACGTAAGGCGGCACGCGTGCGCCACACCGCTTGCGCATCGTTCAGGGTTTGCGCGCCCGCGAGTTTGTACCATTGCATCGCTCTGGGGTCTTGCTGGCGCGCCGCTTCATAGCCGAGTGCGGCGTAAAAATACTGGAGCTCAGGCACGGTAAAAAACGCCGCTAAGGGCTGCCATTTGGCTAACGCCAAGTCGGGCGATTGCTTGGCTAAGCGTTGCAGTGCGAACAACGCCACCATGCGCTCGCCTTCATTCGCCTTATCCAGCGCGGCTTTGCTCAGATAGCGATCGGCATCGCTCGCGGCGCGGCTGAGCTGGTCGGACGTGACTTGATGATCGTCGCTAAGGCGTGCGTTGATCTCGCGCGCCAAGGACACGTTGCCCGCTTCTAGGCTGAGGCGAAAGCGTTGCCAAGCATCCGCTTCGGTTAATAAACCGCTCGCGAATGCCGCCGCAAAAATCTCGTCGCAACTATCGGGATGATTCTTGCCTATGAGCCATAAAGATTTAACTTCAGCAACGGGCAAAGCCTTGCTGGGATTGGCTTGCATGGCGTAGCAACTGACCGCCGCATCTTCATTTAGCAGGCGCGGATAGACCAAATTAAATAATTCCCAACGATGTTGTCGCCCCAACACTTTGAGCCACTCGCTGCGCATCGCATCTATCAACGGGCTGTCTTCGGGACGCGCTAAAAATGCCAACACTGGCTCGGCGGGCGTGGCATCTAGATTGAGTTTTAACTGGTAGTAGCTGAGGTAAATTTCCAGCGGATGATTCTTGAGTGGTTTGGCGAGCTGCGCCAATTTGGCTTGATTCCCTGCGCGATACGCATCGCGTGCGGCGAGAAAATCGGCATCTTGATCGGCAAAAACGGCAGTGCTGACACTCAGCAAAAACAATAATATAAATTTCATTTACGGCTAGTCGTCGGCTAATAGATTGAGTTTTTTTGCCAGCCATTTGGTGCTGGTAGCCTGAATTAGAATCGTCATCAAAATCGCAATGAAGGTCACCGATGCGATGATTTCCGCACCGGGTGCTTTCATGCCGAGCAACAAGCCCGCCAATGCGCCGGGGATGACGCCGGTTTCACGCGTCCAGCACATAAACAGCAATTCTTTGCAGCTCCATTTGGCGCGGCGGTCAGGCAAGGCGCATAAAAATACCGTGGCGGGACGCGCCACCAGCATGAAAATGACGACCACACCGACACCCGCGTACAAGTATTGATTCATCAGCGCGAAGTTCACTTGCGTGCCGAGCAAAATGAAAATGAACATACGCATGATGAGCGCGGTGGTCATCACATAGTCTTCGAGTTGATGGCTTTCTTGCTCGGTCTGCTTGAAGCCCAACGACGATTGATTGCCCAGCATGATGCCGAATACGAATACCGCCATAAAGCCGCTAGAGCCCATGCCGTCCGCGCCCATATAAGCGGCGATGACCGCCATCAAGCTGACTACGGGGGCGAATTCCGCCAAGAAGCCGAGCTTTTCATGCGAGATAAATAATGCCGCGAGATAGCCCAATACCGCACCGATAACGACACCCAATAAGGCTTGTTTGAGCAAGTCCGCCACAGCGGCACTCAGCGAGAAATCACCCGCGCCCATTGCCACGCCGAGCACTGTAAAAGTGAGAATCGCGCCCATCGCGTCATTGAATGCGGATTCGCTCATCACCGTTTGTGCCACGCGTTCTTTGATGCGAATTTGTTTGAAAATGGGCACGAGCGTGGCGGGGTCAGTGGAAGCTAAAACTGAACCCAATAGCAAAGCCACGATAGGCGTGAGACCGAGCAAATAATGCGCGGCGATGCCTGTGATGACGGCGGTAATCAGCACGCCCAAAGTGGCAATACTCAACAGCGTAATCCACACTTCTTTCAGCACTTTGAGTTTGATGGATGCGCCGCCATCGAACAGGATGTAGCTCGAACCAAAAATCATAATGAATTGATTGATGGTTGAATCCGCTTGGATATTCACCCAGCCCAAACCACTCGCGCCGATGAGCATCCCCACCAGTAAAAAAATCACCACATCGGGGACTTTTGCGAAGCGCGCCAGCACGCCCGAAAACGTCCCCACGGCGAGGATGATGCCGAACATCAGCAAGGCATGTTTGGCGAGTTCTAAGGAGAGATTGGCTTCCATTTTTATTTGACCTGTCCGCGTTCTAAGGTGATGCCCACCATCTTGCAGTTGCGTATCGCTTGCAGTTTTGCCACGCTGATTTTCACCCAGGGCGCGCCAAAATCTTTCAGGATAATTTGCGCAATATGCTCGGCTAAGGTTTCCAGCAAAGAGAAATGTCCTTCGCTCAATACGGTTTGAATATGCTCGGCCACTTTGGCGTAATCGAGCGCGTCGTTAATGTCGTCGCTGACGCATGCGCGGCTATTCGGCAACGCAATGTCGAGGTCGATTTGCAAGGTTTGCGGCACCAGCTTTTCGCGCGCATAAATGCCGATTAAGGTGGTGACTTTGAGTTCGCGGATGAAGATGATGTCCATGATTTTGAATGCAGTGATTTTTGCTGACAGAAGTTTTAGGAGGCGTGCGGCGATTCAAGTAAAATCCGCAATTCACTATTTTAGGGCATTCCCGATGTTGACCATAGCTTTTGTCATTGCAGCATATCTTTTAGGTTCGATTTCTTTCGCCGTGGTGACCAGTAAAGCCTTCGGCATCGCTGATCCGCGCACTTATGGGTCGGGCAATCCGGGCGCGACCAATGTGTTGCGCAGCGGTAAAAAAGCTGCTGCTGCGTTGACCTTGTTCGGCGACGCAGCCAAAGGTTGGCTGGCAGTATTTTTGGCGATTAAATTTGCGCCGCACGATGAAAGTGGCTTGCTGCTGGTGGCGTTGGTGGCACTCGCAGTATTTTTAGGGCACGTCTTTCCCGTGTTCTTAAAATTCCAAGGTGGCAAAGGCGTGGCAACTGCGCTGGGGATTTTGTTGGCGTTAAACGTGTGGATGGGCTTGGCGGTGTTGGCGACTTGGCTGTTGATGGCGGTGGTGTTTCGCTACTCATCATTGTCAGCGTTGGTCGCTGCGATTGCCGCACCGATTTACGCGATGATTTTTCACTTGCGTCTCGAGTTAGTCATCGCCACTGCCATCATGTCGCTGCTGTTGCTGTGGCGACATAAAAACAATATTCAAAATTTAATGAGCGGTAAAGAAAGCAAAATCGGCAGCAAATCTAAAGCCGTTTAGGCGACGATTTCAGCTAAATTCCAGCGCGCTTTGACATTGAACTGATAGTTTTTATCGCCTTGTTGTTTTGCTAAGCGCAGCGCGCCCGCAAAGGCAATCATCGCGCCGTTGTCGGTGCAAAACTCCAAATCGGGATAAAACACCCGTCCGCCGCGTTGCTCAATGTCACGGGTCAAACGCTCGCGCAGCAGCGTGTTTGCACCCACGCCACCTGCCACCACCAGCTGACTCAAACCCGTGTGCGCCAACGCTGCACGGGCTTTGTGGGCCAACACGTCGATGATGGCTTCTTGCGCGGCGTAGGCAATGTCGGCTTTGGTTTGTGGCGCGTTGTCGCTATTTTTGACCGCCGTCAGTACCGCTGTTTTTAAGCCGCTAAAGCTGAAATCAAAATCGCCGCTGCGCAACATCGGGCGCGGTAACTTGTATTGATCGGGGCGACCTTGTGCCGCCAACGCTGCCAAAGCGGGGCCGCCCGGATAACCCAAACCCAATAGTTTCGCGCTTTTATCGAAGGCTTCGCCCGCAGCATCGTCTAAAGTTTCGCCTAATAGTTGGTACTCGCCCACACCATCAACGCGCATCAATTGGGTGTGTCCGCCCGATACCAGCAATGCAACAAAGGGAAATTCGGGCGCGGGATCGGACAATAGCGGCGAGAGCAAATGACCTTCGAGATGGTGAATGGCGATGGTCGGCAAATCGAGCGCGAACGCCAGTGCGTTGGCCACGCTCGCTCCAACCAACAGTGCGCCGCCCAACCCCGGCCCTTGCGTGTAAGCGATGGCATTGACTTGTTGCAGCGTAATGCCGCCGTCCTGTAACACGCGGCGGATCAAGGGAATCATGCGCTGCACATGGTCGCGCGAGGCGAGTTCAGGCACGACTCCGCCGTATTCTTGATGCAAAGGAATTTGCGTATGCAGCGCGTGCGCCAACAAACCTTTACCCATCTGATAAAGCGCGATGCCCGTTTCGTCGCACGATGATTCAATGCCGAGAGTAATCAATGCCATGGTGTGCCTTTTGAAAGAGGCGGCATTGTAGTGCGCAGCAAAGCTTGGAGCATGGTTTTTTGCGCGCGCGTCACTGCGTTAAGGTTAGGGAAATTTTGTTCGTTCACGCTAGCGGCGGGGCTTTCCGTATAATCACGGGCTGCTATTTAATTTGGTGAGCAAAATGAGATTTGCTGCCAAATTCCGCGCAAATAAATTTGAACACTATAAAAAATTGCTATGACCCATCACTACACCCTCACTATTTCCTGCCCCGACCGCTCCGGCATCATCGCCGCCGTGACGGGCTTCATCGCGCAGCATGGTGGCTTCATCGTAGAGGCGAGTTATCACACCGAACAAGATGAGCAACGCTTCTTTATGCGCCAAGAGATACGCGCGGATTCTTTGCCGTTCGATGCGACTGAGTTTCGCCGCTTGTTCACGCCGCTGGCGACCGAGTTCAATATGACTTGGCAACTTGCCGATTCGGCGCAGAAAAAGCGTTTAGTGTTGCTGGTGAGCAAGCAGGATCATTGTCTGGATGATTTGCTGCATCGCTGGCGCAGCGGCGAGTTGCTGGTGGATATTCCCTGCGTGATTTCCAACCACAATGACTTGCGCAGTTTTGTCGAATGGCACGGCATTCCGTTTATCCATGTTGATATGCAATCCGACAAGCCCGCCGCGTTCGAGAAAATTGCCGCGCTGTTCGATGAGTATCGCGGCGACACCGGGCGCATTATCAACATTCATCACAGTTTTTTGCCGTCTTTCGTTGGCGCGAAACCGTATCACCAAGCGTATTTGCGCGGCGTAAAGTTGATTGGCGCGACGTGCCATTACGTCACCGACGAACTGGATGCGGGGCCGATTATTGAGCAGGACACGGTGCGTATCGACCATGGCGATACGGTGGACGATTTGGTGCGCTACGGGCGCGACATCGAGAAAACCGTGTTGTCGCGCGGCTTGCGTTACCACGTCGAAGATCGCGTGCTGGTGTGCGGTAACAAAACCATCGTGTTTAGATAAGGTCATCTCGCAAATCTAGTTAGGCCACGCTTAGCTGCACGGGCTGTGGGAGCGCAATTTATTGCGCGATGCCCCTTCTTGAACATATCGCGCAATAAATTGCGCTCCTACAAGATTTGTTTTTAGATACGAAACTTCATGCCCACTCCTCTTCGTCTCGGCTCTTTTTCCATCGTCAAACCCATAGGCGTAGGGGCGAGTTCGAATGTGTATTTGGCGATTTCGGATCAGACTTTTGCGTCGGTGGCGATTAAGCAGTTGCGTAGCGAGCGGCTCTCCGCGCCTTATCGCGCTTTGCTTGCCAACGAGGTAGCGACGGCGGCCGAGTTTCAGCACAAGAATATCGTGCGGCAAATCGGTGCGGATTTACGCGAAGTCAGCGGGCCGTATTTGGTGTTGGAATATCTCAATGGCGAATCGCTCGACCATCATCAAAACACCGATAGTCTGCTGCCGATTAACACCGTGCTGGCGGTCATCGAGCAAGTCGCCGAAGCCTTGCAATATGTGGCTCAGCAGGGCGTGGTGCATCGCGATGTGAAGCCCGAAAATATCATCATGCTGCCGAATGGCTTGGTCAAACTGATGGATTTTGGTTGTGCGATTAACAGCGGCGCGGCGAGCAAAATGGTGGCGGGCAGCTTGGCGTATATGTCGCCCGAACAGCTTGAAGGTGTGCCGCTAGACGAGCGCGCCGATATTTATTCCTTGGGCGCAACGCTGTATCGCTTGCTGACAGGCAAGAACACTTTTACTGCTGATAATCCTTTCGATGCGCGCATCGCGGTGCTGAACTTTCCTGCCACGCCGATCCAAAAATATCGCCAAGAACTACCTGCCAATTTAACCGCCGTGGTACATAAAGCCTTACAAAAGGAAGTTTCGCTGCGTTATGCAAATTGGGCGGAGTTCATCGCGGCTTTTGGCAACGCTGCTCACGAAGTGCGCATGTCAGTGCAGGATTTCGACGTGTATCGCGGCTTCACCTCGTCCACTCAATCTGCCATTTACCAGCAGCTTTCCGCATCGCGGCAATTTTCCCGTAGCGGTTTTTCGCGTAGCGCAATGCCAGGCGAATAGTTGTACGGAACATTCTCGCTGCTGGCGCAACAGGGTTTTGCAGCCTGCCTAGCCGGCGTGTCGCTCGAAGCGCGCACTTCTCTGGTGCAAATTCGCTTGTTCTGATTGTCGCTCCGCCCGAATTTCGCGCTGACTTGGTTACGCAAACGGAGTGCTGCTCTTTAGAACGCTAGCGTTTTAACTTAGGCATACATATTGCTTTGTGTTAACCATGAATAAAAATACTATTTTTAATGAGATGTTCCAGCGCGATGGGCAAGTGCGTGGCGTGTATGCGGACTTCGCGGCTTGGCTTAAAACTGTGCCGCCTGGACGGTTGGAGCAAAAACGCTTGGAAGCGGAGCTGCTGTTTCGGCGCGTCGGCATTACCTTCAATGTCTATGGTGAAGAAGCGGGTGCCGAACGCTTAATTCCCTTCGACGTGATGCCGCGCATTTTGGCGGCGAGTGAATGGCAAAAACTCTCGGCGGGGGCGATTCAACGGGTGCGTGCGCTGAATGCGTTTTTGCATGACATCTACCATCAACGCGAAATTATTCGGGCGGGCATCGTGCCTGAAAGCATTTTGACCAACCCAATGTTTCGCCCTGAAATGATGGGCGTGGATGTACCCAACGGCATCTATGCGCATATCGCGGGCATCGACATTGTGCGCACCGATGAGCAGGAGTTTTTTGTGTTGGAAGACAATTTGCGCACCCCGTCTGGCGTGTCGTATATGTTGGAGAATCGCAAAATGATGATGCGACTGTTCCCTGATTTATTTAAGCGTTATCCCGTCGCACCCGTCGAACATTACCCGCAAGTGTTATTGAATAATCTGCGTGCCGTTGCCCCCGTTGGCGTGTCCGCGCCGACTGTGGTGTTGCTCACTCCAGGGGCTTATAACAGCGCGTATTTTGAGCACGCATTTTTGGCGCAACAAATGGGTATTGAGTTGGTGGAAGGACAAGATTTATTCGTCCATGACGATGCGGTGTTTATGCGCACTACGGAAGGGCCGAAGCGGGTCGATGTGATTTATCGCCGCCTCGACGATGAGTATCTCGACCCCTTGGTGTTCAACGCTGATTCGATGTTGGGTGTGCCGGGTTTGGTGTCGGTGTATCGCAATGGCGGCGTGACGCTTGCCAACGCGATTGGCACGGGCGTAGCGGACGACAAGGCGACCTACACTTATGTGCCAGAGATGATTCGTTTCTATTTAGGCGAAGAGCCGATTTTGCAAAATGTGCCGACTTATCGTTTATCGCGTGCCGATGATTTGGCTTACGTTTTAGAGCATCTGCATGAGCTGGTGGTGAAAGAAGTGCAAGGCTCTGGCGGCTACGGTATGTTGGTCGGCCCTGCCGCCAGTCAGGCGCAATTAGCGGAATTTCGCGCGCGCATTTTGGCGCATCCGTCGAATTACATCGCGCAACCCACCTTGGCTTTATCGGCGTGTCCGACTTTGGTCGAGCAAGGTATCGCACCGCGTCATGTGGATTTACGTCCCTTTGTGTTGTCAGGAAAAACCGTGTCATTAGTCCCCGGCGGCTTATCGCGCGTGGCATTAAAGGAGGGCTCTTTGGTGGTCAATTCTTCGCAAGGTGGTGGCACGAAAGACACCTGGATACTCAATCAGGAGCTGTCATGTTAAGCCGCACCGCCGAGCATCTGTATTGGATGGCCCGCAATATCGAGCGCGCTGAAAATATGGCGCGCGTGTTAGATGTCACGCAAAAAATGGCGTTGCTCGCTCATGCGGGACAGCAAGAAGCCGCACTGTGGCTGCCGCCCGTGATGATTTCGGGCAACTTAGCCGCGTTCCAAAATCAGGCGGGCGAATTGAATGCGGCACAGGTGTTTCGCTATCTCGCCTTAGATGAAAACAATCCCACCAGCATTGTCAGCTCGCTCAATTCCGCACGCGAAAACGCGCGCGCGGTACGCGTCGCGATGTCGTCGGAGATGTGGGAAAACGTCAATGCTTTGTGGCTAGAGTTGCGTGCGCGCATCAGCGTAGGTATTAGCGAAAATGAGCTCAGCGAGTTTTGCGAGTGGGTTAAATCCAGCTCACATTTATTTCGCGGCGTGACCTCAGGCACGATGTTGCGTGACGATGCGCACCGCTTTGTGCAGCTCGGTACTTTCATCGAACGCGCTGACAACACGGCGCGTTTATTGGATGTGAAATATCACTTATTGCTGCCCTCGCAAGAGCAGGTTGGCGGCGCATTGGACTATTACGAATGGAGCTCGTTGTTACGCTCGGTGTCGTCTTTTGAGGCGTATCAAAAAGTGTTTCGCGACACCATCGAGCCGTGGCGCGTCGCTGAATTATTAGTGTTACGTGCCGATTTGCCGCGTTCTTTACATGCCTGTTTAGACGAAGTGTTAGTCATTGTTGAGCAGCTCAGCAGTGGCGCGCACCAAGAGTGCTTACGCTTAGCTGGCGAGCTACATGCGCGCTTGCACTACGGCAGCATGGAAGCCATTTTCCAAGCAGGGCTGCATGAATTTTTGAGTGATTTTATTCAGCACAACAACCGCCTTGGGCTAGAAATTCAACACGCTTTCTTGTCGCCGCCGTTATGAAATTACACATCGAACATCACACCCATTACCACTACGAACAGCCGATTTTGCATTCCGTGCAGCATTTACGTCTCACGCCGCAAACGGGTTTTGGACAAACGGTTAAGCATTGGAAACTGCGCGTTAATGGTCGTCTAACCGCCTATCGCGACAGCTATGGCAATGCCGCGCACACCTTGGTGATGAATGCTGCGCATCAAGAAATTGACATTGTTGCCAGCGGCGAAGTGGAGACGGGCGTGGTTACGCCGCCCCACGCCGAGCTCGTACCGCTGATGATTTATTTACGCCACACCCCGCTCACCCTTACCGATGCGGCTCTGACTGATTTTGCGCAAAGCTATACAGGTGCACAGGCGACGCAATTAGAAGCCCTAATGCACGCTATCTTGGCGCGCGTGACGTATCAACGCGGCAGCACCAGCGTGCATACCGATGCCGCGCAAGCCTTCGCGGCGGGAGCGGGGGTGTGCCAAGACCATGCGCATATTTTTGTAACGTGTTGTCGCGCCATCGGCATTCCTGCCCGCTATGTGAGTGGCTATTTGTTCACGCAACATGGCGAGTTGAGCGAGAGCCATGCGTGGGCGGATGCCTGGGTGGACAATCGCTGGTTGAGTTTTGATGTTTCGAATGCGCAGCGCGCCAATGAATGCCATGTGCGGCTGGCGGTAGGCTTAGATTTTCGCGATGCTTCGCCCGTGTCGGGCAGTCGGCGCGGCGGCGGTATGGAACATTTGCAAGCGCAAGTGCAAGTCAGTCAAATCCAACAATAGCGCACCTCTAAAAATCAAAGTTTCGGCACAATACGGCGTTGCTTAGATATTTGAGTTTTTATAAACGCCCTATAGCCACTGCTAAATGTTTTATCATCGCGCCCCTTCTTTTTTCATCCCTCTGTTATGACTTATTGTGTTGGCTTATTGCTCGATTCGGGCTTGGTGATGGCATCCGATTCCCGCACCAATGCGGGGGTCGATCACGTAGCTATTTTTCCTAAAATGACCATTTTTGAACGGGCGGGCGAGCGCGTAATCGTGTTGACGACATCGGGTAATTTGGCGATTTCGCAAGCCGTGCTGAATCATTTACAACAGGCGATTCACGACAATCAAGAGCCGCATTTATTAAGCGTGAGCACGATGTTTGAAGCGGCACAAGTGGTTGGCAAAGCTATTCGCAGCGTGCATCACCATGATGCCGAAGCATTGCGTCAACAGCACACCGAGTTTCTTCAGTCGATTTTGTTAGGCGGACAAATTCGCGGCGAAGCCCCGCGTTTGTTTAACATTTATGCGGCGGGAAACTTCATCGAAGCCTGCCAACAAACGCCGTACTTTCAAATCGGCGAAACCAAATATGGCAAACCCATCCTCGACCGCGTGTTGGCGAACGGCACGTCTTTAGATGAAGCGGTGAAATGCACGCTCATCTCGTTTGACTCCACCATACGCAGCAATCTTTCGGTGGGTTTGCCAATTGATTTATTTGTCTATCGCACTGATAGCTTTAGCACCATCGAACGACATCACATTACCGAAACGGACCGCTACTTTTCGCAACTGCGCAAAGGCTGGGCAGAAGGCTTGCGCAAAGTGTTTAGCGAGCTGCCTGCACCGCCTTGGCATCAAGGTTAGCGGTAACGTCACTCGACAAGTCGAGCTGCCACAGGTGTGGCTTGAGCACTCAAGGTGGCGGATGCAAAGCTAGCGCGTAGCAGCACTCAAAAACATCGCGAGACAAGTCTCGCTCCTACAGGTTTGGACTCTTCTCTAATCAAAGCTCCCGCACGGGAGCTTTTTTTGTCGCCGCAACTAGCGCAGTGTTTTGAAATACTTGGCTTCAGTAGGCGGTTCGGGTGGGGCGGGGGGAATCACCCGTTGCGGGCGTTTGATTAGAGGGTGTATCCCTTCCAGCCGCGCCGCTAAACTATGTAATTCTGGGTTCTTGGTGTCGCGTGCGAGGTGAATAATTTCGAGTGCGTAGTCGGTGCTGACGGTTGCCCACTCGACATCTATCATGCGATGCGTTTCGCGTCTGAGCAGGACATAAATCAGCCCTAACACGCTAAACAATTCTTCGTCGTTAATTGCCATGTTGCAGCTCCTAATGGTTAGTGCGGATAAAAAAAGAGCACCTTGCGATGCTCTTGAAGTGAGCCGTTAAATTGACTCGATTGCTCTTGGGGGAGAGTAATTATTAGAGGTTGTAAGCGCGTTCACCATGTGACGCAGTGTCCAAACCTTCACGTTCTTCTTCAACTGTAACGCGCAGACCGATAGTCCAGTCCACCAGTTTGTAGCAGATAAATGCCACCACGCCCGACCAAACCAAGGTGGTCAATACTGCTTGTGCTTGTATCCAAACTTGGCTGCTGATGCTGGTGTTTACGATGGTGTTGTTGACGTAGTCAACGATGCCCGTGCCGCCCAAGTCCCAAGTGTTGAACACACCTGTCAGCAACGCGCCCAAGATACCGCCAATGCCGTGGATGCCGAATACATCGAGTGCATCATCCGCGCCGAGCAATTTCTTCAAGCCCGTTACGCCCCAGAAACACACTACGCCTGACAACGCGCCGATGACCAAGCCGCCACCGATACCAACCCAACCGCAAGCGGGTGTAATCGCTACCAAGCCTGCTACTGCGCCTGATGCTGCGCCCAACAAGCTAGGCTTACCTTTCAACAACCATTCCGCTGCCATCCAAGTCAATACCGCTGCGGCCGTTGCCATCAAAGTGTTAGCGAAAGCCAAAGTTGCTGTACCACCTGCCTCTAATGCTGAACCTGCGTTGAAACCGAACCAGCCCACCCACAGCAATGACGCACCAATCATGGTCATTACTAAGTTGTGCGGCGCCATCGCTTCTTTGCCTAAGCCCACACGTTTGCCGATTAAGAATGCGCCGACCAAACCTGCAATCGCTGCGTTGATGTGTACCACTGTGCCGCCCGCAAAATCCAACGCACCTTTTTGGAACAACCAACCTGCCGTCGAATTGGCAATGTCAGCCGCCGCTTGAGTGGTGTAAGCATCTGGACCTTGCCAGAACCAAACCATGTGCGCGATAGGCAAGTAAGCGAAGGTGAACCACAAAGCTGAGAACAACAACACCGCGCCAAATTTCATGCGCTCGGCAAAAGCACCGACCGTCAACGCTACGGTAATCGCCGCGAAAGTCGCTTGGAATGCCACAAACACAAACTCAGGAATCACTACGCCTTTGCTGAAGGTTGCCGCATTGGTCACCGAGCCAGTAACGGGGTCAAAAATGCCTTTCAGGAACAAGCGATCAAAGCCGCCGATAAACGCGTTGCCCGTAGTGAATGCCAGCGAGTAACCGTAAATCGCCCACAACACCATAATCAGCGCGAAGATGCTGAATACTTGCATGAGGATAGACAGCATATTTTTGCTGCGCACCAAGCCGCCGTAGAACAACGCCAGACCAGGAATCGACATCATAATTACCAGCAAAGTACACACCAGCATCCATGAAGTATCGCCTTTGTTAGGCACGGGAGCGGCGACAGCTGCGGCAGCAGGCTCAGCCGCAACAGGTGCGGCAACAGCGGGGGCGGCATCGGCGACCGCAGCCACACTTGCAGTAGCACTAGCCGCCGCGGCATCTTCCGCCAAAGCGGGGGCTGACAAGCCGCACAAGGCGGCTAGTAACAGCATTGAAGCTATGAGTTTTGACATGTTTTTTTCTCCTAAGAATTACAGTGCGTCAGAGCCAGTTTCGCCCGTACGGATGCGGATAACTTGCTCGATTTCGGTCACGAAAATTTTGCCGTCGCCGATTTTTCCCGTGTTCGCTGATTTTTCGATGGCTTCTAAAACTTGATCGAGCATTTCGGCTTTAATCGCTGCTTCGAGTTTGACCTTAGGTAAAAAATCCACCACATATTCCGCACCGCGATACAACTCAGTGTGTCCTTTTTGTCGTCCAAAACCTTTAACTTCCGTGACGGTGATGCCTTGTACGCCGATGTTAGACAAGGCTTCGCGCACTTCGTCGAGCTTGAACGGCTTGATGATTGCTGTGACCATTTTCATAATTTTCTCCCGTGTTAAAAATGTCTTTCTCGTTTGTCCTCTCCCCCGCTGGCGGGGGAGAGTTAGAGAGAGGGCTTGCTTGTGTTTTTAGAACGAACGGCTTAAAGACAAAACGGCCGTACCTTTACCCAGTTTTTTGCCTTGCAAGCTGGTGTAGAACGGGCTGGCGTTGGTGCTGCTGTATGCCAAACCGAGTGCGTAGCCGCTAAAATCTTTGGCAACAGACAGTTTGTAATCGGTGTAAGTAGGATTATTTCCTGCTGCTTTTTGTGCATCAGCATTGATACCTTTAACTGTTTGTACGCCGTAATGTGCACCTGCTGTGATACCTGTATCAGCAAAAGGATAAGCCGCATTCAATTCAAAATAAGTCGAACCTTTGGCTTTTGCCAAGCCGAACAAGTCACCCAATGCGTACGATACTTTTGCGGTAACGATAGAGTAAGTTGCCGCACCATAGATTTCATCGGTATCCGCTTTAACTGCGCCTACTGCGTAAGTGCCAGGATAGTTATAACGCAAGAAGCCCACGTCATAAGACACATCACTCACCGCACCTTTGTAACCAGCGTAAGTATCCAGCTCCAAGCCCGCTGTAGTAGCAACACCTGCATCACCCAACCAACTGATGCTAGAACCCCACGCACCTGCGTACAAACCACTCACATGCGCGTAGTCAAAGCCGCCTTGGAGAGCCGCACCTGCGCCAGTTTGCGAGATACCGCGATACAGATAGTTGCTAACCAATGCCACGTTTGATGTCACGGTATGTTCAGCAACCGCATCCGCTGCCATCGCAAAAGTAGGCAAAGCCAATGCACCCAAAACTACTGCGTTCAATAAATTGCGTTTCATGTTGATGTCCTTTAGAGAGTAATGAGAAATACGGTTTGAATCTTCCGCGCTGTTCTATAAGCAGCAAGCGTGCCAAAGTTTGTAGTTCTTATAAAAACAATAAGATAGTTATTTTAATGAAGCGTGACTGAGGCGCGATGCACCATTAACAAGCGGCTGAAGTGGTGTTTGCACTAAGGCTGTGCCAGTCGCCTAGGGTTTTTGCTACACTCCATGCCTAACCCCATATCTTAAGGAACGCCATCATGTTGAACGCTAAAATTTTTAATGATTTATCCGAAAAGCTACACGACGCGGTGAATAGCAGCCCCGTCAAAGATGCCGAAAAAAACGTGCGCGCTTTGCTGGCACAAGGCTTTTCTAAGCTCGATTTGGTGACGCGTGAAGAATTCGATGTGCAAACCCAAGTGTTGGCAAAAGCGCGTGAGCAATTGCTTGCTTTAGAAGCGCGTATTGCCGAGCTGGAAGCGCAGAGCAAATAACATGAACCTCGCTGTCCTCTATAGCCGCGCACTGTCTGGCATGGAGGCGGAGCTGGTCACCGTTGAGGTGCATCTTGCCAATGGTTTGCCTAGCTTCACTATCGTTGGCTTGCCCGAAACGGAAGTTAAAGAAAGCAAGGATAGAGTTCGCGCCGCCTTGCAAAATTGCAACTTTGAATTTCCCGCACGGCACATCACCGTCAATCTCGCACCCGCCGATTTACCTAAAGAAAGCGGGCGTTTTGATTTGCCGATTGCGTTGGGAATCTTGGCGGCAACAGGGCAGATTCCTAGCGAAAAATTAAGCGAATATGAATACGCGGGCGAGCTGGCTTTGACCGGTGAACTGCGTGCCATACGCGGCGCGTTGGCGATGACCTATCGCGCGGCAAACTCAGGCCGCGCCTTCGTACTGCCCGCCGTCAATGCGCCGGAAGCCGCGCTTGTCGAGGATGCCGTGGTGTATGCCGCGCAATCCTTGCTGCAAGTCGCTGCACATTTGGCGGGACGTGAATTGTTGCCACGCTATATTCCCAACCCGCAAGTCGTCACGCCTAACTATCCCGACATGCGCGAAGTCAAGGGTCAGATGCAATCCAAGCGCGCGCTGGAAATCGCGGCGGCGGGCGGACATTCGGTGCTGATGAGCGGACCACCCGGCACGGGAAAATCTATGTTGGCAGCGCGCTTCCCCGGCATTTTGCCGCAGATGACGCAGCAAGAAGCGTTAGAAAGTGCGGCGATGCAATCGTTGGGTGGCATGTTCAAAATCGAAGATTGGAAACGCCGCCCCTACCGTGCGCCGCACCATACGGCATCAGCGGTTGCGCTGGTTGGTGGCGGTAGCAATCCGCGTCCCGGCGAGATTTCAATCGCAATGAATGGTGTGTTATTTTTAGACGAACTGCCCGAATTCGATAGGCACGTTTTGGAGGTATTGCGCGAACCTTTGGAAAGCGGGCGCATCACCATTTCACGCGCCGCGCGTCGCGCTGATTTCAAAGCGCAATTTCAATTGCTTGCCGCGATGAATCCCTGTCCGTGCGGTTATCTCGGCCATTACAACGGTAAGTGCCGTTGCACACCCGACCAAGTATCGCGCTATCGCGGCAAGATCTCCGGCCCCTTGTTAGATCGCATCGACATCCAAATTGAAGTGCCTGCTGTGCCACATGATGATTTATTGAAAGTGGCGGATGGCGAAACCAGCGCGGTGATACAAGCACGCGTGGAGCTCGCTCGACAACGTCAGCACGCCCGTCAAAACAAGCCGAACGCGTTACTGTCGGTCACCGAAATCGACAATTATTGCGCGCCCGATGCGGCGGGTGAAAGCTTGCTGCGTCAGGCGATTACGCGCTTAAATCTGTCCGCCCGCGCCTACCATCGCATCCTAAAAGTCGCCCGTACCATCGCCGACTTGGCGGGCAGTGACAGTTTGCAAACCAGCCACATCGCCGAAGCCGTGCAGTATCGGCGCATGGATAAAAACGGCTAAGCGATTGCGCGCGGTTTGCACAATACTCAGCAAAAGCTGCGTTTTTTATGCACGGATTTTTATAAAGTTGAGTAATGCGCGCCGCCCAAGTAGAATCGCCGCCCTCGCGGGTGTAGTTCAATGGTAGAACGGCAGCTTCCCAAGCTGCATACGAGGGTTCGATCCCCTTCACCCGCTCCATATTCAGCCGCCTCTAGCAGATAGGTATTTCAACTTAGCGGAGATTACCTTGGGCAATCGTTCTCAAACGTAACAACCGCCCCGCATATGCGACTTACTCCTGCTCAAATTTTAGCTATTCGTGACATCGTGCAGCAGACCGCCAGCGCGCATCAAAGCGTGCGCGTGTTTGGCTCGCGGCTGGATGATGCGGCGCGCGGTGGCGATTTGGATTTGCTGGTTGAGTTCACGAGCGTAGTTGAAAACCCCGCACTGTTGAGTGCGCAGTTGTCGGCAAAAATCTCGCGGGTGATGCACGGACGCAAAGTGGATGTGTTGTTAAGCGCGCCGAATTTGCTGCATTTGCCGATACACGACATCGCCTTTCAAGAAGGAGCTGTGCTATGAATATCGAAGCCAAACTCGCGCTGCGCTTGCAATTTTTGGCGCGCGTCATCGCCAAAGAATCACGCCATTTAGCCAGCACCGATTAACGACTTTTTACGGGTCCGGCGGCAATTAAAAGTTTTGCTAATCTCGAAACGGATGTTGATTTAGCTGAGCGCGTCGAAGCCTTTGTGGGCAGATTTAGTCGCCTACAAGAGACCTTAGGCGACAAATTATTGCCCGCGTTATTGAGCGCGCTCGGTGAAAAGACGGCATCTGTCATAGACAACTTGGATCGAGCTGAACGCTTAGATTTGATTGACTCTGCTGAACAGTGGCTAACCATGCGC
The DNA here is from genome assembly GCA_046049345.1 of Pseudomonadota bacterium. Lineage (GTDB taxonomy): Bacteria > Pseudomonadota > Gammaproteobacteria > Burkholderiales > Gallionellaceae > Gallionella. The sequence continues at coordinate 11,375 of JBJORQ010000027.1, read as the reverse complement.
AGCCTCAGAAATCAGATGGTGCACGAGTACGTTGAAGATACCGCCATTCTAGAAAATGCTTTGCAAAGCGGGCATCAATTTGTAGCAGAGATGATTGCAGCGGGTGAAAAAATGACGGCTGAAATTGCCCGTCAAGGCTGGCTATACGCTAACGGCCACTAGTGATTAAGCGAAGACGCGCGCCAGTTCTGCACCAGGATTGTCGGCGCGCATAAAGGCTTCGCCGACTAAGAATGTCTGCACCTTTTGGGCGCGCATTTGTTGCACATCGGCGGCGGTGAAAATGCCGCTTTCGGTCACGACGATGCGGTTGGCGGGGATGCTGACCAGTAAATCTAGCGTGGTTTGCAAGCTCACTTCAAAAGTGCGCAAGTTGCGATTATTGATACCGATTAAGGGTGTGTTGAGTTGCAGCGCGACTTCCAGTTCGGAGGCGTTATGCACCTCGACTAACACCGCCATGCCGAGCTGCTGCGCGACGGCTTCCAAGACTTTCATCTCATCCAATAACAAGGCGGCGGCAATCAGCAAAATCGCATCCGCACCCATCGCGCGCGCTTGATAAATTTGATATTCATCGACGATAAAATCTTTGCGCAACACCGGCAATTCACACGCCGCACGCGCCTGTTGCAAATACGTCGCACTGCCCTGAAAAAACTGCTCGTCGGTTAATACCGATAAACACGCCGCGCCATGCTCGGCGTAGCTTGCTGCGATGTCGGCGGGATTAAAATTTTCACGAATCACACCTTTGCTGGGACTGGCTTTTTTAATCTCAGCAATTACGGCGGGTTTGCCAGCGGCAATTTTGGCGCGTATCGCAGCAACAAAATCACGCGTGGGTTCAGCTTGCAGTGCGTCTAAACGCATCACAGCCAGTGGGTTTTGCAGCTTCGCGGCGGCGACTTCTTGCGCCTTAACGGCAAGGATTTTATTCAGGATGTCAGACATTGCAGTGCGAGGATTTTTCGAGGGCGCGCATTCTAGCACTTGAGGTAAAATGCGCGCTTTGCCAAAAACAGCGCACCACATGAGCGACATCAAACAATACATGCAGCAAGTTGGTATCAACGCGCGTGCCGCGTCACGCTTGATGGCGATGGCGGACACCGCGACTAAAAATCGCGCGCTCATCGCTATCGCCGAGGCGATTTTGTCTAGCCGCGCGCAGCTCATCGCTGAGAATGCGAAAGATTTGTCCAACGCAAAAAACAATGGTTTGGATGCTGCATCGTTAGACCGATTAACCATCAACGACAAAACCATTAACGAGATTGCCGAGGGCTTGCAACAACTCGCCGCGTTGCCTGATTTAATCGGCGCGATTAGCGATTTGAGCTATCGCCCGTCGGGCATTCAAGTGGGCAAAATGCGCGTGCCGTTGGGTGTGATAGGCATCATTTACGAGTCGCGTCCTGACGTGACCGCCGATGCTGCTGGCTTGTGTTTGAAGTCGGGTAACGCGGCGATTTTGCGCGGCGGTTCGGAAGCGATTCATTCCAATCAAGCCATCGCCGCCTGTGTTCATGCGGGGCTGCGCGCGGCAGGGCTGCCTGAAACGGCGGTGCAAGTGATCAATACCACCGATCGCGCGGCGGTAGGTGAACTTATCACTATGCAAGAGTACGTCGATGTCATCGTGCCGCGCGGCGGCAAAAGTTTAATTGCGCGCATCAGTGCGGAGGCCAAAGTTCCCGTTATCAAACACTTGGACGGCATCTGCCATGTGTATATCGACGCTGAAGCGGACATCGCCAAAGCCATCGTCGTTGCCGACAACGCCAAGACACATCGCTACGGCGTGTGCAACGCGATGGAAACATTGTTGGTCCATGTAGATGTCGCCGAAGCAGTATTGCCTAAGCTGTGCCAAATCTATTTGGATAAAGGCGTAGAGCTGCGCGGCGACGCAGCCGCGCGTGAGCTGGTTCCTGCCATGAAAATCGCCACTGAAGAAGATTGGCGCACCGAATATCTCGCGCCGATTTTGAGCGTGCGCATCGTCGCCAATTTGGATGAGGCGATAGAGCACATCAATACTTACAGCTCGCAGCACACCGACAGCATCATCACGGAAAATTACACTAAGGCGATGCGTTTTTTGCGCGAGGTCGATTCGTCCAGCGTGATGGTGAACGCTTCAACACGTTTCGCCGACGGCTTTGAATATGGCTTGGGCGCGGAGATTGGTATTTCCACCGACAAAATCCACGCACGTGGCCCCGTTGGTTTGGAAGGCTTAACCTCACAAAAATATATCGTGCTGGGTAGCGGGCAAATTAGAAGTTAGTTTTGTGGGAGCGCAATTCATTGCGCGATATTTTTACAGTTGCAACGCGCAATGAATTGCGCTCCTACAGTTGAAGCTCAACATGTAACGCTTTTATGATTTAAGGAAAAATATGAGTTCAATTATCGAAGTTAAAGTCCCCGCCATTGGCGATTTCAAAGGCGTGGCGGTCATCGAATTATTTGTCAAAGTCGGCGACACGGTCGCGGCGGAGCAATCTTTACTTACCTTGGAAACCGACAAAGCCGCGATGGAAGTGCCGTCTCCCGCCGCTGGCGTGGTGAAAGAACTCAAAGTTAATTTGGGCGACAAAGTTTCTGAAGGCTCGCTGATTTTGCTGTTGGAAACTACGGCAATTTCTGCCGCTAGCGCGCCTGCGGCCCTCGTGTCTGCGCCAGTATCAGCCCCTGTTGCCGCTGCTGCGATTGCCGTTGGCGCAGACGAAATTAGCGCGCAAGTGGTGGTGCTAGGCGCAGGCCCCGGCGGCTATACCGCTGCTTTCCGTGCGGCAGATTTAGGCAAACAAGTGGTGCTGATTGAGAAGCACGCGAGCTTGGGCGGCGTGTGTTTGAACGTCGGCTGCATTCCTTCCAAAGCCTTGCTGCACGTGGCAAAAGTCATCACCGAAGCGGAAGAAGTTTCGCATCACGGCGTGGTTTTTGGCGCACCTACCATCGACATCAACGCGATTCGCGCATGGAAAGAAAGCGTCATCAATAAATCCACTGGCGGCCTCGCGGCACTGGCGAAACAACGCAAAGTGCAAGTGGTGCAAGGCGTGGCGAAATTCACTTCTGCCAATACGCTGTCAGTGCAAACCAATGATGGCGAAAAAATTATCCGCTTTGAGCAAGCCATCGTGGCGGCGGGTTCTAGCGTGGCGCGCATCCCCGGCTTCCCTTACGACGATCCGCGCATTATTGATTCGACGGGCGCGCTCAAATTACAAGATGTGCCCAAGCGTATGTTGGTCATTGGTGGCGGCATTATCGGTTTGGAAATGGCGACCGTGTATGACGCGTTAGGCACAAAAATTTCGGTGGTGGAACTCGCCGACGGACTGATGCCGGGCGCGGATAGAGACATGGTCAAACCCTTGCACACCCGCATTGCCAAACGTTATGAAGCGATTTATCTCAAAACCAAAGTGACTAAAATCGAAGCGTTGGCGGAAGGACTGCGCGTCACGTTCGAGGGCGAACAAGCGCCCGAACCACAACTGTATGACCGCGTGCTGATGGCGGTGGGTCGTCGTCCCAATGGTCGTGAAATCGCGGCGGAAGCGGCGGGCTTGGTGGTGAATGAACGCGGCTTTATTCCGGTCGATAAACAGCAACGCACTAACGTGCCGCACATTTTTGCCATCGGCGATATCGTGGGTGACCCGATGCTGGCGCACAAAGCCGTGCATGAAGGCAAAGTTGCGGCGGAAAATTGCGCGGGGCACAAAGCATTCTTCGAGCCGATGACGATTCCGTCGGTGGCGTACACCGACCCAGAAATCGCGTGGATGGGCTTGACTGAAACACAGGCCAAAATTGATAACATCGAATACGAAAAGGCGAGTTTTCCTTGGGTGGCTTCGGGTCGCGCGGGCGCGGTCGGACGTACCGAAGGTGCGACGAAAATTTTGCTCGACCCTAAAACTCGCCGCATCTTGGGCGCGTCTATCGTCGGCGTGAATGCCGGTGAACTGATCGCCGAAGCGGTACTGGCATTGGAAATGGGCGCGGATATGGAAGACATCGGTTTGACCATCCATGCGCACCCAACCTTGTCGGAAACCTTGTGCTTCGCCGCCGAAATGGCGGAAGGCACGATTACCGACATCATGCCGCCGAAAAAACGCTAAACGGGCATCTCGCAAAAATTCATCAACGAGGAAGTCATCATGCTGAAAAAATCCACCGTTTTACTCGCGGTACTTTGCGCGACATCTGCTTATGCGTTCAATTTAGACGGCCTTAAAGGTCAATTACAGCAAGCGATTCCGCAGGCAGCCCCTGCTGCGGCACCTAGCGGACAACCGGCGGGCAATCCCTTAGCGAACTTTAGCAACCAAGATCAAATCACCAGCTTGAAGCAAGCTCTCACCCAAGGCGCGCAAACGGCGGTGGCGAGCTTGGCGAAACCTGATGGTTATTTTGGCAACGCTAAAGTGCGCATTCCGCTACCTGAAAATTTGCAAAAGATTGATGGCGGATTGCGTCGTTTTGGCATGGGTAAATATGCCGACGAATTGCAGTTGTCGATGAATCGTGCAGCGGAAGCTGCCGCTCCTGAAGCGCAAGCGTTATTGGTCGGTGCGGTGAAAAACATGAGCGTCACCGATGCGAAAAATATCTTGTTGGGCGGCGATGATTCCGCCACGCAATACTTTCGCAAAAATACGGAAACAGCCTTGGGCAGCAAGTTCCAACCTATCGTCGTGAATGCCATGCAGAAGGTTCAGTTGGCGCAAAAATACGACCAGTTCGCGGGCAAAGGTGTGCAGCTCGGTTTGGTTGATGCGAAGAATGCCAACTTAGAGAATTATGTCACGCAAAAAGCTCTGGATGGTTTATTCGTAATGGTTGCCGAACAAGAAAAATCCATCCGCGCTAACCCGCTTGAAGCCACCGGCAATCTGGCGAAAAAGATTTTTGGCGCGATTAAGTTTTAAGCGCATTGATGTAATTTAGGCTGATGAGGGCGTAAATTATTACGCCCTTTTTATTGCCTGAAATTGCTCTCGCAGCGAGCCTCATCCCTCGAAAAATGACTGAATTATCCAGCCTTATTTCACTGTTCTTGAGTAGCCTACTCGGTGCAACGCTGTTGCCAGGCGGCTCGGAACTGGTGCTATTTGCACTGCTTAAAAATTATCCCGACGCAGTTTCTTTAGCCTTGTTGGTCGCCACGCTGGGTAACACCCTAGGCGGGATGATTTCGTTTGCGATGGGGCGCATCTTGCCGCCGAATAAATCGCTCAAACATATCGACCAAGTGCAGCGTTACGGCACGCCTGTGTTGCTGTTGGCATGGACTCCTCTGTTAGGTGACGCGCTGTGTTTGGCGGCGGGTTGGTTGCGTTTAAGTTGGTGGCAAGCAGCGTTATTTATGGCAATCGGCAAGTTCGCGCGTTACGCGCTAATCACTGTTTTTATTTGAAATTTTCTTGCGTGATAAAAATAAATCGCACATCCTGAAAAATTTGCTTGACGACACTATTCAAGCACGCGTATAAAGCCGCTTGGTATTTGATTCAAAGTGTTTGCAGTCCTGGTTTTGCCATGAGCAATCTTAGATTCAAATATTCTGCGGGAATGTTCCCGTTTTTTTATAAGGAAGTAGTCACATGGCAGCTGGTACAGTTAAATGGTTCAATGATGCAAAAGGTTTCGGTTTTGTAACTCCTGATGATGGTAGCGAAGATTTGTTCGCGCATTTCTCAGCGATCAACATGAACGGTTTCAAATCACTCAAAGAAGGCCAAAAAGTAACGTTTGAAATTACTCAAGGTCCTAAGGGTAAGCAAGCATCAAACATCCAAGCAGCGTAATAGCTAATTGATGTTGAAAAGCCCGATACGCAAGTATCGGGCTTTTTTATTTATAAGATTTTTAGATACACCCTCACTACCTCGCAACTTCGTAAATCCCCCACATTTATATCTATGACAGCTCCCATACGCCTCTCCAAACGCCTAGTTGAAATGACCGCTTGCTCACGTCGTGAGGCGGAACTGTTGATTACGGGCGGCTGGGTTAGCGTCGCGGGCGTGGTGGTTGAAGAACCGCAATTTATGGTGGATGAGGAATTGGTCGAATTACATCCCGATGCGGTTGCCCTGCCCTTAGAACCCGTCACCTTGTTGGTGCATCAAGCCGCGCTCGCACCCGATTTGCCGATTAACGCCGCCACGCGCGCCGCCGAAGATGCATCGGGGATTCGTTTGCTTAAGCAACACAGCGCGCATCTGACCGCCTGTTTGCCCTTAGAGCGCAACGCCAGCGGGCTGCTGGTGGCGACGCAAGACTGGCGCGTGGCGCGCAAGCTGAACGACGATGCCGCGCTGATTGAGCAGGAATACATCGTCGAGGTGGCGGGCACCTTGTCGGCAGAAGGCTTGCGCTTACTCAATCACGGCTTGAAGTTTAACGGTCGTGCTTTAGCACCGATTAAAGTGAGTTGGCAAAATGAAACTAAGTTGCGCTTCGCGGTTAAAGGCTTAGTCGCGGGGCAAATTGCGCACGCCTGTCTCACGGTTGGTTTGCAGCTAGTCGCGCTCAAACGTATTCGTATCGGTCGCGTCGCACTGGCAAAATTGCCGACCGCCACATGGCGATATTTGCAATCACACGAGAAATTTTAAGCGCATGAAAACACCGAAAAGGATCCTGCCGCTGATTGAAGACGGCTTAGTCGATGAAGTGATGCGCCAACTGATGAGCGGCAAAGAAGCCACGGTGTATGTGGTGCGCTGTGGGGAAGATATTCGCTGCGCCAAGGTTTATAAAGAAGCCGACAAGCGCAGTTTTCACCAAAGCACTGACTATACCGAAGGGCGCAAAGTTAAAAATTCTCGTCGCGCGCGCGCGATGGAAAAGGGCACGAATTACGGTCGCAAAGCGCAAGAAGAAGCCTGGCAAAACGCCGAAGTCGATGCGCTCTATCAGTTAGCGGCCGCTGGCGTGCGTGTGCCCAAGCCGTATAACTTTCACGAAGGCGTGTTGTTGATGGAGCTTGTTACCGATGCAGATGGCAACGCCGCACCGCGCCTCAACGACCTCACTTTAAGTGCCGAAACGTCACGCGACTATCACGCGACTATCACCAACAACTGATACGCCAAGTGGTGCGCATGTTGTGCGCGGGCATCGTGCATGGCGACTTGTCTGAGTACAACGTGCTGGTCGATAGCGACGGCCCCGTCATCATCGACTTGCCACAAGCCATCGACGCGGCAGCGAATAATCAAGCTAAGAAAATGCTGCTGCGCGACGTAGAAAATCTCGCCAGCTACTTCGGACAATTTGCGCCAGAACTAAACGCCACGGATTACGGCAACGAGATTTGGTCGCTGTATCAGCGCAGCGAATTGAATGTGGACAGCGTGCTGACCGGACGCTTTAAGCATGACGAAAGCAAAGTCGATATACGCAGTGTGGTGCGCGAAATCAACGACACGCTCAAAGACGAAGCGATGCGACAAGAAGCGATTACGCTGCGTGCGAATCGCCATTCAGTCTAAAAGATGGTTGGGCTTTTTGCCCGATTACGCAAAAACGGCTGCTTGCGCATTTTGTCGTAACCCAGCCACCCGAATGCCGTTCCTGCGGCGCAAATTGCGGAACGTTTGACGGCGGCGACGCAACATCACGCGCATGAATTTTGGCCGGACTCGTTCAGCTTATTGAGTGAAACAGTGGACTGGCAAAAAATTCTCAGCTCACGCCATCTTACCGATGTTTATCTGCTCGCCCTCGCTACACCACAAGGCGGACGATTTGTCACGCTAGATAGAGATATTCCACTCACTGCGATTGCTGTCGCAACAGCGAAAAATTTGTTGGTGCTGGGTGATAACTAAAGTCGTTAAAGGTGAAAATCAACAACTAAGCTTGTCTGCACTGCGCTGTTGGGCGTTTGTAAATAACGCCCACTTAGGTTGAATAGAGTCATTTGATAAGTGAGAAAGAACTCGCTCTGTAAGTAACCTTGCGACTGAAATAATTTATCTGAAACTAGAATGCCAATCTTTGTATTACTGGAGCTATAACCACTGACAGCAATGTTCGGCCTCATATAAAGATTAGCCGCACCAGCACTAGCTTGTATGCCCGCCGATGCTAGAGCTGTGAATGTGAAGTTTGCCCCCCCCCAGCTTTTCCCCATACCAAATTCAACTTCAGGTCGCGCTTGAGCTTGCAGATTCTCACGGTTAACCCCTGAATAAAAAGCCCAAGATAAATCTTGCCGCAATGTATTGCTTTTAGGAGATGAGGCGACTTTCAATAAATCTAACCGTTTTAATATCGCACTTTGCGATGTCAGTTCGGCTTGTAAAAATAATATTGAAGTTTCGGATTCTTGCAGGTCGTTTTGTTGTAAAGAATAAATGTTTCGTGACAATGCTCCGTACCCCAGTAACAACCCTAGCTGCTTTCTACTTTGAAACGCTCCAAGCGAAATTTGGCTGGCATCATTAACTACTAACGGGTCTTTTAATAGTTTTGATTTTGGTGTCGGAATATATTCAAGTGCTTGAACATCAGAATAATTGTCGTACACTTTTTTTTGCCTACGAAAAGTATATTGATAATGTAAAGCGAGGACTTCTTTTACTGAGTTGGCGAACAGGTTGTTAGGTTTTTCGTGTTGAGCTATGACATTTTCGACTGTCACTAACTCATTTTTTGTAAGTCGTTCTAGGCTTTCCTCAGCTTGGAATAATGAGGGTGAAAGAATTACACGCTGCTTAATTTGATGCTGGTATTGACGAACGACATCTATAGGTAAAACTGCATGTTGCGAGTTCAAACTATGATCTTCACTCAGAAAAGCTATATCAAGCAAGTCGGCCACATAAAAAGCGCAGTTTTCTTTTATGAAAAAATACTGAAAGCGGGCTTTGCGTAACTCAAAAAGATGCAGGGTAATCCGAGAAATCTCTTCCTTACTCATATTCAGTTCATACACATAGAGGGCTCTTTGTTCATTTATGTTGTATTCATTTTGTTTTACGAAAAAAGGCTCTCGCATGTAAAAACCATCGTACTTACCTGTCAGGCCACTGTAGGCATAGCGAAAAAAATTATCTGGTTTGGTAATGGCGGAAAAATGAATCGTATCAGCCAATGAAAATGGCACATCTAGATTATGAAAAGCTAGCATGACATGCCCAAAAGCCGATGCTGGTACATCTGTAAACTCGGATATAAAAACGATGCTCAGCGTTTGATTTTGAAAGCTGTTAAGGAAGTTTTGTAATTCGGTACAGCTCATTAAATCAAAGCTGGGAATAGCTTTTCCTTGAGACTTTAACCACTGATAACGAGCGGGGAAGTTACATGCAATTTGAGCCCCGTCGCTCCCGTTAAGCAAACGTATCGTTTCTAGTTGCTCTGCCATCGCATCGTTCGCCCCATTCGTAGTCACAAAAAACTCTACCGAACTCACGCGACTATGTTCGCCATCAAAATGTAGCAGCTTGTTCCAGTAGTTATTCGCTTGATGTATATCTGCGGCTAACGATGTGCCAGATATGATTAAGCTCAATGTGAATACAATAAATTTATTCATGCCTTCGCTTGCAACGCTAATGTGTTTGGGCTGAACTTTGAATAATAAAAAACCCGCACAAAGCGGGATTTTTATTATTACTTAGGGGGGGGCTTAATGGCGGCTAGCTTGTTTAGACATTCAAATGGGCTGTTGCTGTCATTAAGGATTTGCACGCTTAGTAAGTTGGCTTGTGAGCTTTGAATAAGCAAATAGTCTTCTAGCAACTTTTTGAATGAATCCATGAGTTCTTGATTTTTTGTACTTTTAATAACATAAAACCTAGTCAGTACAAAAACCCTAATCTCATCGGACAAATGTTTATCTAGCCGACCATTATTACTTGCTCACTTGGCTGCATCTTCTTTCAGCAATTTGAAGTAATAGGTGTTTGGCTCGTACTCATATGCAGCACCTGTTATCAAATCAGTCGTACTGAAATCCCAAAAAATATTCAGCAGCGCAACACCGTCATACTTCTTATCTAATGGCATCGTTTGTGTTCGGAAGCCATCTTTTTTAACCATTACAGTGCTTTTTGAATTTTTCTTGACCTTCATTGACAAAGGGGTCACGCCAACAGATACACCATCTAAGAGAACTTGCGCACCATCTTGGTCACTGGTGAAGGTTAATACTTGGTCCGTTCCTTTCAGAACAGAAGCGCAACCAGTAAGTGACAGTACTACCAACGACAACAGCACTAATTTTGAAGACTTCATTATATTTTCCCTAATTAACCACTATTAAAAATAGAGCTGTAAGTAGCTCAAAATTTATCGAATTAACGACAAGTATCCCAACAAAAAATACCGCGAAGATTATAACTTACTAATCATCAATCCTATTACAGCGCGCGCACTTTCACCGTCTTACCTTTCACCTTGCCTGCGTTGAGTTTGCGCACCGCTTCAGCCGCGATATTTCTCGCCACGGCAACGTAAGTGGAAAACTCGGTGACGTTGATTTTGCCGATTTGTTCGCGCGTGTAACCCGCGTCACCGGTGAGCGCGCCCAGCACGTCACCGGCGCGAATTTTTTCTTTGCGCCCACCGAGAATTTGCAGCGTCACCATAGGCGCGATGAGCGGGGTGTCGTCGCTACTTTCCAGTTCGTTCAGCTCATGCCATTCGGGTTCGATGTGCATCATTTGCGCGATGGTGATGATGCGATGGCGGTCAGTTGGGCCGCATAAACTCAACGCCCAACCGTCTTGATCGGCACGTCCAGTACGACCAATACGATGGATGTGAACTTCGGGATCGGGCGTGACATCGACGTTGATGACGGCTTCGAGTTGGGTGATGTCCAGCCCGCGCGCGGCGACATCGGTTGCCACCAGCACTGAGCAACTGCGATTGGCAAATTGAATCAGCACTTGGTCGCGTTCGCGCTGTTCCAAATCACCATTCAGCGTCAGGGCTTTGATGCCTTGCGCGTGCAGGGCTTCAAGCAGCGAACGGCATTGTTGTTTGGTGTTGCAAAACGCCAGCGTACTCACTGGGCGATAGTGCTTGAGCAAAATGGCGACGGCTTCTAAACGTTGCTCGTTGTCGATTTTGTAAAAGCGTTGGCGGATTTTGCTTTCCTCATGTTGCTCCAGCAATTTCACTTCTTGCGGATTGTGCATAAATTGGCGTGCCAACCGCGCGATGCCGTCTGGATAAGTTGCCGAAAACATCAAGGTCTGACGCGCCGCTGGACAACGCTTGGCAACGTAGGCGATGTCGTCGTAAAAACCCATGTCCAACATACGATCAGCTTCGTCCAACACCAGCGTATTGAGCGCGCTTAAATTCAAGGTGCCGCGTTCGATGTG
>JBJORQ010000026.1:0-20065 GCA_046049345.1 Pseudomonadota bacterium | reverse complement strand
GCACGCCGCCTAGCAGACCGACAAAAAATACCGCGATGATGCTGAAATCGGTCATGGTTAGTGGAGGATTGAGGATTCAGGGGTTTGTAGGAGCTCGATAAATCGAGCGATGTTTTTTGGTGTAGCAATCGCTCGATAAATCGAGCTCCTACAAGCGAGTAGCGACTAAATTCGGGCGGCGCATGATGCCACACTCAAACAGGTTGCGACATGGCGCGCATCGGGCTGCGCTTGAAACGGAATAATACCGAGCAGCGGTGCGGCAATGCGTTGTTGCAAAGCAGTGATATTTTCCTCACGCATCGCCATATTTTCATCCACGCAATTCGCCACCCAACCCCCTAACGTCAAGCCGCGCGCGGCTATCACTTGCACGGTAAGCAGCGCGTGATTCAAACAACCCAGCCGCATACCCACCACCAAAATAATCGGCAAACCGAGCTGCACCGCCAAGTCGCCGCTGTCTTGCGTGTCATTCAGCGGCACGATAAAACCACCCGCGCCTTCAACAATTACGACATCCGCGAGTGCTTGCAAGGCATTAAATGACGCAACGATATGCGCTAAATCTATGTGAATATTTTCCTGTTGCGCGGCAAGGTGCGGCGCGATGGCGGACGCAAAATGATAGGGATTGATGCGCTCCAAATCGACCTGAACTGTGCTCGCAGCCGCTAGTAGATTCACATCCTCATTTCGACCAGAAGCATCGACACCCGCCGCGACTGGCTTCATGCCAATGACGGCTGCGCCTTGCGCGGCAAAACTTTCCAGTAGCGCGCAACTGATCAGCGTCTTACCCACATTGGTGTCCGTGCCAGTGACGAAATAAGCTAACCCACCCCAGCCCTCCTTTGTCAGGGAGGGAGTCAAATCGCCTCCCCTGTTAAGGTGAGGTTGGGAGGGGTTTAGCGTTTTCAAAGTTTGAAATCCGTCTTAATAATCGCGCGCCCATCCGCCAATTTTTTAGGCTGTGGTTTCCACGCGTGGCCGTAAATCACTTCATACGTCGCGGGCAATTTTCCGTCGCGGCGCAACGCTTCGTAATTTTCCACCAATAATTTCCACGCCTGCTTTCCCATCAAACCCTGACCGCGTCCGGCTGTGGCGTTGTTCGCGCCGATGGCTTTTAGGTCATGCAACACGCCACGCACATCGTCATAAGTCAGGGTGAGATATTCCATATCCATCACGGGTTCGGCAAAGCCACCGTGCGACAACATATCGCCGATGTCGTGCATATCGGCAAAACGATTCAGGTGGTTGTGCGCATCCACGCCGTGAAACGCCTGACGCAATTCCTTCAAAGTATCAGGCCCAAACGTGCTGAACATCAACAAGCCTTCGACCTTCAACACGCGATGCAAATCAACGATGGTGGCGGGCAAGTCGTTACACCATTGCACTGCCAGATTCGACCACACCATGTCCAAACTATTTGATGCAATCGGCAAAGCTTCCACATCGGCGCATACCATCGCGGTTTTTTGGCTGCTGAACATCTTTTGCCACCAGCTCGATGTACCCCGCGCCGCTTGCAACATGCCGATCGCGATGTCCAAAGAAATCATCTGCGCGGAAGGATATTTGGCGATGAGCTGGCGCGTGCCCCAACCCGTGCCGCTGCCGACATCGAGAATGCGTTGCGGTTGCAGCTTGATGTAGTCCAAGCGTTCCAACATGCGTGTACAGACTTCGCGTTGCAACACCGCCGTCGCGTCGTAACTGTTCGCCGCGCGGCTAAAAGCGCGGCGCATCTGGCGTTTATTTATTTCAAATTCGTTCATGCAAAAATTTCTTTAGGTGTTCAACAAAAATTTCAGGGTGCGATAAAAATGGCACGTGCGCCGCACCTACGATGGTTACTAATTGCGCATCAGGCAACGCTGCCGCCAGATATTCAGAGGCTTGCGGGGGCGTGAGGGTATCACGCTCACCTGCGATGACTAAGCTGGGCTGCGTGATGTTTGGCAATGCGTCGCGTAAGTCGCAATCACGCAAAATTTCCAAACCGCTTTGCAAGGCTGACCAATCAGGTTCGCCGTGGGCAAAAAGTTCGTTGCGTAAACGCGTCAACAAGGCGCGCTCGTTTTCACTGCCACGCGTTTGCAACGCCACAAAGCGACGCAATGTCTGCGTGGTGGGGTTGTCAGTCAATGCAGCGGCAAATTCCGCTAGCGTGGCGAGCGGCATTGCCTCCAACCAATCGGCGCGCTGCGCAAAGCACGGCGTGCTAGAAACCAGCGCCAAGCGTTGAATTTTTTGCGGCTCTAACTGCGCCCAACGCAAGGCAATTTGCCCACCTAGCGACCAGCCGCACACAGTGAGTGGTTCTTCAAATTTTGCAGATAACTGGGCGACGATGGCATCTATTGGTGAGTGGCAAGTCGAAAGTAGAAAGTCGGGAGGCAGCTCCGATTTTCCACTTTCAGCTTCCCACTTCCCAGAACAACCATGTCCCGGTAAATCCACCACCTGCACGCAAAAATCTTGCGCGAGGTTTGAAACGACCTCGCCCCACAGCCCGCCGTGCATTCCCCAGCCGTGGATGAGCAACAGCGGTGCGCCGCTGCCATAACTTTCAACATGCAAGCTCATGTAATGCTCCTATGAGTTGTTGCACATCCGCTGCGCTATGCGCCGCCGACAAAGTAATACGCAAACGCGCAGTGCCTTGCGGCACGGTGGGCGGACGGATCGCCGCGACCCAGATACCGCGTTCGCGCAGCCCTTCGCTTAATTTCAATGCAGCTTGATTTTCGCCTACCAGCAAAGGTTGTATCGCGGTGTCAGAAGGCATCAACGTCCAAGGTAAATCGGCTAGTCCTGCACGTAATTGCGCGATGAGTTTTTGCAAATGCGCGCGCCTGTCATCGCCATTTTTTATCAGTTGCAAACTCTCTAACAGCGCGACCGACAAAGCCGGCGGCGTGGCGGTGGTGTAAACATAGCTGCGCGCTTGATTGACCAATGTCTCTATCACCACTTGCTCGGCGGCGACGAACGCACCCGATACGCCAGCGGCTTTGCCTAGGGTTGCCATGTAGATGATGCGTGGCGAAGCTAATTTGAAATGAGCCAACGAACCTCGTCCCTGCTCGCCCAACACACCAAAACCATGCGCGTCATCGACCAGTAACCACGCGTCAAACTGTTCGCATAACGCTAGCAATTCCGGCAAGGGCGCGAGGTCACCATCCATGCTGAAAACCGCATCGGTGATGATGAGTTTTCTGCCTGTTTTGGTTTGCGCTAATTGTTCTGCCAACTGCGCCATATCGCTGTGGCGATAGCGTTTGATTTGCGCGCGCGACAACAACATCGCATCGTTCAATGACGCATGATTGAGCTTGTCGGCAAATACCGTATCCGCCTTACCCACCAAGGCTTGCACGACTCCGAGGTTCGCCATATAGCCGGTGGAAAAAAGCAGTGCGGCAGGTTTGCCTACGAATTCTGCAAGCTGCATTTCGAGCTGATGATGCGGTGCGAAATGTCCGCTCACCAGATGCGCCGCCCCCGCGCCCACGCCCCATTGTTGCGCGCCATTTTGCAAGGCGGCAATGAGCTGCGGATGATTTGCCAGCCCCAAATAATCGTTGCTGCAAAACGCTAAATACGGTTTTTCATCGACGACAATATGCGGCGATTGCGGCGTGTCCAAAGTACGACGCGCGCGCAGCAAACCTAGTGCGGCACGTTCATCGAGCTCGGTTTGTAATTCGCGAAACGGCAAGATGCTTAGTGTTTATCCGCAAACGGATACATGCCCAATTTATCCAGCAAAGCACGGTCGCGTTGCGCTTCGGGATTGCCAGTGGTGAGCAGTTGCTCGCCGTAGAAAATCGAGTTCGCGCCTGCCAAGAAACACAAGGCTTGCACGGCATCGGACATTTCTTGACGACCTGCGGAAAGACGCACACGCGCTTTAGGCATGGTGATGCGCGCGACGGCGATGGTGCGCACGAAATCCAGTGGATCTAAGTCGGGCGTGTCGGCTAAGGGTGTGCCTTCAACTTTCACCAAATTGTTAATCGGCACACTTTCTGGATACGGTTCCATGTTGGCGAGTTGTGCGACCAAGCCGGCACGTTGGGTGAGATTTTCGCCCAAGCCGACGATGCCGCCGCTGCACACATGCATCCCCGCTTTGCGCACGCGCTCCAAGGTATCCAAGCGATCTTGGTAATCGCGCGTGCTGATAATGTCGCCATAAAATTCTGGCGCGGTGTCGATATTGTGGTTGTAGTAATCCAAGCCCGCGTCGCTGAGTTGTTGCGTTTGCGCATCGTTCAACATCCCCAATGTCGCGCAGGTTTCCATACCCAGACCGCGCACTGCCTTGACCATTTCCACCACGGCTTCCATATCGCCCTCGCTAGGTTCGCGCCATGCCGCGCCCATGCAAAAACGATTCGCGCCGTTGTCTTGCGCGGCTTTGGCGGCTCGCACCACTTCTTCCACTTCCAACATTTTGCGATTTTCTACGCCAGTGGAATGGAACGCCGACTGCGGGCAATAGCCACAATCTTCCGAACAGCCGCCCGTTTTAATCGACAGCAGCGTGGACAGTTGCACCGCATTTGCATCAAAATTTTCGCGATGAATTTGTTGTGCCTGAAACATCAAGTCCGCGAAAGGCAGACGGAACAAGGCTTCTACGTCTGCTACTGCCCAGCGTTGCGGTGTAGTGCTGCGTTTAATCGGACGGATAAATTCTATGGTTTGAGTGTTCATGGGCTTCGGCTCTATGATTGCGAGCGCGGCATCATCCTGAAAGGACTTCCCCTTGTCAATTTTCAAAACAGTATTACTGAACCTGCGCGCAGTTTTTAAGCACATCGCGCTCAAGCAGCCTTGCGTATTGTGTGGCGCGATGAGCAAGCGGGGCTTGTGGTGTGAGGGGTGCGACGCAGACTTGCCGTATTTGCGCGGTAACTTGTGCGAGCAATGCGCCTTGCCGATTAGCAGCGGCAAAATCTGCGGACATTGCCTCTCCCACCCACCCCTGTTCACGCGCAGCACCGCCGCCTTTGCTTATACTTTTCCCGTCAACAAACTCATCCAGCAATTCAAATATGGCGAGCAACTCGCACTGGCTAAAGCACTCGCCGCCCCTTTGTTGGCGGCCATTGCGCGTGACGGTTTGCCCGATGTCATCATCGCCATGCCCTTACATCGCAACAAACTCAAACGGCGCGCTTATAACCAAGCTTTATTGATTGCGAAATTTTTAGCGCATGAATTGCATATAGAACTATTGACCCACGTCTGTGAACGCGTCGTCGATACCGCTCCGCAATCAACCTTGCCCTTCAAACAACGCGGCAAAAACATGCGTAATGCGTTTATCTGTCATGCCGATTTAAGCGGCAAAAGAGTCGCGCTGGTAGATGATGTTTTAACCAGCGGTGCGACGCTGAATGCCTTGGCGCGCGTCGTGCAAAAACAAGGCGCAAGTGAGATACAAACGTGGGTGGTGGCGCGGACGATACGACACAGCACTCGAGCTTAGGCTACAGCGATTTGTCGAGCAAAAATTCCATACGCATCAAGAACGACGGGCTAGCGCGATATTGCCGCGTTTGCGGAAAATGCAATTGCGGGCTGAGTTCAAAAAATATCCATTCGCGATGTAATTTATAACGATAAGTGGCGAGTAACACCGTGTCGCTAATTTGTCGCTGCGGGCTGGTGATGGCTGTCACGCTCGCCTGATACAGCAAGGCGCGGCGCGCATCGAGAGTATGAAAAATCGTAGCATCTTGGCGCACATCAAAGTTCTGCGCGCGATGTAACCAAGTAGCACTACTGGTGGCACGAAACAACACGGGCACGCTCAAAAAATGTTCAAAATCAACTTGCGTAGTCGCCCCCGTCCCCGTCGAATTAAACACAAAAAAAGTTTCGCTCGCCTTGAATCGCCAGTCACCAAACGGCACGGAATAACTACCGCGTGTGCGCGCAAACGGATTGAGCTGCAAGCCTTGCAAACGCACGCCTAAATCGCTACTTAAATGCCACGGTCTATCGTCTGGCTGTTCAAAACGCAACGCCGCTGCATAGCTTTGCGGGCCAGCCACTTTGCCGTTAAGTTGATTGATCGGCGTGGCTTGCGTGGCGTTGGTGCTAGCATTTTTATCGCTGTTAAGATTTTTATCGGGGTTACTTTCCAACACAAAATGCAGACGTTTTTCAGTGTTGGGCAAATCCACTTTCACCCGTCCCGTCCAAATAAATTTCGGCTCGCCGCCAAACCCCGCGAGGCGATGCACATCAAGCTGCATCACGCTGTTATTGCTTTCTTGATAGTTGCGCGTGTCGCCAAAAAACTTGTCGATGTCGCTGACCACGCTGACCAAACCACGCGCCACAAAATTGCGCGGCGCATCCAAAGGCTCAAGTAAGCCGTACAAATCTTGCTCGTCCTCGGCGGTCGTCACGGTCGCTGCTGGTGTGGCAATGTCCACTAGCTCGGCAGCTTGCGCTGTGCCAAATAACAACAAAAAACAGATTAAGGAGAACTTAGCTTTCATCGCGAAATACTTGCAAAAAAGCCTCGCCATAACGCGTCAACTTAGCTTGTCCCACACCGCTGACGCGCCCCATTTCGTCCAGATTGCGCGGTCGCTGACTGAGCATTTCAACCAAGGTGCTGTCGTGGAAAATCACATACGGCGGCACGCCTTGTTCGCGCGCCAGCTCCATGCGTTTGGCTTTTAACGCCGTCCACAAACCATCGTCCGCGCCCGCCGCAAAGGTCGGCTTGCTCGAATGCGTGCGTGGTTTGCGTTCGCCTGTCTCAGCGTCTTTACGCAGCCAAACTTTTTCCTCGCCGCGTAACACGGGACGCGCCAGCGCGGTCAGTTGCAGCCCGCCGTAACCTTCCACATCCACGCTCAGCAAGCCATTCGCGATGAGCTGGCGAAACACGCTGCTCCATTGCTTGGCGTTCATTGCTTTGCCTATCGCAAAAGTGGTGAGCTGTTGATGATTAAATTTTTCGACTTGAACGGTGAGTTTGCCCATCAAAATATCGCTCAAATGTCCCACGCCGAAGCGTTGCCCGCTGCGATACACACACGACAACGCCATTTGCGCCGCCTCGCTCGCGTCCCAGGTTTGCGGCGGCGTGAGGCAGTTATCGCACGCCCCACAGCCGCCCGCGTGGTCTTCGCCAAAATAGCGCAGCAAGGTTTGGTGGCGACACGCGGTCGATTCGCAATAGCCCAACAGCGCGTCTAACTTTTGTCGCTCCACGCGCTTGCGTTCTTCGGACGCTTCGCCCGCATCCATCATGCTGCGCAAACTCACCGCATCGCCTAAACCGTAAGCCAGCCAAGCGTTGGCGGGCAAGCCATCGCGTCCCGCGCGACCGGTTTCTTGGTAATACGATTCCATACTTTTAGGCAAATCGAGATGCGCGACAAAGCGCACATTGGGCTTGTCGATGCCCATGCCGAAGGCGACGGTAGCGACCATCACCACGCCTTCTTCGCGCAAAAATCGGCTTTGATTCGCAGCACGCGTGGCGGTATCCAAGCCCGCGTGATACGGCAACGCGTCCCAGCCTTGTTCTTGCAACCAAGCAGCGGTTTCATCGACTTTTTTGCGCGACAAGCAATACACCACACCCGCGTCGTTGCTGTGTTCCGCGTCTAAAAACTGCGTCAGTTGCGCGCGCGCATTATTTTTATTCACCACGCGATAGCGGATATTGGGACGATCAAAACTCGACACGAATTGGCGCGCATTTTCCAACGCCAAGCGTTCAACAATTTCGGCGCGCGTCGGCGCGTCGGCGGTGGCGGTCAGTGCAATGCGTGGCACATTAGGGAAGCGTTCGTGCAAGATTGACAAAGCGCGATAATCGGGGCGGAAATCGTGTCCCC
Source organism: Pseudomonadota bacterium (assembly GCA_046049345.1). Lineage (GTDB taxonomy): Bacteria > Pseudomonadota > Gammaproteobacteria > Burkholderiales > Gallionellaceae > Gallionella. The sequence goes on along the minus strand of JBJORQ010000026.1, from coordinate 12,173 downwards.
ATTGCGACACGCAATGCGCTTCATCAATGGCGAATAAAGCGATGCCCGTGGTGCTTTCTAGCCGCCCTAACAACGCCAAGAAATTTTCATTGAGCAGGCGTTCGGGTGCGACGTAGAGCATTTGCAACTCGCCGCGCAATAGTTGTTGCGTGACGCGCCGCGCGTCTTCCGCCGCCAAACTGGAATTCAAAAATGCCGCGCTGACACCGAGTTGTTGCAACGCGGCAACTTGGTCTTGCATCAGCGCAATCAGCGGCGACACCACCACGCCGACGCCCGCGCGTAACAAGGCAGGAAGCTGATAACACAAGGACTTTCCGCCGCCCGTCGGCATCAACACCAGCGCGTCGCCACCGCTCGCGACGTGTTCAACAATCGCCTGCTGCTCGCCGCGAAATTGCGTATAGCCGAACACCTCGCGCAACACGTGCGCAGGCGAATTTTGTTTAGGGAGGGGGGGCAAAGTATTCATCAGGGAAGAGGATTCACCGAATAGCAATGCAAAAAAAAGCCCCGACGAATCGAGGCTAAGAAATTTTGGTGGTGATAGGTGGATTTGAACCACCGACCCCAGCATTATGAATGCTGTGCTCTAACCAGCTGAGCTATATCACCACGAAGCGCGGCATTGTCCAGATTTGTCCTATCCTTGTCAATTAGCTGTGAGATTTTTTTAATTGTGAGGGCGTGCGGTTAAACAGCACTGACAGTAATCCGTGCAAATTTGCGCTTGCCGACTTGTGCCACGACGACACTCCCTGCCGCGATTGTGGCCGACTTTTCAGTGACTTTTTCGCCATCAACTTTGACCGCACCTGCCGCCATCATGCGCATCGCCTCCGAAGTGCTATCGACTAAATTCGCAGCTTTCAACAATTGTGGTACGCCAATCACGCCGTTCGTCGCCGCTACCGTCACTTCAGACATCTCGTCAGGTAATACGCCTTTTTGGAAACGCGCTTCAAACTCGCTCAACGCCGCAACCGCTGCGTCTTGACTATGAAAGCGCGCCACAATTTCTTGTGCCAACATGACTTTGGCATCGCGTGGATTACGTCCTGCAATGGTCTCAGCTTGTAACGCTTTAATTTCATCCATGTCACGAAACGACAGCAGCTCAAAGTAACGCCACATCAGCGTGTCCGAAATCGACATCAGCTTGCCGAACATGTCTTGTGGCTTATCGGTAATACCGATGTAATTGCCCAACGATTTGGACATTTTATTCACGCCGTCCAAGCCTTCCAGCAAAGGCATGGTCAACACACATTGCGGTGCTTGACCGTGATGCTTTTGCAGCTCGCGCCCCATTAACAAATTAAACTTTTGGTCGGTACCGCCCAGCTCAATATCGGCTTTTAATGCGACCGAATCGTAGCCTTGCACCAGAGGGTAGATGAATTCGTGGATGGCGATGGGCTGATTACCCTTGTAGCGTTTAGAAAAATCATCGCGCTCCAACATTTGCGCCACCGTGTGGGTCGCCGCTAACTTGATTAAATCCACCGCGCTGAACGCGTCCATCCAAGTCGAGTTAAACACCACTTCGGTTTTGGCAGGGTCTAGCACTTTGAACACTTGCTCTTTATACGACTGCGCATTGGCGAGCACTTGCTCGCGGGTGAGCGGCGGGCGGGTGGCATTTTTACCTGTCGGGTCGCCGATCATGCCGGTGAAATCACCAATCAGAAACAGCGCGTGATGCCCCAAATCTTGCAGTTGACGCATTTTGTTAAGCAACACGGTGTGACCTAAATGCAAATCGGGTGCGGTCGGGTCGAAGCCCGCTTTGATGCGCAAAGGACGATTTTCCGCCAGCTTTTTAATCAGCTCGGCTTCGATGAGCAATTCATCTGCGCCGCGTTTGATGATGTCTAAGGCTTTTTGTTGAGTGGGATTCAGGCTGATAATTGCGGGATGGGTCATGTCAATAAAGCGGGTTTTTACCGCTAGTCGGTTAATTCATACCGACGGTCTGCCATAAGCTGTTTTTTCACTGGCTTTAGACCGTGTATCGGTTTGGGTTTAAGGCTTAGCCTGTTTCTGGTAAAGTGCGCGTCCATTTCAAACGTAACACCTTGTTGCAACACTCTTTGTAGCAGCTAAGCCAAATTTAGGAGGCGCGAATGTTAACCCAAAATGCTATCAGCCAAGAACGCAAAATGAAATTGCGTTGGTTTGTAACCTTGTCCACCATGCCTTTATTAGGCGTAGTGACAGCGTTTGGTCTCGTGCCACAAAGCCAAATTGGTTTAACGGATACCCAGTTAAGCGTGCAAGAAATTCCTTTAAGCATCAGCGCAAATAGCGTTAGCGAAAGTAGCTACTGGCGCAATGAGCGCGTGTTGCGCGGAGATACAGTGGCTGAATTATTACGTCGCATGAATGTAGAAGATGCTGCTGCAAGTGAGTTTTTGCGCACCAATGCAGCCGCTGAATCGTTGCGTAAATTAAGCGCAGGTAAAGAAGTGCAAGCTGAAACAAGCGCAACAGGCGCGCTCATTTCCTTGCGTTATTTAAATGATGCGGGCGCGCAAGTCGTGATTGAAAAGCAAGCGACCGGCTTTGTTGCTAAAACCTTAGCCGCGCAATTAGAAAAACGTTTATTTGTGCGCACCGGTGAAATTAAAACCAGTTTGTATGCAGCAACCGATGCGGCGGGAATGCCTGACGCGGCGGCCAATCAGCTCACCGAACTGTTCAGCGGCGACATCGACTTTCATCACGAATTACGTCGCGGCGACAAATTTACCGTGGTCTATGAAATGACTTACAGCAATGGTGCGCTGGTGCGCGCGGGGCGCATCCAAGCAGCTGAGTTTATCAATCGCGGGACAGCTTATCGTGCCGTTTACTTCCAAAGCGATGCTGAGCATGGCGACTACTACACGCCCGAAGGCAAGAGTGTACGCAAAGCATTTTTACGCTCACCCATTGAATTTTCACGCGTGAGTTCTGGCTTCACCAGCTCACGTTTTCATCCCGTCCTGAACACTTGGCGCGCTCACAAAGGCACTGATTTTGCAGCACCAATAGGCACGAAAATCAAAGCTACGGCGGATGGTGTGGTGTCTTTAGTGGGCAAACAAAATGGCTATGGCAATGTGATTAACATCAATCACCAAGGTCGCTACACAACGGTTTATGGGCACTTATCGCGCTTTGCGGCTGGCTTGCACAACGGTCAGCGCGTCGCACAAGGCGAGGTCATTGGTTACGTCGGGATGACAGGTTTAGCTTCTGGGCCGCACCTACATTACGAGTTCAAAGTAGGCGGCGAGCAGCACGATCCTTTGCGTGTTGCCTTACCTGATGCACAACCCGTTAAAGCCTCACAAGTCGCCACATTCCGCCCTATTGCCGACAATTTCTTGACGCGTTTGGAACTGTTGCGCAACACTAACTTAGCAAAAGTTGAATAAATAAAGCGTGACTGATTACTACATAGGATTGATGTCTGGCACCAGCTTGGACGGCATAGATGCCGTCCTTGTTGCTTTGGTCCCAGACAAAGTACAGCTAATCGCGAAAAGCTATCTCGCTTTTGATGACGCAATAAAAGCCGAGCTACTGGCTTTACATACGCCTGCAGCGAATGAGCTACATCGCAGCCTATTGATGGGCAATCAGCTCGCCCGACTTTACGCTACGAGCATTGAGCAACTGCTTAGTGCAGCGAAAATTAACCAACAGCAAGTTCGCGCCATCGGCTGCCACGGTCAAACCGTCCGTCATTGCCCTGAACATGGCTACACCGTCCAGCTCGGTAATGGCGCGCTACTCGCCGAACTGACGGGCATCACGGTCATCAACGATTTCCGCAGTCGCGACATTGCCGCAGGAGGACAGGGCGCACCACTCGTGCCAGCTTTTCACCATCGCGTACTACGTGACGAAACCACCCATCGCGTCATCGTCAACATCGGCGGCATCAGTAATCTCACCAACTTAGCTCCGCACGGCACGACTTCAGGCTTTGATTGCGGCCCAGGCAATTTGCTCATGGATGCCTGGTGCAGCCAACATCAAGGCTTGCCTTACGACCAAGCTGGCGCTTGGGCTGCAACGGGCAAAGTGTTACCGAACTTGCTCGCGGCAATGCTCAGCGAACCCTATTTTGCACAACCCGCGCCCAAAAGCACGGGGCGCGATTTATTCAATATGACCTGGCTAGGCAAGCATCTACGCGGCGGCGAACGCAGCGAGGACGTACAAGCAACTTTATTGGATCTCACCGTACTGAGCATTACGCAGGCGATTCAGCACGACTGCGTTGGTGCGAGCGAGATTTATGTGTGCGGCGGTGGCGCGCATAACGACACACTGATGCAACGCTTACAGCTGCATTTGCCTGGCTTAACAATCGCTAGCACGGCGGCACTGGGCATCAGTCCTGACTATCTCGAAGCGATTGCCTTCGCTTGGTTAGCTGAGCAAACTCTGCTCAATCAAACCGCCAATCTACCCATCGTCACAGGAGCTAGCCACGCTTGCATTCTGGGTGCGATACATCGCGCGTAAAGCTGAATTAACTTTCGAGCAGGCAATAAAAAAGGGACGCTAGCTGCGTCCCTTTTTTGCTACCCGCTACTAGCCAGTAGCTACTTGCATAGTGATTACACCGAAAAGGAAGAGCCGCAACCGCATGTGGTGGTTGCATTCGGGTTTTTAATCACGAACTGTGAGCCTTCCAAGCCTTCTTGATAGTCGATTTCCGCACCCACCAAGTATTGAAAACTCATAGGATCGATGAGTAATTGCACGCCGTTTTTGTCCAACACGGTGTCGTCTTCATTGGTCACTTCATCAAAGGTGAAGCCGTATTGAAAGCCTGAGCAGCCGCCACCGCTAACAAACACGCGCAACTTCAAATCTTGATTACCTTCTTCTGAAATCAATTCTTTAACCTTGTTCGCCGCGTTATCGGTAAATACTAATGGATCTTGTACTTCGGTCATTGCATTCATGATGATCTCCTTAAGTTATAGATTTTTTGCTGCGTCGAGCAGCATGACTTTGTCTTGGTTAACAGTTGGATTATGCAGTAAACGTCCATCGATTACCGCGCCCAATTGAATTTCCATGGTTTGATAATTTACATCGCCGATGATGCGCGCCTTGCTTTGCAACTCTAAATACTCGCTAGCGGTCACCACACCATTAACCACACCGTTCGCAACCAAATGCGTCACATGCACGTCACCATCAATCACCGACAATTCGCTCAACACCAGTGTGCTAGGTTTACCAGGTGTGGCGATTACGTTGCCTTTAACTTGGCCGTCGATACGCATCCCGCCGCTGAAATTCAAGTCGCCCGTAATAATCGTCCCCGCACCGATTAAAGAATCAATACGGTTTTGTGGTTTGCTGGTTCTTTTACTAAACATGATGGATAACCTTTCTCGGATTAGCTGGGTTCAACATTTTGCCTAATTCTAGGCTCGCTCACATTTTGCTCAAACACGCGTACTTGCACGCTTTCTAGCTTGGTATCAACCGGAATATGGATTGCCTGATCGACCCGGTGGTAATACTTAAAGTTCAACTTAAAGTCAGCATTCGGCGCATTAGCGGCGGGAAACAACAATGTTGCTTTTTGTCCATTTTGAACAACCGTGGCGACAACTTGCAAACTACCAACGAACTGCTTAGCACGTTGCCCACTTTGCACCAGCAACATCTTTAAGTGGAACTCACCCGGCACAGAGTCACGCTCCAGCTTCAAGCGGTGCATCGCAAACTCACCTTCTTTGCCCGTACTAGCCGTAAGGTTCTGGAAAAAGCTCAAATCTTCCTGTAATCGCGCATTCTCATCGGCTAGCGTCTTAATTTGCTTGCTCGTTTCTTGACCACTCGCATGATCAATTTGCAATTGCTGCTCATATTCGGCGACTTTGCGACTCAGCTGCGCATTGTCCATACTTAAGGTGTTAACTTGCTCATGCAACTGCGTTAATTCTTGTTCGGATTTACCGCGATGAAAGCCAGCCAACTGTAAACCATAGTCATACGCCCACCATGATGCCGCCAGTGCAATCAGCACGAACGGTAGGCGCATCCCCCAGCGTACATACCAAGCGACATGCGGACGTATCCACATTTGCGTGGCATCCATGCTGAATTTTCGGCGTGTTTTTCTGAAAATCATGGCAACAGCGGCACCAAATCAAGCGCGGTATTTTCCTCAAAGCCAAACATGATATTCATGTTCTGCACAGCTTGACCCGCCGCGCCTTTGACCAAATTATCAATCACCGATAACACCACCACAGTGTCGCCGCATTGCGGCCTATGCACCGCAATACTACATTTGTTTGAGCCGCGTACCGAACGCGTTTCGGGATGACTGCCCGCAGGCATGACATCGACAAAGGCTTCATCTTTATAACGCGCTTCAAACAAGGCTTGCAAATCCACATCGCGATTCAGCTTGCCGTACAAAGTGGCATGAATACCGCGAATCAAGGGCGTTAAATGTGGCACAAAAGTGAGCCCGACTTCGCTACTTTTAACCCGCGCCAGCCCTTGCTTAATCTCTGGCAAATGACGATGACCCGCCACGCCATAGGCTTTGAAACTATCGGCAGATTCAGCGAATAACGCACCAATTTCGGCTTTGCGTCCCGCGCCTGAAACACCCGACTTCGCATCGGCAATTAAGCTGCTGGCATCAATCACGCCCGCTTCTAGCAAAGGAATAAAACCGAGTTGCACCGCCGTCGGATAACAGCCGGGATTCGCCACCAAACGCGCGGTTTTAATCTGCGCACGATTCACTTCGGGCAAACCGTACACCGCCTCCGCAACCAAATCCGCGCACGCGTGCGTCATGCCGTACCACTTTTCCCACACGCTAATATCTTGCAAACGAAAATCAGCGGCAAGGTCGATGACTTTCACGCCCGCGTCTAGCAGTTCGCGGGTTTGCTGCATCGCAATACCATTCGGCGTAGCAAAAAACACCAAGTCACATCGCGCCAAGTTCGCTTCATCAGGATGCGTAAACGGCAAATCAACAAAGCCGCGCAAGCTCGGGAACATCTGGCTCACCAGCGTGCCAGCGTCGGCGCGCGAGGTAATCACCTGCAAATCTACTTGCGGATGCAATGCCAATAAGCGCAATAGTTCTACGCCGGTGTAGCCCGTGCCGCCAACAATGCCAACTTTGATCATGCTTATTCCTCGATTGCAAATTCAAGCGCAAAAAACGTCGCGCATCATACCCGAAAGCCCAATGCAAAAACCGCCCGAAGGCGGTTTTTGTAACATCCAAAACGATTAACGTTTTGAGAATTGTTTCCTGCGACGAGCTTTACGCAAACCGACTTTCTTACGTTCAACTTCACGTGCATCACGTGTCACCAAACCAGCCGCTTTCAGAACTGGTTTCAGTTCTGGATTGTAGTCAATCAAAGCACGTGTAATGCCGTGACGAACTGCACCCGCTTGACCTGACTCGCCGCCACCAATGACGTTAACCATAATGTCGAACTTGCCGATCATTTCAGTCAAAACCAAAGGTTGACGAGCAATCATACGGCCTGTTTCGCGTGAGAAAAACAAGTCGATAGGCTTGTCATTCACAATGATGTCGCCCTTGCCAGCTTTGATAAATACACGAGCTACCGCGCTTTTGCGACGACCCGTTCCGTAGTTGTAAGAAACGCTCATGATTATGCTTTCAACAAGTTAACAAGTTTAGGTTGTTGTGCTTCATGAGGATGCGCAGCACCTGCGTACACCTTCATTTTGCGCAACATTGCGTAACCCAAAGGGCCTTTAGGCAACATCCCTTTAACGGCTTTTTCAAACACGCGGCTAGGATGACGGTTTTGCATCTTTTTGAAGTTAGTCGTGTACAGACCGCCAGGGTAACCTGTGTGGCGGTGGTACAACTTAGCTTCCGCCTTGTTGCCTGTTACGCGAACTTTATCCGCGTTGATGATGACAACGAAGTCGCCAGTATCAACGTGCGGTGTGTAAATCGCTTTATGTTTGCCGCGCAAACGCGAAGCAATTTGTGCAGCCAAACGGCCTAGCACTTGGTCTGCTGCATCTACCAGAAGCCAGTCATGCTGGACTTCTTCGGCTTTAGCGGAAAATGTTTTCATAGCCACAAATCCTAAAAATTCTGTAAGTAAACCTCGAAGGGCGCGCATTCTAGTCGCAGCACACAAACCGTGTCAAACACTTTCTCACTTTATTCATTTAGTTAGCGATTGACGCATAGGCCATCGCACACAAAACCCAGTACTATGCCGCGCCTATCCACTAATGACTAGCCACGTTTCTTATGTCCTTTTTCCTGACCAACTTCATTGCGGCATTTCTATTGCCGCCGCTGTGTTTTTTACCCTCGCTGGCCTTGGCAATTTTCTATTTCAAACGCCGCCCGCGTGTCGCGCGCGTTATCTTGATAGGCACAACCGCGCTGCTTTATCTCGCCGCCACGCCATTTTTCGTTGATGGCGCCTTAGCGCAATTAGAGCAACACCACACTGCATTACACGAACCGTTGCCCGCTGCCGAGGCAATTGTGATTTTGGGCGGCGGCAGTTATTTCAATGCGCTTGAATATGGCGGGGGAAATACGGTGAGCGAAGCGGCGTTGCCGCGTGTGTTGTATGGCGCACATTTGCATCGCGCCACCCATAAACCGATTTTAGTCACGGGCGGCGCGCCAGGCGGCGGGCAAAGCAGTGAAGCGGCGCAAATGCGCAACGTACTAGAGCAAGACTTTCTAATTCCCGTGCGCTGGCTGGAGGAACATTCAGCCAACACGTTTGAAAACGCGCGCAACAGTTATGCCGTGCTGCATCCACTCGGCATCCACAAAATTTATTTGGTCACCAGTGCCAGCCACATGCCGCGCGCGGCGCAGGTTTTCACGCAAGCGGGCTTTGAGGTTATCGCCGCGCCGACCGCGTTTAATACTCCCGATATTTTTGGCGTAATGCGCTTTGTGCCGCGCGCCAAAACTTTGCTTGCCAGCAAAATTTTTATACACGAGCTAATCGGTTTGGCTTGGTATCGCATAAAATCGCCCACTTAATTTTTAGCTAAGGAATCGTTATGAAAGCACGCATCAAATGGGTCGAACAGGTCGCCTTTTTAGGTGAAACCGAAAGTGGCCATGCGGTATTGATGGACGGCGCGCCTGCGGGTGGCGGGCGCAACTTAGGCCCACGCCCAATGGAAATGTTGCTGATAGGCGCAGGTGGGTGCACTAGTTACGACGTGATAACAATCCTGAAAAAAAGCCGTCAAGCCGTCACCGACTGTTATGTAGAAATGAGCGCGGAACGCGCCGAGACCGACCCCAAAGTGTTCACCAGTATTCACATGCACTTCGTGATTACTGGTCGCGACATCAAACCTGAAGTAGTCGAGAAAGCGATTAAGTTATCTGCCGAAAAATACTGCTCCGCCTCGATTATGTTGGGCGCAACGGCGGCAATGACGCATGATTTTGAGGTGGTCCAAGAAGTTTAGGGGTGTATGGCAATAGCCCCTACATCTGTATTAAACCCAATACGCCGTCTTGGTCATCAGCTTGCCATTCAACTGCATCGCCCATTGCACGGGCGCAGGCAAGGGTGCGCCGCCTAGCTCCACTGCCATTGCCGCATGAGCCGCTTCATCTGTCGCCATTTGCGTGACGATGGCGCGGCTCTTGGCATCTTGGACGGGCAAGTTTTGCAAATGACTTTGCAAATGCGCGCCGACTTGGCGTTCGGTTTCGGCTAAAAAACCTAAATTCCATTTGTCGCCGAGCAAGCCCGCCACCGCGCCCATCGCCAGCGAACCGCTGTACCAGAGCGGATTCAATACACTCAAATGCCCGCCCAATTCATGCACGCGCTGCGCCGTCCACGCCAAATGTTCGGTTTCTTCCGCTGCTGCGTGCTGCAATTTTTGTTGCACTTCGACCGAGCGCGCCGTAAGTGCCTGACCTTGATACAAAGCCTGCGCGCAAATTTCACCCGTGTGATTCACTCGCATCAAGCCCTGCGCATGCTGCTTTTCTGCGGCATCCAAAGCCGCCTCAGCAACATCGGCATCGGGATATGCGCGCGCGCTATGCGCCTGACTAAACAAAGTGCGCAAGCCTTTATCAAACTCAACAATGACGCGATCTACATTAAACATGGGGGATTCCTTTATCTGAGTGAGAGGGGTTTTCACACGCTCTTGTAGGAGCTCGATTTATCGAGCGATTGTTGATAATAATCGCTCGATAAATCGAGCTCCTACAAGCTAAGCATGGTTCTAACGAGTGGTGGATTTAGCTCTTTCTTGCCAGCAAGAAAGAGTAGTTTTTACCGCTAACATTGGAAGAGCTCATGTCATTTCCTTAATGAACACTCGTCAGCACAAAGTGCTCTAGCAAAATAATGCGTCCTTTAACTTTGGCTTTGTTGTAATAACGCTCATCAGCGGTGACTAAAATCGCATCAGGTTCATTTAATGCCACGGCATGATAAAGCGTATCAAACAAGTGACGCTGCATCTGTGCCGCTAAGTCAATCGCCGTCGCATATATCGCAGCAGACTCGCAGATGCGCCACGCCACATTTTGCAAATCGGCAATATCCAACTGCGCACGCTCAACACTTTCTCGCGCCAATACTGCGCTGACCTCGGCTAGAAAATGTGGCGGTTGACGCAACACTACCTCGCCATCGCTGACCGCACGCAGAATTTGCAAGGCTTGTTGCGCATGAAGCTCTTCGGGGTGGTTGCGAAAGAACCACTTAATCACCACGCTGGCATCCAACACTAAAATCACGAGCGACCTGCTTCGCGTGCCTGACGGAAAGCAGCATCCGATAAAACAGGTGCTTCGTCACGTCGCCCCAAGATGTTACTAATCGCATCGCGACTACGTTGCCGACTGCGCGCGCGCTCCACCGCTTCGAGCATCAGCTCCGCAATGACCGCGCTTTTATTCTGTTGGCTAAATACCCTTAACTTCCTCTGGAACACTAAAATTTACGGTTGCCATTTTGCTTTCCTCGCAGGTTGTTGAAAAATTCAACAACTAAATTATTGACTAATTGAAGTTACCCTGTCAAATAAAAACGAGCCTCGTGAGAGGCTCGTTTGCTGTGCTACTTCCTGCAACCAACTGGCTTACGCCAGCAGCGTTTTAGAAGTTGTGAATCACGCCAACTGACAATGCGCTTGGGCTGTTAGCCACACCTGCTGTTGCGCCAGGAGTGCCTACACCACCGTGTGCATAGCCTGTTGCAGAGAACGCTGCATTGGCTTTGTTGCTAACTTTTGCATACGCGCCGTACACCGTCGTGCGTTTCGACAAGCTGTAGTCGTAACCAACCGCCATCAAAGTTGCGCCCGAATTCGCAGCGGTTGCGCCACTCACCGTCATATCGCCTGCTTTAGCCACTTGTGCATTGATTGCGCCAGTTTCTGACAATTTGTATTGACCGCCTACTGTGAATACGCCTTGCTTCATGCCTGTACGTCCAATTACAACATTGTCTGCTGCGGCTGCATTTGCGTTAGTCAGAACATACTGCGCGCGTACTTGTGCAACGCCAAAGTTATAACCACCCGCCAATGAAGTGACCGCTACTTTTGCACCTGCTGCCGCACCTAAAGCACCTAAAGCACCTACAGTGCCAGCTGTAGCACCGCCCAACACAACCCCTGCAACACCTAAGTTCAGATAGTTGAAAGCACCAAAAATACCATCTTGGTCATACGCTGCACGCAAGGCAAAGCTGGGTGCTTTGTTCGCAGCATTTTGTACCGTTGTGGCTGGAGATACACCTGCACCGCTCAAAGATTGCGCTGAGTTAGGTACGAAGCCCGCTGTGATAGTCATGCCGCTAAACGCTGGTGATACATAGCCAAGCGCGCGACCTGCACGGCTAGGCACGGCAATCGAACCGTTACCACCGAAACCGCCCGCTGTCATATTGCCCGCATCACCGACTTTATCGCCAAAGAAGTTGGCATCGTTGGCGTACATATTTGCCAAAGGCAAACGACCTGCTACCACCGTACCCAAATCACCTTTCAGACCCACATAAGTGTCACGCTGCGCGCCCAACAAGCTGTTGCCGCCTTGTGCCAACACTTCAGTTTCGTATTGGTAAATAGCATTCACGCCATTGCCCAAATCTTCCGAGCCTTTCAAACCAAAA
>JBJORQ010000025.1:0-19190 GCA_046049345.1 Pseudomonadota bacterium | reverse complement strand
TTGCGGTGGATGCTTCGCTTGCGGCGTTAGCCGTGGCAGCAGAAAACCAGCGCGCCTTAAAGCTCAATAACGTCACTTTGCTGCATAGCGATTGGTTCGCCGCCTTAGCGCAACAGCGATTCGATATGATTGTTTCCAACCCGCCCTATATCGAATCCGACGATGTACATCTGAGCCAAGGCGACGTGCGCTTCGAGCCACTAAGCGCACTCGCTTCGGGTGTGGATGGCTTAGACGACATTCGCCGCATCGCCTCACACGCCATGCAGCACTTGAATCCGCAGGCGTGGCTGATGTTTGAACACGGCTACCAGCAAGCCGTACAAGTGCGCGAAATTTTGCAACAAGCGGGGTTGCAAGCAATTTTTTCCGCGCGCGATTTAGCGGGAATTGAGCGGGTAACAGGTGGGTGCGCGAGCTAATCAAGAAACGTAACCCCCACACGTAAAAAACCGAGCGAACTCGGTTTATATTTTCGTTTTTTTAGAGCTTATTTTTCGCTTTTAAGAATCGTTCCTAGCGCTAAATTTTTGACGTGATACTTGCCTTCGTAGGCTTGCAAATTAAACAAATTATTACGCGCAATCATAATTCCCATCGCAGGCTCTTGCTGCACAAAAATAATATCGCCCGCCTTCGCATCCACTTCAGTTTCTGCCCAGTTCTCAGCTTTGGAATAAATTTTATGTGTGCCTGCTGGCAAGGCAAAATAAATATATTGCCCGGAGCGTGTGTAGCCCACTTCTGGCGCATCTTCTTGATTATCTAAAAACACATTGAAGCGTACGAAGCCACCTAAACCTGACGGGCGTACCACATACACTATGGCTTTGTCCGTTTCAGGTAAAGCGGGCAAGGTGTAATTAGCCGTTGCCGCTTTCATTGCTTCGGGCGATGGCAAGCTGGCGCAGCCTGTTATCAGTAAGGCAAGGCAAGTGAGGACAACACTGCCGATTGAGTTTTTGAATTGCATTTTTTGCTCCTAAAAAATTAAAACGGCGGCTCAAAGATTTGAGCCGCCGCTGTTTAACACATGAACACTCTAAACGCTAAATCTAGAAGTTGTACACGCCACCTACAGAAACCATTTTCAAACCAACATCAGCACCCGCGCCGTTGCCGACTTTAACTTTACCGAAGTCTTCGTATTGCGCACGGATAGCGAATTGTTTGTTGATGTTGTATTGACCGCCCAAACCAAAAGTCAGAGCTGTTTTAGAGCCACTAGCTGCGCCAGTTGCGCCAAAGTTTGATGTCAATGTTGCATCAATTTTAGAATTCGCAAAACCCAATTTTCCGAATACGCCAAAGGTGTCGTTGATGGCATAGTTTGCTACGCCTGCAACGGACAACGATGAAGATTTAAGTGTTTCTTGAGCCGTTAAACCGCCACCCAAATTACTGTTAATGATTGAATCACCAATCATTGCGTAACCTGCTTCAACCGCAAACATAGGTGTGATGTTGTAACCCGCTGCGAAACGGAAAGCACCTGGATTTGGGTATGCTGTCGTGCCAGTTGGACCGCCAGTGGCATTGCTAAACGACACTGAACCCAAATCTACTGCGCCGTAAAACTTACCGGTGTTGTCCGCCAAAGCTGGCGTAGCGATACAAGCTGACAACAGTGCAACGAATGCGATTTTTTTCATGCTGTTTTCCTTAGAAGTTTGAATTGAAAGATTCACCAACGCGCCATTTTTTGCAGCATCGCCAGTGCTATCAAACTAGCCTGCTAAAAGGAATAACCCATTTCAGGATAACCCGTTGCGGGTTATTACTCTGGGAGCATGTCCCGCTCCTTACACACTCATCAATACGCAATTTTTCGCACGCTGCTGATCGCCGCGCGCCAAGATTCGGGGCTGACGCAGGTGCAAATTGCGGCGAGTTTGAATAAGCCGCAGAGTTTTATTTCTAAGTATGAGCGCGGCGAACGCCGCTTAGACTTTGCCGAGTTTATTGAGCTGGCGAGCGTTTTGAATATCGACGCCGTTGCGTTTATTGCCGCCTATCAAGCGGCATTAGTCACCAAAGCCCATGTGAGTCGCTATGCGCATCCCAAATAAAAACGAAACGGTAGGAGCTCGGATTTAGCAGCGACCAGCGACTGGTCGCTTGGTCGAGTGCTTATGCAAAGCTATCGCCCGATAAATCGAGCTCCTACCACAGCAAAATCTCCCAACTCGCCGCTGCGCTTAAATGTTACGCATCGTGCTTGACGCATGCCCCCTGCAATCACTACAATTCCCGACCATTTAATTCAGGTAATCACCATGACCACAGACACTCAAAAACGTATTCACGAACAAGTCACCACGCACGCTGTGGTGCTGTATATGAAGGGCAATCCTAAGTTTCCGCAATGCGGCTTTTCGGCGAATGCGATACGCATTTTGAACGCGTTAGGCGTGACGGAATTGTTTACCGTAGATGTTTTGCAAGACGAGGCAATTCGCCAAGGTATTAAGGATTACGCGAACTGGCCGACCATTCCGCAGTTGTACATCAAGGGTGAGTTTGTCGGTGGTTCAGACATCATGACTGAGATGTATCAAAGCGGTGAGTTGAAACAGGCGTTGGCGGCCTAGGCGGTTATATATAGGCATTCCAGCATATAGGCTTTATGGAGAGGGATGGTTATAGTTCGTTCCGAGTGCTGAAATTCTGAGTTGGTAACGACTCTTTTCATACTCTCCTCCTATTAGGGCAATCGCAAGGTTGCCCATTTTTTTGCCTAAAATTTGATGGGAAAATTAAGTGCGGTAAGGCGCTACGCATGAATCAGCTGGAAGGAGTTGAGCCGCGAGCGTGGCACAAAAGCGCGCGCCCCAACTTTGAGGTTAGGGCGCGCGTTTAGTTTTTTATGGGGTAACTTATTCTTAGCTTTGTTGCGCCAAATACTCGCGCCCGCGTGCAATCGCGGCTGCAACTTGATTGGGCGCAGTGCCACCGATGTGGTTGCGACTGGCGAGTGAGCCTTCTAGTGACAGAACTTGATAAACATCGTCGCTGATAAGCGGGGAAAAATTTTGCAATTCGGCAAGTTGGATGTCGCTTAAATCGCAACCTTTTTGTTCGGCAAAACGCACGGCCAAAGCTACTGCTTCGTGTGCGTCGCGGAACGGCAGCCCTTTCTTAACCAAGTAATCCGCTAAGTCGGTGGCGGTGGCATAGCCTTGCAAGGCTGCCGCACGCATTTTGGCGGGTTTGACTTTAATGCCGGTAATCATGTCCGCGTAAATACGCAACGTTTGCGTCAGCGTATCGACGGTATCGAATAGGGGTTCTTTGTCTTCCTGATTATCTTTGTTGTACGCCAGCGGCTGCCCTTTCATTAAGGTGAGCAATGCAATGAGATGGCCGTTCACGCGACCTGTTTTGCCGCGCACCAATTCGGGCACGTCAGGATTTTTCTTCTGCGGCATGATGGACGAGCCCGTGCAAAAACGATCGGCGATGTCGATAAAGCCCACCATAGGACTCATCCACAAAATCAGCTCTTCAGAAAAGCGCGATAAATGCGTCATGATTAACGCGGCAGCAGCGGTAAATTCGATGGCAAAATCGCGATCGGAAACCGCATCTAAAGAATTCTCGCAAACGCCGTCAAAGCCCAATAATTCCGCCACCATTTCGCGTTTAATCGGATAGCTCGTTCCTGCCAAAGCAGCCGCGCCCAAAGGCAGACGATTCACGCGTCCGCGCACATCGTGTAAACGTGCCGCATCGCGTTTGAGCATCTCGAAGTACGCCATGAGGTGATGCGCAAAACTAATCGGTTGCGCCACTTGTAAATGGGTAAAGCCGGGCATGATGGTCGTGGTGTGTTGCTCAGCTAAATTCAAAATCGAAGTTTGCAAGGCGGCGATGAGTTGCAACAATTCGTCGATGGCATGACGCAAATACAGGCGCACGTCGGTGGCAACTTGGTCATTGCGCGAACGCCCCGTATGCAAGCGTTTTCCTGCATCACCGACTAAGGTGGTGAGACGTTTTTCGATGTTCAGATGCACGTCTTCTAGGTCGAGCTGCCAGTCGAATTGACCTTGGGTAATTTCGCTTTGGATTTGGCTTAAGCCGCGCTGAATGTCGGCTAAGTCTTGTGCGGCGATAATGCCGCAATGATTCAACATTTGCGCGTGGGCGAGTGAGCCTTGAATGTCGAACAGGGCGAGTTTGTGATCGAAGCCGACTGAGGCTGTGTAACGCTTCACTAATTCCGCCACTGGTTCGTTAAAACGTCCTGACCAGGTATTTTTATCTTGTGTGTTTTTCATTGTTTGTCCAGAATCCCGCGCGTTTTGGGTACGCCGCAAAGTAAGTAAAGCAGCAAAAAATCACAAGGATTTCTCACCATGAATAAACCGCGCAGTATAAAACAAAATACCTACCACGATGCCGTCCCTGATTTTCGTAATATGGGTGTGGTCTTGCGTATTTTGCTGTTTAGTAATGGCTTTGCATTGTTCAAAGCCGTGATAGATGGCCAACGCTGGAGCGAAGTGTTGGCTCACTTTATCGAATCAGCCGCTTTGCTTACGCCCGTTTTATTATGTTCGCTGTTGCTACTGTGGTTGGTGCAACCACAGTTCAAACGCATGAGCTATGGGCAAAACTCATTATTCATTAGTGTGTTGGTGGTTTTGATTACGTGGGGGATATTTGCTTTTAGTGGGGCGTACTACGCGCCATTAGATGATGAGGATAAGATGTTTGCTGCGATGCAATATGCCTTGTTAGCCGCCTTGCTTAGTCAATTGTTGTTATTTTATTTTCGCTGGCGCACCCAAGTTTTGTCGCAGGCGTTACACGATGCGCGGTTACAAGTGTTGCGCGCGCGGATTCGTCCGCACTTTCTGTTTAATACCATTAACGCGGTGCTGTCGATTGTGCGTAAACAACCGAAGCAAGCTGAAACTGCCTTAGAAGATATGGCGGATTTGTTTCGTATGGCGATGAGTGAGGCACAGGATTTAGTGCCGCTGCGCCAAGAAATTCAAATGAGCAAACAATATCTTGCGTTAGAACAGTTGCGTATGGGTGAACGACTCAAGGTATTGTGGCAACTGAATGATGTGCCGTTAGATGCGCTTATTCCCCCGTTGTTATTACAGCCGCTTTTAGAAAATGCGGTCTATCACGGTATTGAAACTTTAGTGGCGGGTGGTGAAATTAGCATTGTGCTGCGGCGTAAAGGTGCGCAAATCGAGCTGTTTATCAGCAATCCGTGTCAGCCTAATGATGTCATTAAGCATGTGGGGAATAAAATTGCGCTGAGAAATATCCGCGAACGGCTAGATTTGCTGTTTGATGTTGAAGCGAGTTATCAAGTTGAGGCGCGGCGCGACTCATATCAGATTGTGATTACCTTGCCATATTTGAATGAATGAAGGAAAGATATGAATACTATCGAGCTAGCTTTGCGTGTTTTTATTGTGGATGACGAAACTCCTGCGCGTAATCGCTTGCGTGAACTCTTAGGGGATTGTAGTAACCAGTTGGCTTTGGATATTGTCGGCGAAGCGGGTAATCCGCAAGAAGCGTTGGACAAGCTGGCGGTAATACCTGCTGATGTGGTGTTGATGGACATTCGTATGCCCGAAATGAATGGCTTGGAGTTGGCTCGTCATTTGCAAAAACTGGCATCTCCCCCGGTAATTATTTTTACGACAGCTTACGATGAGTATGCCTTGCAAGCCTTTGAGCTACATGCCATAGATTATTTGCTCAAGCCGATTCGTTTAGGACGATTATTTGATGCATTGAATCGTGCTCGTACGGCGGTGCCTATCCAGACGGCGGTTCTGCAAGAATTGTTGCCTGAGTCGCGCAAACAGTTGTCGATACATGAGCGCGGCAAAGTTTATTTAGTCCCGATTGAGCAAGTGTTGTTTTTTCGTGCTGAACTGAAATACATCACAGTGCGTACTGCGCAACGTGAATACTTAATTGAGGAGTCATTAACCGCCTTAGAGCAAGAGTTTGCCGTGCAGATGGTGCGTGTACATCGTAATTGCTTGGTCGCAAAAAGTGCCATTGTCGGTTTTGAAAAAAGCGAGGAGGACGGCGGAAGCTCTTGGCAAGTGAGATTACGTGATTTGGATGCCGCCTTGCCGCTTAGTCGCCGGCAAAATTTTCTAGTTAAAGAGTTCGGTAAAAGCTGAATCAGTATTATTTTAACCGCTTATGCGCTTTGTTGATTTAAGTCAAAACGCTGAGTGTTTGATTCGTATAGATTTCACCTATGCGACAAGGGTTTATCTCCTAGTAATTTAGGCGGGTATAGCGCAAAAAGAAAGATTTTTTCTTTACGCAACCTTGTTCCGTATGTCATGATTGTGGGGTTGTAAAAAGGTGTCATAAGAGATGGATTATTTATCCTGATTTTTTAAGATAAATAATCCATCGTTTTTTAACTTGCTCTTGGGAGGAGATACTGTGGAAGCTACTCATGCTAAATCAGTAACAGTAAAGTACGACATGGATGTTGTTCGGTGGTTCACCATCGCAGCGGTCATCTTTGGTGTGGTCGGTACGTTCATCGGTGTGTACGTTGCATCGGAATTGGCTTGGCCGTTTTTGAACTTTGATATTGCCGAAATTACTTTCGGTCGTTTACGTCCACTGCATACCAATGCGGTGATTTTTGCTTTTGGCGGTAACGTTTTGTTTGCGACTGGTTATTACATCGTGCAGCGCACGGGTGCAACTAAGTTGTGGAGTAATAAGTTGGCTTGGTTCCATTTCTGGGGCTGGCAAACCATTATCGTTTGCGCGGTGATTACTTTGCCTTTGGGTTTGTCTCAAGGTAAGGAATACGCTGAGTTGCCATGGTGGGTCGATATTATGATTGCGGTGGTTTGGCTGTCATATGGTCTGAACTATGTGATGACCAACGCGATTCGCACCACTTCGCACATGTATGTGTCTAACTGGTTCACTATGGGTATGATCGTGATGATCACTTACTTGCACGTGGTTAACAGTATGGCTATCCCTGTGGATTGGGCTACTTCGTACTCCATCTACTCTGGTGTGCAAGATGCGATGATTCAATGGTGGTGGGGTCATAACGCGGTGGGTTTCTACCTGACTGGCGGCTTCCTCGGCATCATGTACTACTTCATTCCTAAGCAATCGGGTCGCCCAGTGTTCTCGTATCGTTTGTCAGTGTTGCATTTCTGGACCTTGAGCTTCGGTTACGTTTGGTTGGGAGCTCACCATTTGCAATACACCGCTTTGCCTGATTGGACGGGTTCGCTCGGTGCGGCTATTTCTTTGGCGATGATTATCCCTTCATGGGGTGGCGCGATGAACGGCATGATGACTTTGTCGGGTGCATGGGACAAGTTGCGTACTGACTACATCCTGCGTTTCTTGGTGACGGCGATGGCGTTCTACGCGATGTCAACTTTTGACGGTCCGGTAATGGCGATTAAATCAGTGAATGCTTTGTCTCACTACACTGACTGGACAGTTGGTCACGTTCATGCGGGTGCTTTGGGCTGGATGTCGATGATTTCCTTCGGCGCGTTGTATCACATGGTTAAGAAATTATGGAATACCGAAATGTATTCTGACCGTCTGGTCAACATCCACTTCTGGATTGCCTTGGTTGGTGCGACTACTTATGTCGTAGCGATGTGGGTTTCTGGGATTATGCAAGGTCTGATGTGGCGTGATTATGATGAATACGGCACATTGACTTACACCTTCGTTGAGTCTGTATCAGCTATGCATCCTTACTATGTAATGCGTGCAGTGGGCGGTGCAATCTTCAATCTGGGCACATGGATCATGTTGTTCAACGTAGTAATGACGATTCGTCAAGCGAGTGCAACTCGTGCGACTAATCCCGTTGCTGCTCGTGCGTAAGGGAGAAAAAAATGTCTGATCACGATAAAATTTATTCAACTAAGTTTCAAGACAAAGTCGAACGCAGCACCTTGCTGATGTTCATCATGACCGCGCTCACTGTGGCGGTCGGCGGTATCGTGGAAATTGTGCCGTTGTTCTATTTACCAAACACCGCGATGAATGGCGGCGATGGTACATATAACAATACTCAGCACAAAGATTTGCAAGGTAACGTTATCCCAATGGACAAAATTGTTTGGAATCCAGCGACATCCGAGCACAAGTCTATGGATGATTGGCAGCCAGGCGATGGCGTGCGTCCTTACAAGCCTTTGGAATTAGCGGGTCGTCAAGTGTTCATTCGCGAAGGTTGCTTCTTGTGTCACTCACAAATGATTCGTCCGTTCCGTGATGAAAAAGACCGTTATGGTCATTACTCTATCGCTGAAGAATCTATGTATGACCATACTTATCAATGGGGTTCTAAGCGTACGGGTCCAGACATTGCACGTTTGGGCGGTAAGTATTCAGATGAATGGCATCGTAAGCATTTGAAGTATCCACGCGATGTGGTGCCTGAGTCAGTCATGCCTAACTTCTTCTTCTTGGAAAATGCCAAGGTTGATACTGAAAAAACAGTTAAAACCATGGAAGTGATGACTAAGATGCCTTTCAATCCAGTACCTAAAGCAATCTACTCAACTGAGTACATTGCCGCCGCACCGGAAGCCTTGAAAGACAAGACCGAAATGGACGCAGTGATCGCATTCTTGCAATCCTTGGGTAATCACGTGAAGTTTGAAGAAGGCGTGAACTACCGTGACTAAGCTGATGGATTACCTGCATACGGACTGGGCTGCCATGTCGCGTAATGACTGGATCGGTGTGAGCTTTACCGTACTGGCATTTGTGGCAATGATTGCGGTCTATATCATGGTGTTCAATCCGCGTAACAAGGATGCATTTGCCGCGCAAGCCGATATGGCATTGCGCGACGAAGGCGATGAAAATAATTCAGGAGATAAAAAATGAGTGAAAATCATAAAGCCTCTGGTGATGTACCAACCACGGGGCATCTATGGGATGACGACTTGGCAGACTTCGTCAATCAACCACCAAAATGGTGGATGTTAGGTCTGACAGCAAGTGGTGTTTGGGTAGTGGTGTATTGGTTGATGTATCCCGCTGTGCCAGTCGCGATGGCAGGTACATTTTTCAAAGGTTTCGGTTTGCCAGGTTTGAGTTTGCATTTGCCTGGTACCGATGCGGCTGATGACAACAAATGGACGGCGATTAAAGAGTTGGCAATAGACCAAAAAGAGTTGGATGACGTGCGTAAGCCTTATGAAGACAAGCTGAAAGACATGACTCCTGCCGCGATTTTGGCGGACGCTAACTTATCTGAATACGTTGCTCGTTCGGGCAAAGTGTTGTTCTCAGATAACTGTGCGGCCTGTCACGGTCAAAACGGTGTTGGTACGATGCAAGCAGGCAAATTTGCACAGCGCGAAAAAGGCTATATGGCTCCTGTGTTGAACGATGATGACTGGTTGTATGGCGGTGAAATTAACACCATCCATGAAACCATCGTTGGCGGTCGCCAAGGCATGATGGTTGCACATGCGGATACTTTGACTGGGCAGCAAATTGACGACGTGGCGCAATACGTTTTGACAATGAGCGAGCAAGGTAAAGCTGTTGCTGATAAAGATGCTACGGTTGCCGCAGGTAAGAAGGTATTTGCCGAAAGTGACTGTACTGCATGTCATGGTGCTGATGGTAAGGGCGTACAAGCAATGGGTTCGGCTAATTTGACTGACAAAATCTGGCGTTTCGATGGCTCTTTGGCGGGCATTAAGCAAACCATTACTTACGGCGTGAACTCTGGTGATGCCAATGCACGCGTTGCGGTGATGCCTAACTTTACAGCGGGTGGCAAATTGTCAGCCGTTGAAATGAAGAAGCTGGCCGTTTACGTGTACAAATTTGGTGGCGGTAAGCCAGATGCAGCTTTGGCAGCGACTAACTAAATGTTCAATCAAGCTGCATCGGGTTTAGAGCGATGCAGCTTTTATCAAGGAGATAAACATGAAGCATGATTTCGTATTTTGGGCTTTGATGATTGCTACCGCTGGTGCATTTGCAGCGTTTCTTGGTGGGTTAGTATTTTTGTTTTTTAATGCTAAAAACAAAAATCGCGGCGAGAAATAAGTTTGTAGCAGCAAGGAAGGGGGAGGCGTTGCCTCTCCTTTTTTCTTTTAGAAAGCCACTTCAACTAAGTTTTTGTTGTTTTGAGAATTTAGCTCAAGCGTATTTTTAATTATTCACCTGCGATGTCTAGGTGAAACTAATCGAGGAGCAGGACATGAGCGAACCCGTACAAAAGAATAATACTGAAAGCGTAGGCGCAACCACGCTCTATAACGAACATCAGGAATGGGCGACTAATCTAGGCGACAAAACCATCCATGCCAAGCGTATGCCAGGTTTTTTCCGCACGGTTAAATATTTTACCGAGTCACTCTGGCTATTGTTTTTTGTCGGCGCGTATTTGCGTTGGGATGGCAAGCAAGCCTTGATGCTGGATGTGTCTCATCGGCAATTCCGCTTTTTTAATCTGACTATTTTGCCGCAAGATATTTGGATGGTTTCACTGTTGCTATTGATTTTGGCGATGACCTTATTTGCCGTGACTTCCGTGGCTTCACGCGTGTTTTGCGGTTACTTCTGTTTTCAAACCGCCTGGGTGGATTTATTCACTTGGATCGAAGGCAAAATTGAAGGTAATCCTAGCCAACGTCACAAGCTCGATGCCGCACCTTGGTCTAGCGACAAAATTATTAAGAAAGTAGCTAAGCATTTGGTGTGGTTGTTGGTTGCTGTTTTGACAGGCATTAGCGCGACCATTTGGTTTGAAGATGCGTACCAGTATTGGCACGACCTGACCCACTTTAGCTTGTCGCTGCTGGAAACCGTGACCTTAGTCACCTTCACTTTGGGAACGTATGGCTTGGCGGGCTTTATGCGTGAGCAAGTGTGTTTGTGGTTGTGTCCCTATGCACGCATTCAAGCGGTGATGGCCGATGCGCAAACGATTCTGCCTGCCTACGATGTCAAACGCGGTGAGCCACGCGGCAAAATTCGCCGTGGTGTGGTGGCGGAGAGTGGCACGCAGGGCGATTGCATCGACTGTTTCCAATGTGTGCAAGTGTGCCCGACTGGGGTGGATATTCGCGACGGTCAGCAGTTGGGCTGTATCACTTGCGGACTGTGTTTGGACGCCTGCGACTCCATCATGGATAAAATTGGTCGCCCGCGCGGATTGATTCGTTACGCTTCGCTGGATGAGTTGGACGGCAAGCCGGTGAAAAAACTTTACCAGCATCCGCGAACTTGGATTTATGTGGCGATTTTGTGCGCGGCATTAGGCGGCGTGATTTATGGACTGACGCATTTAGGCGCGTTGAAATTGCGCGTCGATCCTGAACGTCAGCCGCTGTTTGTGCGCATGAGCGACGGCTCGATACAAGATAAATACACCTTCAAAGTATTGAATAAAACGGACAAAGATTTGAGTGTCAATGTCAGTGCCGAAGGTGGTATAAAAGGGCAAGTTTTACGTTGTGATTGCGAGCTACCTAAAGTAGTTGCACACGGCAAATCGACCACCTTCACCATGTTTGTAAAAGCCGACGACAAAAACGTATTGAAAGAAGTTACTAAGTTGCAATTCCGTGTTGAGAACACTGAAGACCCGACCATGTTTGCCGAATACAACAGCGTCTTCAACGCGCCTAAGCGTTAAAAAATCCAACTTTCGTCGCGATGCGTTGTTGCCGGTTAGCTTCGCTTATCTCACCAACCTTGCAGCTTTAGCTGCGTAGTTTGGTGGTGATAACCCTAGTGAGTAGAAATTTGAATTTTTATGAGTTACAACTAATTACAAGGAATAACCGCAATGTTTTCGCAAAAAAATAAACAAGCTTGGCGTAATCCTTGGGTCATTGGTCTGATTGCCATCGTGTTGGCGGGGGTGCTGATTAACATGCGCATGTTGTGGAATATGGTGCATCACCCCACGCGCGTATTGGACGAACACTACACCGTGAAAGATCACAACCGTTACGATGCCAAATGGTTGCAGCAGCAAGCCGAGCGTTCTACGTTGGGCTGGCACGCGAGCTTGCATAGCAGTACGCAAGCGAAAAATGACCCTGAGGTGTTGCCGCAAATGGCGCGCTTTATTGTCACCGCCAGTCCTGCCGACTTTGTCTTGGAGCTGAACGATAAAGACGGCAAGCCCGTTGAAGCCGCCAGCATCAAAGTGGACGTGCAATGGCCGGGCGATCCGAGCTTTGACTTTAAGGGCGAGTTCACTGCCAGTTCGGCGGGACGTTATGTCAGCACCTTGAATTTCCCGCGCGCAGGGAATTGGGATGTGCTCATCCACGCCACGGTGGACGGCCGCGATTTCGACATGGAGCAAAAAATGTTTGTCGCGATTAGTAAGCCGCAATAACGATGTCCGCAGTACACCCACACGGCTGTTTTCACTGCGGCCTTGCCATTCCCCCCGATTGCCACTATGAAGTTTCGCTAGACGAACAGCTGCGCAGTTTTTGCTGCTTTGGCTGCCAGTCAGTGTGCGAGGCAATTTTTTCAGCGGGTCTGCAAGGCTATTACCAGCGCACGCCAGAAGGCGCCTTGCTCGCGCCGCCACCTCTGCCACCCAAAGACATCGCCATGTACGACATGGCCGATGTGCAGCAAGAATTTGTTATTGCCAACGGCGACAGTCGCGACACGCATTTGCTGGTTGAAGGCATTCATTGCGCCGCCTGCGTGTGGTTGATTGAGCGCGCCATGATGCGCACGGCGGGCGTGCAAACCGCCAACGTCAATCTGGCCGGTAAGCGTTTGCACCTGCGCTGGCTAGACAGCCAAGTGCAGTTGTCTAGCTTGATTGCGAGCTTGGCAAAAATCGGTTACGCAGCCGTGCCATACGACCCCGAAGTCGCCGAAGGTGCGGTGAAACGCATCAATCGCGCCATGTTGTTCCGCTTGTTTTTTGCAGGCTTCGCCATGATGAATTTAACTTTGATTTCCATCGCTTTGTATAGCGGCGCGGATCAAGGTCAGTTCAAAAGTTTCTTTCATTGGATGGGCTTTGCGCTAGCTACGCCGACTTTGTTGTATTCCGCATTCCCCTTTTATAAAGGCGCGTGGAGCGGCTTACGCAATGCGCGTTTAACCATGGATTTGCCCATCGCGATTGGGTTGTCGGTCACTTATTTGTATTCGGTGTATGTCACGCTGACGGGCATCGGCGAGGTGTATTTTGATACCGTTACCAACCTCACTTTTGTGATTTTAATTGGGCGATATTTGGAAGGCATGTTCCGCCATCAAGCCGTCGCGGCGACCAGTCGCTTAATGGATTTGCAGCCGCGTGTGGCGACGCTGATTAAAGACAGTATCGAAGTCATTACACCGATACGCGCAATTAAAATCGGCGACTACATTTTGATTAAACCTGGCTACAAAGTGCCCGTGGATGGCGTGGTCATTGAGGGCGTGAGCCGCGTCGATGAAGCGATGTTGAGCGGCGAGTCACTACCCGTTAAAAAGTTGGTTGGCATGAGTGTCGCCACGGGTACGTTGAATGTGGATGGCGCGCTGTTAGTCGAAGTACAAGCCACTTTACAGCACACTTTGCTGGCAAAAATCATTCGTCTGGTCGAGCAAGCGCAATCCTCCAAAGCGCCTGTGCAGCGCATCGCCGATGGCATCGTGCCCTGGTTTGTGTTGGCAACTTTAATCGCTGCCTCGTTCACATTTTTTGTCATCCATCACGGCAATTTTGAACTGGCGTTAATGGCGGCGACCTCGGTGCTCATTATTACTTGCCCGTGCGCGCTGGGCATGGCAACGCCGATGTCGATCGCGGTGGCATCCGGCTTAGGCGCGGCGCACGGCATCTTGGTGAAAAATGGTTTAGTGCTGGAAACGCTGTCGAAAGTGAATCATTTTGTGTTCGATAAAACTGGCACGCTGACCTTCGGCAGGATGAGCGTGGCGCAACAACAATTCGCTGGCGGCGTGGATGGACTCGCGGTGTTACGCACTGCCGCTGCGGTGGAAAAATACAGCGAACACAGCATCGCGCGCGCCATCGTGCAAGCCGCCGAAGCGCAACATTTAGGCTTTCGTGAACTGAGTGCGACAGGCTTTTTAGCCACGGCTGGCTTGGGCGTACAAGCGCACGTGGCGGGTGAGTGTGTGTGCTTAGGTAACCTCGCATGGCTGACGCAGCAAGGCGTAGCGGGCGATACCGCGTTACAAACTGCTGCGCAACATTGGGAAATGCAGGCGATGAGTTGCGTGCATATCGCCATCAATGGCGCGCATGTTGGCGTGTTTGCCTTAGCCGACCAGTTGCGCCCCGATGCGCAGCAACTGATTAACGAATTGCGCGAGGCGGGTATCGCCATGACCTTATTGAGTGGCGACAGACGCGCCGTGGCGGAAGCCATCGCGCAACAATTAGGCGGGATGGAAGTCATCGCCGAAGTGTTGCCGCAAGACAAAGATCAAGTAATCCTAGCCTTGCAACAACAAGGGAAAATTGTCGCGATGGTCGGCGACGGTATAAACGATGCGCCCGCGCTCATCCGCGCCAATGTCGGGATTGCCTTGGGTTCTGGCACGGACGTATCGGTAGAAAGTGCCGACATTGTGTTGATGCACAACGAGCTGAATAAAGTCAGGCAGGCGACGTTGTTATCGCGCCGCACCTTGCGCACCATCAAACAAAATATCGGTCTGTCGTTCGTCTATAACAGCATCATGGTGCCGCTGGCGATGTTGGGGCATGTCACCCCTTTGGTCGCCGCGATTAGTATGCCGATTAGCTCGATTTTGGTGGTCGCCAATGCCGCGCGGATTCGTAATTTATTTAAGCAGAGGTAAGCAAAATGGAAGTCATCTACAGCTTGATTCCGGGCATGACATTTATGGGCTTGGTGTTCGTCGCAATTTTGATTTGGGCGGTGAAAAACGGTCAGTACGAAGACATGGAAGGCAATGCCAGCCGCATCTTGTTAGACGATGACGAAGACGCGATGCTGCGTAGCACGTCTGAAGAAAAAGCAGCGGCCAAAGAAAAAGCGCGTCAGGAAAACAAACCTGACGCGCCTCTGTAAAGCTGCAAACGTTAACCTTATTTAATCACTGCGCCGTTCTTCAGCAACGGCGCGCGTAGCAGTTCAAAATCTTTCAGCGGCACATATTGGAGCACGGCTTTTTGGTTGCTGCCCAGCATCACATCTAAGCCGTGTTGCGCATACAGCCAGTGAATTTCGCCATTGGCTGTTTCTTTGATGCGTTCGCTAGGCGTGCCGAAATGCTTGCTGATAATCGCTTCGTCCAAACTGGCGGTGGGTAAATAAGTCAGGCTGCTCAAAGGGGCTGCGCGTACCACTGCTAAATCATCAAAGGTCAGCGTGATGCGTTTGCCGCTCGGCGTGCTATTCATGCGCAAACCGCGTTCAAACATGGCTTGCATCACTTCGGGGGCGAGTGCCACGGTAAGTGTCATTTTGGCTTTTAAGCCGTTGAAATTAACCTCTTCTATGAACACCTCCACCGACATGTTTCCTTCGTTTGGCTTGAACAAACTAATTTCTGTTTCAGCCTCGTGTTGAAAAATATGCGCAGCTTCATCCAGCGTCGTTTTGCCTAACGTAACGCCGAATACTTGAGTCGTTTCAGGCGTGGGATGAGTGATATTCCACGGCAGCGTAGCGGGTGTATCCACCTTGTTTTCGGGCAGTTGGTTGAGGGAAAACCAAGCGACAAAAAACAACGCTAATACCGCTGCGACAATTTTCTTATCCATTATTTGCTTGCTCCAGTGAGAGGGTGTAAAGCCAGTGCGGCGGCGGGGATTTGGCCGCTTTTGCATTGATGTTCTGCATCAAATTCCAGTACCACCAAGACCAGCAGCGACACCATAAATGGCAGTTGTCCGATGCCAAATGCCAGTGATTTAGCGGCGATTGGTGACAAGCCAAATTGTGCGCCGCCAAAAAACATCACAGCGGTGAACGTGCCTGTGACCAAAAATAAAATTAGAAATAAACGTGCGCGTTTAGCGGCGAGCAGATGGTGGCAGCGCACGAAATGCGAGAGCTCATTAGAGAGACTTTGACGTGCTTTGAATATGACGTAAACCAAGGAAGCCAAGGACAAGCCGACCATGATAAACAGTGGCAAGCGGGTGCTTTTAATCATGCTGATGGCGAGTACAAAGACAAAAATATGGATGACGATAAAGTCAAACAGTAATACTGAATGCAACTTTTTTGCGCGGCTCATTTCCGCGTCGCTTGCCTTAAATTCCATGATGTTGCTTTCCCTGTAATAAAAACGAAGGCGCGGATAATCCGCGCAACGGGTGAGACTGTCAAACTAACTTGAGCAATTTACAGCGGCTTGTAGTTTGTGCAGATCGACAATCTCTATAGCACGCACTTTGACGTTAATCAGCCCTAATTCTTGGAAGTGCGAAAACGCGCGACTGACGGTTTCTAACTTCAGCCCTAAGTAGCTGCCGATTTCTTGGCGTGACATACGCAACTGAAACTGTGTCGCCGAAAAACCCCGTGCGGCAAGGCGTTGCGATAGATTTAGTAAAAATGCAGCGAGACGTTCTTCGGCGCGCATTGAACCTAGCAGCAACATAATGCCTTGGTCGCGCACGATTTCGCGGCTCATTATTTTGTATAAATGACGTTGCAAACTGGGCAGTTCGCGGCTCATGTTTTCGAGCTGATTAAACGGCAGCGCGCACACTTCGCTGTCTTCCATCGCCACCGCATCGCAGCTATGCAGGTCGGTGCTAATCGCATCCAAACCAATAATTTCGCCGGTCATTTGAAAGCCAGTAACTTGCTCGCGTCCATCTTCATGCAGCACTTGCGTTTTGAACGAACCGGTACGAATCGCATAGAGCGAATGGAAGGCATCGCCGCTGCGATACAAATAATCGCCACGCACCACGCGCTGCTTTTTTTGCACCAAATCATTGATGCGCTGCATATCTTCGCCGGATAAATCAAGCGGCATACACAGCTCGCGCAGATTGCAAGTGGCGCAATGCGAGCGCAGTTGGGCGGTAATAGGAATAAGTGGTTGCACGCGGGTGACCTCGTCACGTTAAGCGGTGGCGCGAGCGATGGGGCGGGCGACACCTGAAAAGGGCGCGCATTTTGACATATATCAAAGGAGTGAATCGGCTTAACTGGCATAGTCCGAACCACTTTGCAGACCAGCGGAAAAACATCATGACAGCAGCACTCGATTTAGATTTAGAACTGTTGCGCAGACTAGACAAAAACGGCCCGCGCTATACCTCGTATCCGACTGCGGATCGTTTCGTCGAAGCGTTTAACGCCGACAGCTACGCCTCTTGGGTGGCGAAACGCAGCATCGGCGGCGCGGCGCGTCCGCTGTCTTTGTATGTGCATATTCCGTTTTGCAACACGCTGTGTTTTTACTGCGCGTGCAACAAAGTCATCACCAAAGATAAAAGCAAAGCTGCCGACTATGTGCGCTACTTGATTAAAGAAATGGAGATGCAGGCCGCGTTACTGGGGCGCAGGCAAGTCATTGAGCAACTGCATTTTGGCGGTGGCACGCCGACTTTTTTGAGTGATGCCGAAATCGCGCAAGTGATGAATGCCATCCGCAAAAATTTCAAGCTGATAGACAACGGCGAATACTCAATCGAAATCGACCCACGCAAAGTGACCGATGAAACCATCGCCTTACTCGGCAGCGCGGGCTTTAATCGCATCAGCGTGGGCGTGCAAGATTTTGATGAGGCGGTGCAGCGCGCCGTGAATCGCATTCAAAGCGAGGAAGAAACGCTGCGCGTGATTCGTGCGGCGCGCGCTAACGGCTTCAAATCGGTGAGCATAGATTTGATTTACGGCTTGCCCAAGCAAACGCTGGCGGGCTTTGGCGCGACGCTGGATAAAGTCATCGCAGTTAATCCCGATCGCCTGTCGATTTACAACTACGCGCACATGCCGACCTTGTTTAAACCGCAACGCCGCATCAGCGAAGACGACTTGCCCGATGCGCAAACCAAGCTCGATATTCTCGGCATGGCAGTGAAAAAACTCACCGACGCGGGCTATGTTTATATCGGTATGGATCATTTTGCCAAGCCCGAAGACGAGCTGGCGGTGGCGCAACGGCAAGGTCGCTTGCACCGCAATTTTCAAGGTTATTCGACCCATTCTGATTGCGATTTAGTCGCGCTCGGCGTGAGTGCCATCGGCAAAATCGGCCCGACCTACAGTCAAAATTTTCGTGATTTAGAAAACTATTACGACGCGCTCGATCGTGATGTTTTACCTATCATGCGCGGGCTCGAATTAAACGCCGACGACGTGCTGCGCCGCGCCATTATCCAAGCCTTGATGTGTCATTTTGAATTGGCTTATGAGCCGTTTAATACCGCTTACTTAGTCGATTTTGAACAGTATTTCGCGACGGAAATGCCTGAGCTATTGGAATATCAGCGCGAAGGATTATTGGTGTTATCGCCGCAAGGACTAACGATTACGCCTAAAGGCCGTATGTTGATCCGCAATATCTGCATGGTGTTCGACAAGTATTTGCGCACGCGCACAGAACACGCGAAATACTCAAAAGTCATCTAGTTGAAAGCTGTGCTTAGTCGCTAGTTGTTAGTTAAAGCTCGGTGTAGCTTTTCAACTAAGGACTAACGACCTCCAACGAGTGACTTCTCCCCGCTATAATCCGCGCCTCATTTTTAGCGGGGTTAGCATGAATAAATTTCTGAAAGTTGGATTGCTTACGGCGGCGGGGGTTCTGAGTGTTGCTGTGGCGGGCGGGGCGTATTTGGCGTTGACGTTTAACCCCAACGACTACAAAGAAAAAATTATTCAGGTGGTTAAAGATAGTAAACAGCGCACGCTGCATTTGGACGGCGACATCAGTTTGTCGTTCTTTCCCAACATCGGCGCGAAAGTTAATCGTGTTGCTTTGTCCGAATTTCAAAATGAAAAAGAATTTGCTGCAATAGAGTCGGTGCGCGTTTCGCTCGCCTTGTTGCCCTTATTCAGCAAGCAAGTGGTGGTGAATGAGCTGAGTTTATCGGGTTTGCACGCCACCTTGATTAAGCATAAAGACGGCACCAGCAACATCGACGATTTGCTCAGTCCGCCCGTGGAAAAAACGCCGCAGCCCGCCAGTGCACCCGTGCAATTCGACATCGCGAAAGTTGTGATTGCCAAAAC
>JBJORQ010000024.1:0-31431 GCA_046049345.1 Pseudomonadota bacterium | reverse complement strand
GGCTTCGATTGGGACGGCATCCAGAAGGCTTACGAGAAGAATATGAAGAAGGGCAAAATCGTCGCGGGCGGTTCGACGATTAGTCAGCAACTGGCGAAAAATTTATTTCTGTCCAGCAAACGCACGCCGTGGCGCAAAGCAGAAGAAGTGCTGATTACCTTGATGTTAGAGGCGGTGATGGACAAGCAGCGCATTCTAGAAATCTATTTGAACAGCATCGAATGGGGCGACGGGGTGTTCGGTGCGGAGTCGGCGGCGCGTCATTATTATCAAATCAGTGCCGCGCAACTGTCGCCCTATCAAGCCGCCAAACTCGCCGCGATGGTGCCCAATCCGCGCTACTACGATAAGCATCGCGAGGCGGCGGGGCTATCAAAAAAGACCGGGATTATTTTGGGGCGCATGAATGATGCCGCCATCCCCTAAACTAAAAAACTTTCCTGACATGAATCTGACCTGCTCACGAGCTTTTTGCTAAACTGCGCGCCTTTTGCCCCACTCGCACACCGCTATGGATCGTTTTGACCACACTGCTTTAGAAGTTCTACGTTATGCACCTGACGTAGTTTTCCTCACGGAGCTGGGTGGCCGCATTGTGTTTATCAATCACAACGCCATCAAAACATTGGGTTACAGCGAGGCAGAATTTTTAAGCATGACCGTAAGCGAAATTGCTCCACTGGAGTCGCGCGCCCTTTACGCGCAACGCTTGAGCAAAGTCCAAGCCGTTGGCATACACGACTTAATCGAAATCCCTTTAGTCAGCAAATCAGGGCAAATATTCCCGATGGAATTGCATTGGGTGCAAGTGCCACAGGGCTTGATGTACGGCTCATGTCGCGACATCAGCGAACGTAAACATGCCGAACGCGCCCAACATCAACTGACCTACTTCGACGCAATTACCCAACTGCCCAATCGCCTCGCGCTGCTCAACGGCTTAAAACAAAGCCTAATAAGTTGCGCAAAAAATCATCTCTTTGGAGCTTTACTGGTGATTGATTTAGATCATTTCAAAAGCCTTAAAACCGCCGTAGGCGATACCTTACTCAAGCAAGCGGCGCAACGCTTACAAAGCATCCTACTGTCCAATCACAGCTTGGCGTGTTTAGGCGGCGATGTGTTTGTCATCTCTGTCGAACCTTTTAGTAACGAGCTCGATGTGACCGCAGAGTTCACCGATATTCTGGCGCGTCAAATCGGTGCCTCACTCAAGCAACCTTTCCATATTGATGGACAAGAAATACGTAGCTCCGCCTCCATCGGCGTTGCGCTATTTTCCGACCAAGGAGAGTCGCCCGAAGAACTGTTGAAGCAAGCCAAGTCGGCAATGGATGCGGCTAAAAAAGCGGGGCGAGATTGCATCAAATGCTACAACCCCGCCTTGCAAGCGACCCTTGCAGCACGCAGCGCACTGGAACAAGAGTTACGCCTTGCGATTGCCCAAAAACAATTCATGCTGCATTACCAAATTCAAGTCGATAGCCAAGCGCGTCCAGTTGGCGCAGAAGTGTTAGTACGTTGGCAGCATCCCGAGCGCGGCATGATTTCGCCTGCTGAATTTATCCCTTTGAGTGAAGAAACGGGCTTGATTGTACAAATGGGAACATGGGTATTGCAGCAGGCCTGCGCGCAACTCAAAATCTGGCAAGCGTCGCCGCAATTACGCGACTTAGTCTTAGCAGTGAACGTCAGTGCGAAACAATTGCAAGAGCCTGACTTTGTTGCGCAAGTACAAAAAATCTTATTAGACACAGGCACACGCGCTTCGCAGATCAAACTAGAGCTCACCGAATCAGGCGTGTTAGAAAACATTGAAGACTCGATTAAAAAAATGCGCGAGTTGCAATTGTTAGGCATCCGTTTCTCCTTGGATGATTTTGGGACGGGGCATTCCTCCTTACAGTATTTGAAACGCTTACCGCTAGATCAAATCAAAATCGACCAATCGTTTGTACGCGACATCCTCACTAACACGCACGATGCCGTCATCGTCAAAACAATCATCTCGATGTCAGCAGCACTGGGCTTTAACGTGATTGCGGAGGGCGTAGAAACCTTCATCCAGCGCGACTATTTAGATGCGCATGGTTGCCATGCTTTCCAAGGTTATTTGTTCGGCAAACCCCAGCCGCTGCACGAAATCGAAGCCTTCATGCACCAGCCTTAGCGTTATCGCGAGGACACAAGGGGAAGTGTAGCGAGGCTTAAATGTTCGCCCTAGGGCAAGCTAATTTCTTTACAATGCGCCGCGCTCAAAATTGCCCCTTGCCATGACCAATCCAGAAAACCCTCACTACACCGATCACGTTCAAGACCACCTCAAGCAGGTGGAATCGTTGTTGGCGAAACACGCGCTGGTGGCAGAAGTGGCACACAAAGAGACGCTGCCCCGCGCGGATCGTCACGCGCTGATAGATAGCCTCGTACACAAGCAACATCTCACCTTATTACGCAGCAAATTGGACGGCTTACACGCCGCCGACATCGCCTATATTTTGGAAGCATTGCCCATCGAGCAACGCTTGTTGCTATGGGATTTAGTCAAGTCGGATCGCGATGGTGAGATTCTGATTGAGGTGTCGGATGCGGTGCGCGAGTCGCTAATTGCGACCATGAATCGCGAAGAATTAAGCGCGGCAGCGGGGCAACTCGACACCGACGAAATCGCCGATTTAGCACCCGATTTACCGCAAAATGTGATGCGCGATGTGTTCAAGTCTTTGTCGGTTGAAGAACGCGAACAACTGCGCTCGGCGATGACTTATAGCGAGGATTCGGTTGGCGCGTTGATGGATTTCAACATGGTGCATATTCGCGACGATGTCAGCTTGGAAGTAGTGTCGCGCTATCTGCGCCGCTTCGACGAATTGCCCGATCACACCGATCAGATTTTCGTAGTCGATCGCGATGAACATCTCAAAGGCGTGCTGTCCTTAAACAGCATCGTGGTCAACGAACCCGAAGTCATCGTGAGCAGCTTGATGCGCACCGACATCATCAAATTACACACAGATGAAAAAGCCGCGCAGGCCGCGCAAGCGTTCGAGCGTTACGACTTGGTGTCCGCCCCGGTGGTGGATGAAGACGGCAAATTAGTCGGGCGCGTGACGGTTAACGTGGTGTTGGATTTTGTGCGTACCGAATCGGAAAGCGACTTGCTCAATCAAGCGGGTTTGTTAGAAGAAGAAGACGTGTTCGCGTCGGTGTGGAAGTCGGCAAAAAACCGTTGGGTGTGGCTGGGCTTAAATTTATGCACGGCATTTTTCGCCTCACGCGTCATCGGCAATTTTGAAGGCACCATCGAAAAATTCGTCGCGCTTGCCGCGCTGATGCCTATCGTTGCGGGGATAGCGGGCAACTCCGCCAACCAAACCACCACCATCATTATTCGCTCCTTGGCATTGGGACAAATCACCCAAGGCAACGCGGGTCGCTTGCTGTTCAAAGAGTTGGCAATTAGCGGCTTGAATGGCTTGGTGTGGGGCGGCGTAGCAGGCTTGTTCGCGTACTTTTTGTATCACAACACCGCACTCAGCATCGTGATGATGAGCGCGATGTTGCTGAACTTAATCGCAGGAGCCTTGGTTGGTTTGCTGATTCCCCTCGCCATGCACCGCCTGGGTCGCGACCCCGCCATCGGCTCTAGCGTGCTGCTCACCGCCATTACCGACAGCGGTGGATTCTTTATTTTCTTAGGTTTGGCAACGATATTTTTGATGAAGTAAGTAGGAGGCCGATTTATCGGGCGATAGCTATCTCAAAAAAACATCGCTCGATAACTTCGTATAAGCATTCGACGAAGCGACAAGTCGCTGGTCGCTGCTAAATTCGAGCTCCCACAACACCCTTCTCCCGAATCTACCGACACTCCACACTTTTCAGTTCGCTGCTGGCGAACTCTTTTTGCAGGATTTTGAGTTGCTCGACGAGTGCGTCATCAACTTGCTTGAACACAAAAATCGTGGCCTTGAGTTTGCTTGCACGCTCGCCGACTTTGGCACTGTTCACCCCCATGCTTTTTAACGTTGCAAGATAGTTGTGCGCGCCCTCCTCTGACTTGAACACCCCAAGCGAAATAGCATGTAGCCACTCACCTGGCTCTTGCACCACGAAGTACTCCGCTACCCCGCGCGCTTTGAGTTGTTCAATTTTTTTGGCTACTGACGCTTTGTCTTTCAGTGGTGCGAGATAAACCCAATAGCCGCTGTTGTATTCGATAGGTCGCTGACTTAATTGCTTACCCAAATGCAGCGTCGCCAAAGCCTCGCTGGCACGCTGCAAGTCCGTACCCGAAAAATCACTCCACTCCAAACACGACACCGCCACAGGCGCGCTCACTTCGCTCTTCGTCACAGCGGCTGAGGGCGCACTGACAATGTGTATTTTGTCGGCTTGTAGAGCGGGGGCTGCTTGAATTTTGCTGTCTTCTTGGAACAACGCTACCCCCCATTGCAAAATTACAAACAGCACAACATTGACGCACAACAAGCCCATTAGCCATTTTTTCATTTTGAATTCTCCTGCGCAATTCGCGCGATTCCTTGCAACACTAAATTGTTTACCCGCTGCACGGGCAGTGCTAACTGCGCTTGCAAAGCCCCCGCCGCACCACCCGTTAAAATCACTTGCGCAGCACTATTTTGCAATGCGGCATATTGCTGCAACACCGCACCCAGCGTGGCTTGCAGCGAGCCGCTCATCATGGCATCCGCCGTATTGCGCGGAAATTGTGCGTAGCTGCCCGCAGCATTTTTAAGCTGCGCGGTACGCGCCAGCAAACTGCTACGCATTAAATCCAAGCCCGGCAAAATCAGTCCGCCTAAAAATTCACCTTGCGCACTTAACGCGTCTATCGTGGTTGCCGTACCACAACTCACCAGCAAGCAATCGTTCTGACACAACGCGCGCGCCGCCAGCAACATCGCCCATCTATCACTCCCTAATTGCGCAGGGTTTTCATAGCCATTGCGCACGCCACACTGCGCGCGTTGCGCCTGAATAAAATGCAGCGGCACACTGTATGCCGCGACCATCTTGTGCAGCTGCACAGCCACCGACTCGCCCGCCACATTGCTTGCCCACACCGCCGTGACACGCGACCAATCCAACTCGCGGCATCGCTGTAAATGCGCATTCAGCTCGGCTATTTGCTGAGTGGCTAAAGGCGGTAAATCACACAAATTCGCTGCATCTATAAGCGCGAATTTCACCTGACTATTGCCTGCGTCGATCAGCAGTTTCATCGCGTGCTCGTCCCCACTTCGCCCGAATTAAACTGGCGGATTTGTGCGCCGCTTTGCACGCTCAATTCGCCGCGCTCGGTGATGCCGAGTGCCGTGCCAGTAACCGCGCTGCCATCCGGTAACGACAGGCTAATTGGCAGATTCTGGTAAGCGTGATAGTCCTGCCATTCGGCGCGTAAATTGTGCAAACCATGCGCGGCGAACTCGTCCAATACGCTGGCTAATTCGCGCAACAGCATCGCCAATAATTGATTACGACTGGGCGGCGTGGCAGTGAGGTGATTGAGCGCGCTGGCTGCTTGGTCGATACGTTGAGCTAAGGGCAGCGGCAGCGAACAGTTAATGCCGATACCAATCACCACCGCGCACGGTCCCATCATGTCGCCCTGCGCCTCGATTAACACCCCGCCTATTTTTCCTTCCGCGCACACCACATCGTTCGGCCACTTTAGTTGGGCTGCGTCAATTTTTGCCGCACGCAAGGCGCGCACAATTGCCACGCCCACCGCCAAACTCAAGCCAGACAAGGCATTCAAGCCACACTCAAATCGCCACAGCAGCGAAAATGTCAGCGCGTTGCCTAAGCCGGTGTGCCACGTCCGACCGATGCGTCCACGTCCTGCGGTTTGTAATTCCACCGCCAACACGCTGCCGCTCACCGCATTCGCGGAGGCACGTTGCAACAGCAACGCATTGCTGGAAGTGGCTTGCCGCAAAATTTCTAGCTTAAATTTAGTCTGTGCCGCGCCTAATTCGGCGGCGACAACGCTGACCTCTAACGCCGTCCATGCCTCGCATAAACGATAGCCGCGCCCATTGCCGCGCTGCACCAACACCCCCGCTGCCTCGGCTTCTTGCAGTGCGTTAAACACCGTGGCGCGCGACACGTTTAAGTGCGCGGCGAGTGCCACACCCGAATGAAATTTTCCATCTGCGAGGAGGTGCAAAAGTTGCCAGGTACGGGTGGATAAAACGGTCTTCACGTTGCAGCAGGCAGGGGAGTGTCGTGTTGATAATTGATGAACTTGACTAACTCATCGCGTTGCGCCATCGCATCGTGATAGCCCAACTCGATGAGTGCGTTACAGAATTTTTTTTCCGACAATAGATAGCTCACCAAAGACGTACCGCGATGATTACTTGCGCCAATTAAACGCAATAGCAGCCGTATCGTCCACGGTAGCTCTTTAGCATGGCGTTCGGCGAGTTTTTCGATGGATCCACTTGGCACGATAGACAGCACTTCAACGTGGCGTAAGTTCATGCGCGCGCTCACTTCGGCAGGCATAGACAACACCAAGGCGTTGATTTGTCGCACCCGTTCTAAGTCAACTTCCATGCTGTCTAGAAAAATACTGTTCAGCGCGTGCCCCGCAATTTGCGCCAGCGTGGGGTAATCGTTGATGTTTTCGCGCTTGAAATTCACCGTGTCTTCGTCGTTATTGACACCGATGACCAACACCTTAGTCGCGCCTAAATGCAGCGCGGAACTAATCGGCGCAATCTGGCGCATCGAACCATCACCGAAGTATTCGCGGTTAATCAAAGTGGCGGGAAAAACAAACGGAATCGCCGATGAAGCGAGTAAATGCTCGGTGTTAATTTGGGTGGGAATACCCACACGACGCGCGCGTTTCCACGGCATGATGGCTTTATCGCCCTGATAAAACGTCACGGATTGCCCCGTGCCATAACCCGATGCGGTCACGCTCAAAGCGAATAGCAGCCCCGCATCAATGCTGCCCTGAATTTTTTCACAGGGTAAAACTTGCTCAAGCAGCTCGACCAAAGGCGAGTTATCCAACAGCGAAATTTGCTTGGGCATGCGAAACCCTAAGCTGCCGATTAACACACCCGACAGCCACAACATACTGTTGTTGAACACGCCGATAGCATCGGTGCGATACACCTGCTTGGCATGAAAGCCACGCCAGATGGTGTGCAGTAAATGCACCCCTTTGCGAAAATTTTGTGCGTTGATGGCGAGCGTCGCCGCGTTGAGTGAACCCGCTGAGGTGCCGCAAATCACAGGGAAAGGATTGTGCGCATTGCGCGGCAGTGATTCGGCAATTGCTTTGAGCACGCCAACTTGGTACGCCACGCGCGCACCACCTCCTGTTAACACCAAACCGACACGTTGTTTCATCGCAGTTTTATTGGCGTTGTCGCTGCACCGTTTGCAAAGCATCTTGCAAGGTTTCTTCGGGCAAAGCATTCAAGGCTTCGGAGAGCATTTCCGCCGCACTTACCGCTGCATCAGGAATGTTTTCAGGTTCGCTATTGGCAATCAAAATCGCCGCCGCACCGACCGCTTTAAGCAAAATGCCGCGCTCTTTAACTAGCATTTCCACTTCGCGTCTTAACAAATCAATTTCTTGCTTGGTCATCACAACTCCTTCTCAATTTTGCTACCACGGCGAACTCAGCAAGCTCGCAACACCTTTACAGCAACACGCGACTAGCCACTAAAACATAACGCTCCAGCACATACAACAAAGCAAACACCGCCAACAACACGGCTGAAAATCGCGCGATTTGCCAGGCTAAACGGTAAT
The DNA here is from genome assembly GCA_046049345.1 of Pseudomonadota bacterium. GTDB lineage: Bacteria > Pseudomonadota > Gammaproteobacteria > Burkholderiales > Gallionellaceae > Gallionella. The sequence goes on along the minus strand of JBJORQ010000024.1, from coordinate 23,630 downwards.
AGCGCGGATTGCGCGTGAGTAAATACAGGGCGATGTTTAACACCAACATCAACGCGACCGCAATTAAAAATATCCGCACGATTAACATTTATTAAGCTCCGTGTCCCACGCTACTGACTACCAGCTAGAGCGACTAACTAGCCTGCAATTGCAGTTTCACAAAAGCGGGCAGCGTTTGTTCATCCTCAAAACTGACGTACTCCCACGCCGAAGTATCTGCCAGCAAAGCGCGCACCAGCGCGTTGTTCAAAGCATGACCTGATTTATAGCCTGAAAATGCGGCAATCACTGGATGTCCGAGCAAATACAAATCACCAATCGCATCTAACACTTTGTGTTTAACAAACTCATCTTCAAAACGCAGCCCGTCGGGATTCAACACCCGATAATCATCCATCACGATGGCGTTATCCAAGCCCCCGCCCAGTGCCAAGCCTTGCGCACGCAGGTATTCGACCTCTTGCATAAAACCAAACGTACGCGCGCGGCTGACTTCATGCACATAAGAATGCGCATCCAAATCCACCACCACATGTTGCTTGGTGGTGGCAAACACAGGATGCGCAAAATTGATGGTGAAGGTCAGCTTATAGCCGTGATAAGGATCGAAACGCACCCACTTGTCGCCGTCTTTCACCTCAACAGGTTTCAGCACGCGTATGAATTTCTTCAACGCGCTTTGGCTAACGATACCTGCCGATTGCAACAGAAAAATGAATGTCCCCGCACTGCCATCCATAATCGGCACTTCGGGACTATCTAAATCGACATACAAATTGTCGATGCCTAAGCCCGCCAGTGCTGACATCAAATGTTCAACCGTTGCCACGCGCACACCGTTTTGCAGCATACAAGTGGACATGCGCGTGTCATTCACCAAATGCCCCAGTGCGGGCATCTGCTCGATTGGTTTTTGATCGACGCGACAAAACACAATGCCCGTATTGACAGGCGCAGGACGTAAACCCAGCGTAACTTTTTGTCCGCTATGCAGCCCCACACCTGTGACTTTTACGGCGGTTTTGATAGTGCGTTGATTAACCATAATGAAACGGATGACCTTAAATGAAAGCGCGCATTTTATAGATAAAAGCTTGTTGCTCGTAGCTTGTAGGAGGCCGACTTGTCGGGCGATAGCTACTCCCTAAAACATCGCTCGATAAATCGAGCTCCCACAAGTTTGGTGTTGCTACTAACTACCGACTAGCAGCTAGCATTTAGTCCGCCTGTTTACGCAAAAACGAGGGAATATCGAAGGTGTCCACGCCTGATTTTTCCATCGCTTCCACTTGCTCGCGGCGGTTAGAACGGAACGCGGTCGGAATATCCAATTCGTTATAGTTAATGGCGTTACTGACTGGCTGATTATCTGTTCCAGTACGCAACATCGGCTCTTCGCGATAGACCACTTCTGGTTTAGCAATTTTTTTCGCAATCGGCGCACCCAAACCTGTCGCAACTACCGTCACGCGCAATTCGTCTCCCATACTTTCGTCGAACACCGAACCGACAATCACGGTAGCTTCTTCAGCGGCGAACTGCACACACGCCATCACATCTTCCAACTCTTGTAATTTCAAGCCACTTGAAGAAGTGATATTGACCAACACGCCACGCGCGCCCGACATATCAATGTCTTCCAAAAGCGGACTGGCAATCGCACGTTCAGCCGCAATACGAGCACGATTTTCACCCGTAGCAAAAGCCGAACCCATCATCGCCATGCCGTTTTCCGACATCACAGTACGCACATCGGCGAAATCGACGTTGACCATGCCGGGCACATTGATGACTTCCGCAATCCCTGCCACCGCGCCTTGCAACACGCCATTTGCCGCCTTAAAGGCTTCAGGCAAGGTGACATCTTTACCCAGCACTTCCATCAATTTGGAATTCGGCACAATAATCAAGGAGTCCACGAACTGACTTAACGCTTCCACGCCTGCTTGGGCAAAACGCATGCGGTTGCCTTCGTATTTAAATGGCTTAGTCACCACCGCCACGGTCAAAATATCCAGCTCTTTAGCAATCTGCGCCACGATAGGAGCGGCACCCGTCCCCGTGCCGCCACCCATCCCTGCCGTGATGAACACCATGTTCGCGCCCATGATGAGTTCTTTAATGCGTTCGCGATCTTCTTCTGCGGCGGCTTGACCGACTGAGGGTTTAGCCCCTGCACCCAAGCCTTTGGTCACGGTCGAACCAATCTGTAATTGCGTTCGCGCTTTGCTGCGTTTCAAGGCTTGCGCATCGGTGTTAATCACGATGAACTCAACGCCTTGCACGCCTTGTTCAATCATGTGATCAACCGCATTACCACCACACCCACCCACGCCGATGACTTTAATAACCGCATCTTGATTTTGTGCTTCCAGGACTTCAAACATTTTCATCTCCTTCAAAAATTAAACTCTAAGAATCTAGTTCCTAGTCGCTAGCGGGGAGTTCGTCTTCCCACTGCGCAACTAACGACTAGCAACTCACAACTAGCGACGACCCAACCTAAAAATTATTACTCAACCATGCTTTCATTCTTGCCCAAACCTCCCCGACCGAATTGCCTTGCAACCGCGTTTGTTCATTCTTCACATGATGCTCAACGCCATATAACATCAGCCCTACACCGGTTGACATGCGCGGCGTTTTCACTACATCCGCCAAGCCGCCTACATATTTCGGCACACCCAAACGCACGGGCATGTGGAAAATCTCTTCACCTAATTCGACCATCCCTTGCATCGCGCTACTGCCGCCCGTAATCACAATTCCTGACGACAATAAGTCTTCAAAACCACTGCGGCGTAACTCGGCTTGCACCAAGGAATACAGCTCCTCAATACGCGGCTCAATCACCTCCGCCAGCGTCTGACGCGACAACATGCGCGGCCCGCGTTCACCTACGCCAGGCACTTCGATTTGCTGATCGTCGGCGAGCTGGCGCAAGGCACAACCATGCTTCATCTTGATGTCTTCGGCATCTTGCGTCGGCGTACGCAATGCCATCGCGATGTCGTTGGTAATTTGATCGCCCGCAATCGGAATCACGGCGGTGTGGCGTATCGCACCGCCCGTAAACACCGCAATGTCGGTGGTGCCGCCGCCTATATCGACGATGCACACCCCCAGTTCTTTTTCGTCATCTTGCAAAATGGCTTTAGCGGATGCCAACGGTTGCAAAATCAAGTCGTGTACTTCCAAGCCGCAGCGATGGATGCACTTCATAATGTTTTGCACCGCCGCCACCGCACCCGTGACGATATGCACTTCCACATTCAAGCGTCCGCCGCTCATGCCCAACGGCTTTTTAATACCGTCTTGTCCGTCGATAGAAAATTCTTGCTCCAAAATATGTAGCGTCTGCTGATCGCTCGGCAAGCTAATCGAATTGGCGGTTTCTAGGGCGCGGTCGATGTCCGATTGGGTGACTTCTTTGTCTTTAATTTTGACCATACCTTGCGAGTTACTGCTGCGGATATGACTGCCCGCAATGCCCGTATAAACACTGGTAATTTTGCAATCCGCCATCAGCTCAGCTTCTTCCAGCGCGCGCTGTATCGCACCCACCGTGGCATCAATGTTCACCACCATGCCTTTTTTCATCCCCGCCGAGGGGTGCATACCCATACCGATGACTTCTAGCGTGCCGTCTTCTTTAACTTCGCCGACAATCGCGACGATTTTGGACGTGCCAATGTCCAAACCGACCACTAAACTTTTGCCATCATTATTTCTACTCATTACGCGCCTCTGCTTAACTTTGCTTACTTAATCCGCTCACCGCAAACCCATTGCGATAACGTAAATCAACGGTTCTTACTGTATTTTGTTGCGTGACCAAACTATAAGGATAGACCGCAACAAAGCGCGCCAAACGTGCTTGCATGTCGCTACTGCCTAACTCCAAAACCATGCCGTTATCCAAACGTACTTGCCAAGCAAAACGCGGCGATTGAACCATGCTGCGCACTTGCAAATGAATGCCTTGCAACTGCGTATTACACAAGGCGTACTGCTCCGCAAGCTGCGCTGAATAACCCGTTTGCCCAACATGCGCCAAAGCCTGATGCTCGGCTAATTCCACACTCAAACGATTCGGAAATTCGCGGCGGATATTGACTTGCCGCACCCACGCTAATTTTTCTAACTCGGCGCGCAACTGCTCAATATCCACGGTGAAAAAATTACCGCGCACGCCGTTGCGCACTACTTGCAACACTTGCTCGGCATCCACATGCACAGGTACTGCTGCCAACCTCACACTGCGTATTGGCAATACCGTAGGCAGATGCAGCGCGTAGTGCAGCGCACCCATCAACAGCAGCAACACACTCACCACAAACAGCGCGGTGCTGGTGTTTTTCAGCAGAGTGGGGTTATCCCACATGCGCGCTCTCCAATACTTTCAGCACTAATTGCTCAAAACTAATCCCCGCATGACGCGCAGCCATCGGCACTAAGCTGTGGTCGGTCATGCCCGGCGAAGTATTGGCTTCCAGTACATAGGGTTTACCCGACTCACTCATCAGAAAATCTACGCGCCCCCAACCTTGTCCACCAATCAGCGCGAAGGCTTGTTTTGCCAAGCTTTGCATTTCACTTTCTTGCGCCGCTGTGAGTTCGCAAGGGCACAAATAGCGCGTGTCATCGCGTAAATACTTCGCTTCAAAATCGTAAAACTCATTGGTAGGCACGATGCGAATAACGGGCAAAGCGGTATCGCCCAAAATCGCCGCTGTAAATTCGCCGCCACCGACAAAACTTTCTGCAATGACCAAGCTGTCGTGGCGCGCTGCTTCCGCATACGCAGCGGCTAATTCGCCCAGCGTTTTGACCTTGCTAATGCCAACGCTAGAACCTTCACAAGCAGGTTTCACAAACAGCGGCAAGCCTAAATTTTTCACCACTTCGACCGCATCAAAATCTGCCTTGAGCATTTGGAATTTTGGAATCGGCAGCCCTGCCGCTTGCCACACAAGTTTGCTACGCCATTTATCCATGCCCAAGGCCGAGGCCAATACGCCACTGCCCGTGTAAGGAATGCCCAACAATTCCAACGCGCCTTGCACCGTGCCGTCTTCGCCAAAGCGTCCGTGCAGCGCGATAAACGCGCGCGTAAAACCTTGGTCTTGCAGTTCTTGCAAATTACGTTCGGCAGGATCAAACGCGTGCGCATCCACACCGCTGCGCAACAACGCCGCCAACACTGCCGCACCACTTTTCAACGACACTTCGCGCTCAGCAGATTTACCGCCGAACAACACCGCAACTTTGCCTAATAAGCTATTAGCGGGTAGCGCGTGGCTAGTCGTGCCTGTGTCATTCATTTCATGTTTGCTCATGCTGCGTCTCCGATGATTCTCACTTCGGGATGGAGTTCCACCCCAGTTTGTGCCGCGACGCTTGCGCGCACTTCGCCAATTAAATTTTCTATGTCGGCCGCCGTTGCATTGCCCACATTGACTATAAAGTTGGCGTGTTTTTCAGACACTTGCGCGCCGCCAATTTTCTTGCTTTTTAAGCCGCAACTCTCTATCAGCCGCGCCGCGTGATCGCCTACAGGATTGCGAAACACCGAACCCGCATTGGGTAAATTCAACGGCTGCGTGGCGATGCGAGTACTCAGCCACGCTTTAATAATCTGCCGCTCAATGTCGCCTTCACCGCTCATAAGTTTCAAGGTCGCAGATACGAATACATCGGTGAGTGGTGAAGTGGGAAGTGGTGAGTGCTGAATCGACGTACGGAGGTTTTCCAACTGTCCACTTTCCACTTCTGACTTTCGCGCTACCGACCGATAGCCAATCTCATACTCATCTTTGCTGCGCGTAATCAATTCACCGCTGCGCGTCAGCACTTGCACGCTCTCCACATGTTGCCAAGTGTCCGAGCCATAGCAGCCTGCATTCATCGCCAACATACCGCCCATCGTGCCAGGAATACCCGCGAAAAATGCCGCGCCTGCCAAGTTATGTAAGGCGGCAAAGCGCGCCAGTTTTGCACCCGCAATACCCGCCTCGACATAGAGCGTGGTGGTTGACGCTTCAGCGTCTTTACAACCACGGCCTCCCCCTTGCGGGGAGAGCGTGCCGTTACCGACCAAGCGCAATTCGGTCAACGCGCCATGCAGCAAAATCACCGTGCCGCGCAAGCCGCCATCACGCACTAATAAATTGCTGCCTAAACCCACCGCGTAGACCGTTTCATCGCTAGGCAAACTGCGCAGAAACACTTGTAAATCCGCTAAATCCGCAGGCTGATACACACAATCTGCCACACCGCCAACACGCCAACTGGTGTGCTTACTCATAGACACTGCGCGACGTAATTTGCCGCGTAAAAGAGTGTCAGAAAAATTGCGGATTTCGCTCATATTCATTTTTGCGTATTCGCTAACAACTGCGGCACATTGCCTATCGTGCCCGCGCCCATCGTCACCACCACATCGCCGTCACGCACCATCTGCATAATCGCGTGCGGCATATCGCTAATGTTTTCGACAAACACCGCTGCCGTTTGTCCCGCTACGCGCAAGGCTTGCATCAGCGCGCGACCATCCGCCGCCACGATCGGGGCTTCGCCCGCTGCATACACTTCGCTCAATACCAGCGCGTCCACAGTGCCTAACACTTTGACGAAATCGTCGAACACATCACGCGTGCGCGTGTAGCGATGCGGCTGAAATGCCAGCACCAAACGCTTGTTTGGAAATGCGCCACGCACCGCTGCCAAAGTTGCCGCCATTTCGACTGGGTGATGGCCGTAATCGTCGATTAAAGTGAAGCTGCCGCCATCATTTAAGGCAACTTCCCCATAGCGTTGAAAGCGTCGTCCCACACCTTCAAACTCGGCTAACGCAGCAACAATCGCCTCGGCTTTCACGCCCACTTCCAACGCCACCGCAATCGCGGCGAGTGAGTTCAGCACGTTGTGTAAGCCCGCTAAATTGAGCGTGATGTCTAAATCTTGTGGCACACCGTTCTGACGACATTGCACGGTGTAGCGCATTTGCCCGGCTTCGTGACGCACATTCACCGCGCGGATTTGCGCGCCCTCAGACAAGCCATACGTACAAACCGGCTTGCTGATGCGCGGCAAAATTTCGCGGATGTTGGCATCGTCCACACACACCATCGCCATGCCGTAAAAAGGCAGATGCTCGACAAAATCAATAAACGCTTGCTTGAGCTTATTGAAGTCGTGCCCGTAGGTTTCCATGTGGTCGGCATCAATGTTGGTGATGACCGACAAAATCGGTTGCAAATACAAAAATGACGCGTCCGATTCGTCGGCTTCGGCAACGATGTAATCGCCTTGTCCTAAACGCGCATTGGTGCCGCTGCTATTGAGCTTGCCGCCAATCACGAAAGTCGGATCAAAGCCGCCTTTCGCCAAAATGCTGGCGGTCAACGAAGTCGTAGTGGTCTTGCCGTGTGTGCCCGCGACAGCAATGCCCTGACGTAGCCGCATCAGCTCCGCCAACATCATGGCGCGTGGCACAACCGGAATGCGCCGCGCACGCGCGGCAACCACTTCAGGATTTTCTGCACTCACCGCCGTCGAGACCACCACCGCATCGGCATCCCGTAAATTCGCTTCGGCATGACCGCGATAAATGGTCGCGCCTAATTGTTTAAGACGCAGCGTCGCGGCGTTTTCCGCCAAGTCCGAGCCGCTCACTTGATAACCAGAGTTGAGCAGCACTTCAGCGATGCCGTTCATACCCGAACCGCCGATACCGATGAAATGAATATGTTTGATTTTGTGTTTCATTGTGCTAACTCCTCACAGACTTTCGCCACACTTATCGCTACATCTGGCTTTGCCAAAGCGCGTGCGGCAACCGCCATGCTCAATAATTTTTCACGATCTAAGTCTTGTAAATAACGCGCCAAAGTCACGGCATTCAGCGCGCTTTGTGGCAGCAAAATCGCCGCGCCCTGCGCACTCAAAAACTGCGCGTTATGAGTTTGGTGATCGTCCACTGCATGAGGGTAGGGAATCAAAATACTCGCCACGCCTGCTGCGGCTAATTCCGCCACGGTCAATGCGCCCGCACGACAAATCACTAAATCGGCCTCGGCATATGCGCCCGCCATATCGTCCACAAACGCCAGTATCTTTGCCGACACAGCCGCGCCGCTGTATAAGGCCTGCACGCTGTCGAAATGTTTTTTACCCGTTTGGTGTAGCACCTCTGGACGCGTCGCTTCAGGAATCAACGCTAATGCTTTAGGCATCGCTTCGTTCAAGGCTTGCGCACCTAAACTGCCGCCCACTACCAGCACTTTTAATTTACTGGTGCGTGACGAAAAACGTGTTGTGGGCGGCACTAACTGCGCAATCTCCGCACGCACCGGATTACCGCACCAGCGCGCTTTTGGCAACACATCAGGGAAGCCACTCAGCACGCGCTGTGCAACTTTTGCCAACAGTTTATTGCTCAGTCCCGCCACCGAATTTTGTTCGTGGATGACTAACTGCTTACCCAACAAACGCGCCATCACGCCACCTGGAAAGGTGATGTAACCGCCCATCCCCAGTACCACATCGGGACGCACCTCGCGCATCACCGCAGCACTTTGCACACAGGCGCGCAACAACTGCATCGGTAAAGACACCAAGCGCAGCCAGCCTTTGCCGCGTACGCCCGAAAAATTCACCAGCCGAATTGAGTAACCGTGTTTAGGCACGAGCTCGGCTTCCATGCTGTTAGGCGCGCCTAACCACACCACATTCCAACCCTGCGCGCGCAGCACGTCGGCGACTGCCAAGGCGGGGAAAATATGACCTCCCGTGCCACCAGCCATAATCAAAATGGTAGGTTTCATAACGCGCCCCTAGCTTGCCCAGCAAGTAGCGGATAGCGCGCAGCACTAATCCAGAATCCCGAATCCTGAATCCTGCTTTTCAATCCCCAATCCCCAATCCTGATTTTCATAGCGGCATACCTCGCGTATCCATATTCGTTTTGGTTACGACCGCCGCAATGCGGCTTAACTTGCTCACGCAAGTTAGTCTTCACCGAAACAGAAAATCCGAAAATGTTCGCGCTCATATTGGAAGTCCCCGCGCAGCTTTTCTGTTTTCATAATCAACGCGCAGCAGCACCGCCGCTGCCACGCAATTCACCACGATGCCGCTGCCGCCAAAGCTCAAGAACGGCAAGGTCAAGCCTTTGGTCGGCAACACGCCCATGTTCACGCCGATGTTAATCATGGCTTGCACGCCGATCCAAATGCCGATGCCTTGCGCGACCAGTGCGGCGTAGTTGCGTTCTAAGAATGCCGCTTGGCGACCGATTTGAAACGCGCGTATCACTACCAACATAAACAACAGCAACACCGCTGCCACGCCAACCAGCCCTAATTCTTCGGCGATCACTGCCATCAAAAAATCGGTGTGCGCTTCGGGCAAATAAAATAATTTTTCCACGCTCGCGCCCAAACCCACACCCAACCATTCGCCGCGTCCAAAGGCAATCAACGCATGGCTTAATTGATAGCCCTTGCCGTAGGGATCTGACCAAGGATCGAGGAAGCCAATCACGCGCTGCAAGCGATACGGCGAGGTAATCACCAGCACCGCAAATGCGCTAGGCAAGGCAATCACTAACAGTCCGAACACTTTGAGATTGAAGCCGCCTAACCACAAAGTGCAAATCGCAATCGCAGTAATCACGCCCAACGCGCCCATGTCGGGTTCGAGCAACAGCAACGTTCCGACCACCGCCATCACGGCAAACATCGGCGCAAAGGCTTTCAAAAATTTGTGTCCAACATCGGCTTTGCGCACGGTGTAATCAGCGGCGTACAGCACCGCGAATAATTTCATCAACTCGGAAGGTTGCAAGTTGATGACGAATAACGACAGCCAACGCCGACTACCATTGACTTCGCGACCGACATGCGGAATCAGCACCAGCACCAGCAACACCGTGCCGATGGCGAATAAAGGCATGGCTAAGTTTTGCCACATTTGCAGCGGCACTTGAAATGCGGCGATGCCTGCGAGGATGCCCACGGCGATAAAAATGCCGTGACGAACTAAATAGTAGCTGGCGTTGTAGCCCGTGAATTTACTGGCTTCGGCGGTGGCAATCGAAGCCGAATAAACCATCACTAACCCCATCGCCAACAGTGCGACAAACACCCATAGCAACAGCTCATCGAATTGTGTTTGTGGTGGACGCGCGCCTGTTTTGACTAATGAGACCATGCGCCCTCCGCGTTAATCTTTCCCTCTGACAAGAGGGAGGTGGAAGGGGGTAACTCGCGCACCGCCGCGATAAAAACTTGCGCACGATGTTCGTAGTTGCGGAACATATCGAAGCTGGCACAGGCGGGCGACAGCAACACCGCATCACCTGCTTGCGCCAAGCGCGCAGCGGCTTGCACGGCGGCGGGCATATCGGCAGCGTGTTCAATTTTGACGGCGGTGGTCGCGAGGGCAGCGGCGATTAACTCGGCATCTCGCCCAATCAAAACGACTGCGCGCGCATGATTTTTTACCGCAGCAGCCAGCGGCGCAAAATCTTGTCCTTTGCCCTCCCCGCCCGCAATCAACACCGCTTTGCAACCCAATCCCTGCAAGGCGGCAACGGTTGCACCGACATTAGTGCCTTTGGAATCATCGTAGTAAGTCACTCCAGCAATGTCGGCGACTTTTTCAACGCGATGCGCTAAACCTTTGAAGCTGCGCAAGCCGTCCAACAATGCCGCCATCGGTAAATTGATAGCACGGCACAACGCCAATGCTGCCAAGGCATTCGCCACATTATGCAAACCGCTCAATTGCAACTCATTGGCGCGCATTAAGCGTTGCGTACCTTGCAACAAATACAGTTCGCCATCGAACCTTGCCACGCCAAAATCTTGTTCGCGCGTGGGCGCATCTAAACCAAAAGTTACTGTCGCGACATCAGCACACGCCAGCTCTAAAGTCTCTGCATCATCGCGATTAAGCACTTGCAAAGGGCAACCCAGCAGCGCGCGCGCCTTCGCGGCGATATAGCCGCTCATACCGTCATAGCGATCGAGATGGTCTTCGCTGAGATTCAAAATAGTTGCCGCTGCGGCACGCAAACTCGCTGTGGTTTCCAACTGAAAACTTGATAACTCCAACACCCACACGTCAGGCTGAACCGCGCCGCGCTGCATCATCACATCCAACACCGCTGGTGAGATGTTGCCCGCCGCCACGGCATCCAAACCCGCGACTTGGCACAGATGCGTGACCAAAGAGGTGACCGTAGTTTTGCCGTTGCTGCCCGTGATGGACAAAATTCTAGTTGTGAGTGCGTGGTCGTTAGTCGCGAGTTCGCGGGCGAATAATTCGATATCGCCAACCACGGCGATGCCGCGCGCGATAGCTTTGGCGACCACAGAATCGGCGAGCGGCACACCGGGGCTAATTGCAATGCAATCTATGCCGTCAAACAACGCGTCGGTAAATGCACCACAGAAAATCTGCTCAGGCTGAACCAACTTCGCCGCCTCGGCCAAACTCGCTGGCGCACTGCGACTATCCGCCGCGCGCAGCCGCGCGCCCTGCGCACTTAAATAGCGCAGCATGGATAACCCAGTCTCACCGAGACCGAGTACCAAAACGAATTTATCAGACCAAATTTTCACGGTATTTTTCTTAACGTAACTTAAGTGTTGCAAGACCAATTAACACCAACAGCATCGTGATAATCCAAAACCTCACGTTAGCGTTTGGTGTCGCCATAACGTTCGCTACGCTCACATGAGTCTCCCCCAACGCTAACGTGCCACGCTTCTTCAAAGTCATTTCATTTCTCATCGCAGTTTGAGTGTTGCCAGTCCTATTAAGACTAGCAACATTGTGATAATCCAGAAGCGCACCACCACTTGCGTTTCTTTCCAGCCTTTTTGTTCAAAGTGATGATGCAAGGGAGCCATTAACAAAATGCGTTCGCCTTTGCCGAAACGCTTCTTGGTGTATTTGAACCAGCTCACTTGCAACATCACCGACACCGCTTCCACCACGAACACGCCACCCATGATGAATAGCACCAACTCTTGACGCACCATCACCGCGACTACGCCTAACGCTGCACCCAATGCCAACGCGCCCACGTCGCCCATAAACACCTCGGCGGGATAGGCGTTGAACCACAAAAATGCCAAGCCTGAACCCGCAATCGCGGCACAGAAAATTGCCAATTCACCCGCGCCAGGAATCGCAGGTTCGCCTAAGTATTTAGAAAATTCCGCATGGCCTGCAACGTAAGCAAACACCGCCAACGCACTCGCCACCATCACCGTCGGCATAATCGCCAGCCCATCTAAACCGTCAGTCAGATTCACCGCGTTACTCGTGCCGACGATCACCAAATACACCAGCACCATAAAGCCGACCACGCCCAAAGGAAAAACCCAATGCTTAAAGAACGGCACGATGACTTCCGTGTGCGCGGGCAAGCTGGCGTGCGACCACAAAAATGCGCCCACCGCTAAAGCAATCAGCGATTGCCAAAACATTTTTGCTTTCGCCGACAAACCATCGGGATTGCGATGCACCACTTTGCGATAATCATCGACCCAACCAATCGCACCCACGCCCATCGTGGTAAGCAACGCGACCCACACATAGGCGTTGCTTAAGTCTGCCCACAACAAGGTGGTAATCGCCATCGAAGTCAAAATCAACGCGCCCCCCATGGTCGGCGTACCCGCTTTAACCAAATGCGTTTGCGGACCATCGCTGCGCACCGACTGACCAATTTTCATCGCAGTCAACTTCCTAATCATCCAAGGACCCAGCGCGAACGAAATCAACAACGCCGTCATCGCCGCCATCACCGCGCGCAGCGTGATGTAATTGAACACACTAAAAGTGCGTACATCGAGTGCCAACCATTGTGCTAAGGCTAATAACATTTAGTGAGCTCCCTGTTCTAATAGCGCACCACTTGGTGCGGCTTGCAATTGTTTAACCACGCGCTCCATCTGCATAAAGCGCGAGCCTTTAATCAATACCGTGGTGCTTTTGTCTAATACGTTTTCAACCGCAGCGCATAAATTTTCTAGCGTCGCAAAATGTTGTGCGCCTGCGCCAAACTCAGCCACTGCGCCTATGCTTAATTCACCTAAGGCAAATAATTTTGCTATGCCTAAGTCACGCGCGGCATGACCGATGTCGCGATGAAACTGCGCTGCGTCATCGCCTAACTCGCCCATATCGCCCAACACAAAAATGCGCTGGCCGGAAGCTGCCGCGAGCACCTCAAGTGCGGCGCGCATCGAGGCAGGATTAGCGTTGTAGGTGTCGTCTATCAAAGTCGCGCCCGCGAAGCCCACCTTGCGTTGCAAGCGTCCAGCCACACCACCAAAATTTTGCAAAGCCTGAGTGATGATCGCCAGTGGAATCTCTAAAGCAATCGCAGCAGACGCGGCAGCGAGTGCATTGCGTGCGTTATGTGCGCCCGGCACTTGCAGCAAAACATGCAGCTCGCCTGCGGGCGTGAGCGCGTGCAACACACCGCCGAAACCTTGCGCTGCCCACTGTCCTTGCACGCTGGCAGCATGGTCGAGTGAAAAATCTAGGCAGCGATGTTGCGCCGCCAAATCGCGCCACACCTGAGCGTGCGCATCATCGGCATTGATAATCGCCACACCATTATTTTTTAAGCCTGCAAAAATTTCACCCTTGGCGCGCGCCACATTTTCTATCGTGCCCAAGCCCTGCAAATGCGCACCAGCGGCATTGTTGACCAAGGCGACATCGGGCTGCGCTAAGCGCGTTAAATAATCAATTTCACCGAGATGATTCATGCCCATTTCGATCACCGCATAACGATGTTGCGCATTGAGTTTGAGCAAGGTCAGCGGCATACCAATGTCATTATTAAAATTACCTTGCGTCGCCAACACCGCGTCACCCGCGTGTTCGCGCAAAATCGCCGCGAGCATTTCTTTCACCGTAGTTTTGCCATTGCTGCCGGTAATCGCCACTAGCGGAATATCGAACTGAGCACGCCAAAAAGCCGCCAGCTTGCCCAGTGCAATACGGGTGTCGGTGACCAATAACAACCCTGCATTTTCAGGTAAATCTGCGCGCAATGCGGCGTAGCTGTGCTGATTCACGATCGCCGCCAGCGCGCCCATTTTTAACGAGCTGAGAACATATTCCGCGCCATCAAATTTTTCGCCTCGCAACGCGATGAACAAATCGCCCACGACAATTTTGCGGCTGTCAGTGTTGACGCTGCTAAACGCCACATCTGCGCCGATAAGTTGCGCGTCCAACGCGGCGGCGATTTGGGATAAACGCATCATGCTGACACCTCGGCTGGCCAGTTTTGCAGGGCGCGCTGGGCGGTTTTTACATCGCTAAAAGCATGGCGCACGCTACTGATTTCTTGGTAATCCTCGTGACCTTTGCCCGCGATTAACACGATGTCGTTGGGCTGCGCGTGGGCGATGGCGTGCGCTATCGCAGCTTCTCGTTGCAACATAATTTTGTGTTTATGCGTGCCCATTCCAGCGACAATTTCGGCGACGATCTCATTAGGATTTTCACTGCGAGGATTGTCCGAAGTGACGATGCAACGGTCGGCTAAGGCTTCGGCGATTGCGCCCATCAGCGGGCGTTTGCCCACATCGCGATTGCCGCCGCAACCGAATACGCAGATAAGTTTGCCGTCGCTGGCATTGCTCATTTCGCGCAAGGTTTGCAGCACTTTTTCCAGCGCGTCAGGCGTGTGCGCGTAATCGACAATCACGCTCGGCACGCCCGCGCCGCCTAGCCGTTGCATCCGTCCCGCCACCGCGTGTACGCGGCTTAATGAGGCGATCGCAGCAGAGAGTGCGATGTCGCTGACCAACAACACCGCCAACACACCCAATAAATTTTCGGCATTAAAACGACCGACTAATTTGCTGCTAAGTTGCGCTGCGCCCCATGAGCTATGAATGTCGAGTTGCAAACCGTGCGCATTCACGGCGTTCAAATTGCCGTACACCATGCGAATTTTTAAGCGTGTGGCGTGTTGCAAAGCCGCATCGGTCAAGCCGTAGCCGACCACATTTTTGCCTGCCGCGACCAGCTCGTCCGCCCATAGCACGGCTTGCGCATCGTCTAAATTCAGCACTACGGACTGCAACGAAGCAACATCAAAAAATTTGCGTTTGGTTGCGGCGTAAGTTGCCATGTCGCCGTGATAATCGAGATGGTCGCGGCTGACATTGGTGAGCAGCGCGACATCGAAATGCACGCCGTTGACGCGCCCTTGGTCGAGCGCGTGCGAAGAGACTTCCATCGCCACCGCTGCCGCGCCCTGAGTCAGAAAATCAGCACACAGTTTGTGTACATAAATCGCTTCGGGCGTGGTGTTCGCGCTAGCGTGGAGCGCATCAGCAAAACCATTGCCGAGCGTGCCAATCAGCGCGCATTTTTTGCCCGCGTCGTGCAAGCCTTGTGCAATCCAATGGGTAGTCGAAGTCTTACCGTTGGTGCCCGTCACGCCGACCATCCAGAGTTTTTGTGTCGCGTGCGCATAAATCGCATCGGCTAATTCGCCCGCTTGCTCGCGTAAATTTTGCACCGCCAAATGCGGGAGGGTGTGCGCGTTATCCCAGACGAAATCGACCGCTTCAAACAGCACCGCATTCGCGCCTTGCGCGATGGCTTGGGCAATAAATTTGCGCCCGTCATTCAGGTCGCCTGGATAGGCTAAAAAGGTGTCGCCTTTTTTAACTGCGCGACTGTCGGCAACCAAATGTTGGATGGGTAAATTCAGCGCGAGGAGTTGGGCGTACAGCGTGTTCATCACACCTCCTCCTTGACAACTTCAGCAGGTGGCGCGATGACGTTATTGAGCGGCGCATCGTTAGGCACATTCAGCTCACGCAGGGTTTGTCCCGCCACTTGACTAAACACTGGAGCGGCCACGATACCGCCGTAATACTGACCATTATTGGGCTCGTCTATCATCACCGCGACAATAATGCGTGGCTTGGAAACGGGAGCGAAACCGACGAAGGACGCGACATATTTATCGACATATTTGCCGTTGGCTAATTTGTGCGCTGTGCCTGTTTTGCCTGCCACGCGATAGCCCGCTACTTGCGCTAACGGCGCAGTGCCGCCTGGCATAACGACGCTTTCCAACATGGCGCGCATCTCGGCTACCGTCTTATCCGACCAGACCTTTTTACCCACGCTAGGCGCGTCTAATTTAAGTAAAGAGACGCTTTGCAGTTCGCCATGTTCGGCAAAAATCGTATAAGCGCGCGCCAGTTGCAACAAGGACACGGAAATGCCGTGTCCGTAAGCCATGGTCGCTTGCTCGATAGGTCGCCAAGTTTTTGCGTCGCGTAATTTTCCTGACGCTTCGCCCGGGAAATTGCTCCCCGTGCGTTCGCCAAAGCCGCTGTCCGACAAACTTTGCCACAGCACTTTAGGCTCTAGCATCAACGCCATTTTGGCCGCGCCCACGTTGCTAGATTTTTGGATGACTTGCGACACGCTAAGACTGGCTTCTGGATGGGTGTCGTGGATTTTTTTACCGCCCACCATAAACACGCCGTGCTCGGTATTGATCACCGTATCCGCCTGCACTTTGCCTTGCTCCAGCGCAGTCGCCACGGTGAACGGCTTGAGCGTCGAACCCGGCTCAAACAAATCTGCTACGGCGCGATTACGCATCGCAGCAGGGCTGACTTTGGCGCGATTATTGGGGTTGTAACTGGGGTAGTTGGCGAGTGCCAACACTTCGCCAGTGCGTGCATCCAACACCACCACCGCACCTGCTTTAGCTTGCTGTTTTTGCACGGCGGCTTGCAGCTCGCGATAGGCTAAGTATTGGATTTTACTGTCGATGCTGAGCTGTACATCGCTGCCCGCTTTAGGCGCGCGCAAACTCGCCACGTCTTCTACGATATGTCCGCGTCGATCTTTAATCACACGCTGACTGCCCGCTTTGCCGCCCAGTTGCGCTTGCACACCCAGCTCCAATCCTTCTTGTCCGTTATCGTCTTGCCCAGTAAAACCGAGCAACTGCGCAGCGACTTCGCCCGTGGGATAGTAGCGACGATATTCGGTTTGCAAAGACACACCCGGCACATTCAAACGCGTCACACGCAGCGCATCATCAGGTGAAATTTGGCGTTTCAAATAGACAAAATCGCGTGCGCTATCGCTAAGCTGGCTGCGCAATACGCTTTCATTCACGCCCAGCACGCTGGCTAATTTTTTAGTTTGCGCGGTGGTAATTTCCACATCCGCAGGACTTGCCCAAACTGATTGCACTGGCGTACTCACCGCCAACACTTCGCCATTGCGATCACTAATCATGCCGCGATGCGCGCTCACTTCAATTACGCGGCTGTAGCGCGCCTCGCCTTTTTGCTGCAAGAAATCATTGTTGATACCTTGCAAATAAATACTGCGCCCCAGCAACCCAAGCAACCCCGCTAACAAGCACAAAAACAGCACAGACGCACGCACGCCAGGCAAATTTGCCGTGCGGTTTGCTGTGTGCTTGGTTGCGTAATTCATGGTTATTTTTTTACTCCGCTGACCGCTGCTGACTAGGCTTTAGCCCACCCTTACTCTGTCCGTATAAATTGCACTTCACCGCTTTTAGGTCGCTGCATTTGCAAATACTGCGCGGCAATTTTTTCAACTCTGGCGGGAGCAGCCCAAGTGCTTTGCTCTAATTGCAACTGTCCCCACTCCACTTCCATTTGCTGCGCATGTTCTTTTTCTTGCTGTAACTGCTGCAAAGTTTTGCGCGCTTGATGCTGTGCGGTCACGACGCTCAACGCCAACATCACCACAACCAACAGCAGCAAAGCATTCAAGCGCGTACTAATTTGCATCGCTACGCTCCGCCACACGCAACACCGCACTACGCGCACGCGGATTAACAGTTAATTCATCTGCACTAGCGCGTATCGCCTTGCTCATTAAATTCAAACGACCTTGCGGCACTTCACTGGCGCGTATCGGCACATTGCGCGGTAATTTGTCACCCTCTGCCATGTCACGCATAAAGTGCTTCACGATGCGATCTTCCAGCGAATGAAAGCTAATCACCGCCAAGCGTCCTTGCGGTTTTAGCTGTGTGACGCAGTCAGGCAAGATGCGCGCAAGCTCTTCGAGCTCTTGGTTGATATAAATCCGTATAGCCTGAAAAGTCCGTGTCGCCGGATTTTGCCCAGGCTCGCGGGTGCGTACCGTTTGACCAACCAGCTCGACGAGCTGCTTCGTGGTGTGGATAGGTTGAATTGCGCGCGCCGCAACAATCGCTCTTGCAACCTGCTTAGCAAACCGTTCTTCGCCGTAATCACGTATCACCTCCGCTAAAAATTTTTCATCCACCGTTGCCAGCCATTGCGCAGCAGTTATGCCGCGACTGGTATCCATACGCATATCCAGCGGCGCATCAAAACGGAAACTAAAACCACGCGAGGCTTCGTCCAACTGTGGCGACGACACGCCTAAGTCCAACAAAATGCCATCGACTTTAGCGATGCCTAGCTCTTGCAACACCTCGGCCAAATTCATAAAACCACGATGCACAATCTGAAAACGCGGGTCAATAATTCTTTGCCCTTCAGCAATCGCCGCTAAATCTTTATCCAAGGCGATTAAGCGACCTTGAGCACCCAGTTGCGCCAAGATGCGACGACTATGTCCACCGCGTCCAAACGTGCCATCCACATAGATGCCGTCAGGCTTAATCGCCAGCGCATTGACCGCCTCTGCGAGCAGCACCGTGGTATGAACTAACTCAGCACTCACAAGGAAAATCCGTCTAACTCAGTAGGTAAATCGCCAGTCGCCATTTGCGCCAACGCGGCGGCTTGCTGCGCGTGCCACTTAGCCTCATCCCACAATTCAAATTTATTGCCCTGACCGACCAACATCACGCGCTTATCCAGCGCGGCATAACCGCGTAAATTCGGCGAAATCAATACACGCCCCGCGCCATCCATCAGCACGTCTTCTGCATTACCAATCAACAAGCGTTGCAGCGCACGACTGCGCGCATTAAAGGAAGAAAGTTTGTTGAGCTTGGCGCGGATCGGCTCCCAGACCGTTTGCGGATAAACCAGTAGACAGCCGTCAGCATCGGCGGTGAATACCAAATTACCCGCGCATTCAGCCAGCAAAGCGTCGTGATGCCTGGCAGGGATCGCCAATCGACCTTTGCTATCTAAATTAAGCTGCACCGCACCCTGAAACATTTCCATACCTCCACAAATTCCCACTTTTTACCACTTACCTGCACTATATTGGAGATATTTCTATAGGTCAAGCACGAATTTCGCTTTTTTCTATAAAAGACAAGGGCTTACGGCAATTGTTTAATGAAAATTAAATATGCTTATAAAGCAATGAATTAGCAGGAATAGCTAAAGCTGTTTGTAACTGTAGGTCTAGATACTTGGGCAAAACCACGACGAGCGGCTGATAGCAATTGAAAAAGGGCGCATTACGCGCCCCCTCTTCTATTCATATCCCAACACGCTCACTTAAGGTGTCGTGGTGGAGGTAGCATCTGCTGGCGGCGCAACTTTTTCTGCCCCCGCCACACTCGCGTCATCACCCAGCTCATCCTCAGCATCATCATACTTTTGCTTAGGTGGATCCCCGTCATACACCAAAGACTGACGGCGTTCTAAATACGCACCGCGTAAAAAATCATAGCGGTCTAAGCCGCTGTCATCCAATAATTTTTCAGCCGACAAAAACCCTGCGCGCACATCGACGATTTTCACCGCATACGCTGTATTGCGTGAGGCTACGGGTTTGATTTGCTTCATTTGGCTCGGCACGGTATCCACGGCCACTCCTACGCTATCGCGCACGGAACTAGGGCCAAGCAGCGGCAACATTAAATAGGGGCCACTGGGTACGCCCCAAAAGCCTAACGTTTGACCAAAATCTTCATGATGCTTTTCTAAGCGCGTCGTCACTTCGAGCAAACCGAAAATACCAAAGGTCGAATTAAATATCACGCGAGTGCCATCTGAAAAAGCCTGCTTGAACTTGAGCTGCAACAAGTCGTTGGCAGTCACCACCACATCATCTAAATTGGAAAAAAAGTTATGTACCATCATTTTTCCTACGCTAGGAACAACGTAATCGTAGCCTTTGGCGAGTGGCTTCAAAGCGATCTTATCTAAGCGATCATTAACACTAAACACACCGCGATTAAACGATTCAAAGGGATCGGCTGGATTGGGATTTTTGACGCTGGCACAGGCTGTCAAGCTCATCGCCAGCAACATTAGGGGCAGATTTAATAAACGCATAACAGTATTAAAGTTAATTAAAGGGGATGGACGGGCGGCAGCAACTCGCCTTCGTGTAGGGTGAATTTTCCTGTTTTTCGTTCAGCAAAATAATGTTCCAAGCTGTAGCGCACGGGGCGAAATGCCAGTTCGTCCCACGGAATTTCGGCTTCAGAAAAGAGTTTTACTTCTAGGCTTTCCACGCCTGCGGCGTAATCTAAATCGAGCAAGGTGGCGCGAAACACCAAATGCACTTGATCGATATAAGCTAGGCTGTACATACTATACAAGCCATCGAGCTGAATGCGTGCACCCGCTTCTTCTAAGGTTTCGCGTATCGCCGCATCAGCTGTGGATTCGCCGTTTTCCATAAAGCCACCTGGCAGCGTCCACATGCCATAGCGCGGCGCGATGGCGCGTTTGCATAGCAAAATTTTGTCTTGCCAAACGGGAATTGCAGCGATGACTAACTTAGGATTTTCGTAATGAACAATGTCGCATTCGGTGCAGACATGGCGTACGCGACTGTCATCGTGCGGGATGCGCAATTCAACGGTCGCGCCGCAAGCGTTGCAAAATTTCATTTCCAGAACTGCCACCAAGATTTTTTACTTTGGGATAAAACCGTGGCACTCGCCGCACCGCCGTTTGCGTCCAACACGCGTTGCGCATCGTCACGCAAGGCGCTCATGCCTTGTGCGTCATAGGCTTTCACCATAATCAGCAACGCGTCACGGCTGGCGGGCGTTGCGGGATATTGCGTGAGAATGTCTTGCGCACGACTCACTGCGGCGAGATTCGCACCACGGCGTAAATAAAAATCGGCAATCAGCAGCTCATGTTTGGCTAAAGCGTTCGCCAAAAACTGCATACGCAAACGCGCATCGGGCGCGTATTGACTGGTCGGATAACGCGCCAACAATTCTTTGAAGGCGTTAAACGAGTCTTGCGGCATGATGGTTTCGTGTTGGCTAATGTCCGTGCCGCTCACTGATTTCAAGGTACTATCTTCAGCGGTAAAGTTCGCCAAGCCTTTCAAATACCACGCGTAATCGACGCGTGGATTGTTCGGAAACTCTTTAATGAAGCGGTCGCACGCAACAATGGCGGGGTCAGGTTCGCCTTGTTTGATATAGGCGTACGCCATTTCTAACAACGCGGTTTGCGAATAGCTGCCGTAGGGATAGCGCGATTGCAATTTTTCATATTGTTTAATCGCGCCGTCATAGGCTTTGTCGTCTAATTTTGCTTTGGCAGCGGTATAGAGTTGTTCAGCGGTGGCGTTCTTTTGTTTATCTTCTTCGGGGAGGGAGCTACAAGCAGCTAACGTGACTAACAGGAATGCAGTTAAAATGTGGCGCATGACTAATCCAGAAAAAAATTTGCGCGATTATAGCGTAAACCCCTCCGCCGACTTGACCTCCAATCCAGGCATTCAACAGCGCGTCGTCCCCGACGCATACGCGGGCTTGCGTCTCGATCAAGCTTTAGTAAAATTTTTCCCCGAATATTCGCGCAGCCGTTTGCAAGAATGGGTGGTGCAACAGCAAGTGCTAGTGAATGGCGCACCGTCGTTAAGCAAAGAAAAAGTGTGGGGCGGCGAAAAAATCAGCGTCAATCCACAAGCCAACATCGCCGAACAACCTTACATCGCCGAAGACATCCAGCTCGACATCGTGTTTGAAGACGACGATTTAATCGTTATCAACAAGCCGGTCGGTTTGGTGGTGCATCCTGGCAGCGGTAACTGGGAAGGCACGCTGCTCAACGCGTTGCTGCATTACGCGCCGCAGCTCAAAGACGTGCCGCGCGCGGGCATCGTGCATCGTTTAGACAAAGACACCAGCGGCTTGATGGTGGTGGCGAAAACCTTAATTTCGCAAACCGCCTTGGTGCGCCAGTTGCAAGATCGCAGTGTGAAACGCGAATACTTAGCCTTGGTGTGGGGCGAGATTGCACGCGGCGGCACCGTGGATGCCGACATCGACCGACATCCGAGCAACCGCGTCAAAATGGCGGTGGTGGAAGGCGGCAAACCAGCGGTCACGCACTATGTGGTTGAGCGGCAATTTCCTAACTGCACTTTGTTGCGCTGTCGTTTAGAAACCGGTCGCACGCATCAAATTCGCGTGCACATGGCGCACCTCAAACACCCGCTGATAGGCGACTCGGTGTATATCCAAGGCGGACAGAAATGCGTGATTTATTTGCGCACCGTGCTGAACAGCTTCCCGCGCCAAGCCTTGCACGCCACGCGTTTAGCGTTGGAGCATCCCAGCACAGGAGAAGCTATGGAATGGCACGTCGCTATGCCGCAAGACATGCAAAATTTATTGCGCGAAGTACAGAGGGGAGTCAAAGCAGCGGAGGCATCAAGCAACGACTAGACGGTGGGAACTTGATTTATTGCGCGATAGCGACACCAAAACACATCGCTCGACAAGTCCAGCTCCCAAAACACCGCTCACTCCAAAATCCTTGTGAAAATCACTTTCCTCATTCCTGACTGGCCTGCCCCGCCTACAGTGCGCGCACTGCAAACCACGCGCAGCGGCGGCAACAGCTCTGCGCCCTATCACAGTCTGAATCTCGGCACCCATGTCGGCGATGCACCGCTGGTCGTGGCGCGTAATCGCAACGCACTCAACACCCTGCTGCCCAGCGAACCCGTGTGGCTAGAACAAGTGCACGGCACCAGCGTGGCAAATGCCGATGCCGCCAACTGCCGCAAAATCGCCGATGCCTGTATCGCCACCCAACGCGGCGCGGTGTGCGTGGTAATGACTGCCGACTGCCTGCCGATTTTGTTGTGCGACACACAAGGCACTGTCGTTGCAGCCGTTCATGCTGGCTGGCGTGGCTTAGCGGCAGGCGTGATTGAAGCGACCGTGAGTGCGATGCAAACGACGACACATGAAAATTTATCAAGGAAAAATCTTGCACGCGAAAACGCCGCTCAATCCTTGCAACTTATGGCGTGGCTAGGTCCAGCAATTAGCCAAACTGCCTTTCAAGTCGGCGCAGAAGTACGCGAAATTTTCGTCGCACAAAATCCCGATGCCACCGCCGCTTTCACTCCCTCGCCTCACCAAAAAGAAGACTTAGCTGAAGAGCTCGGTGCACCCAAGAAATTCCACGCCGACCTATACGCCTTGGCGCGCCTACGTTTGCGAGCTTTAGGCATCACACAGATCTACGGCGGCAACCGCTGCACTTACCGCGAATCCGACACCTTTTTTCCTACCGCCGCGACGGCGTAACGGGAAGAATGGCGACGTTTATTTGGTTGGAATAAAACCTCGCAACAGGCAAACAAAAGTGCGTCTATTACATGGTTCCCGCCTCAAACCGCAACAACGCACC
>JBJORQ010000023.1:0-24578 GCA_046049345.1 Pseudomonadota bacterium | reverse complement strand
AGCAGACTTTTGCCTTTGAACTCAAACTTGGCGATGGCCCACGCAGCCGACACGCCGAATACCAGATTGGCCGGAACCGCGATGGCGGCAGCGATAAAGGTCAGCTTGATCGCCGACCAAGCATCCGGTTCTTGCAAGGCCGCCCAGTAAAGCGCCCAGCCTTTCTTGAATGCTTCGACGAACACCGCGACCAGCGGCAAACCCAAGAACAGCAATAAGTAAGTGAGTGCCACGCCGATCAGCAGCAGCGTCACGGTGGTGGATTCCCGCGTGGAGATTTTTCGGGTGATGGTAGGGTTGGACATTAGCGTGTTCCTCTGTTTGAACTCCACCACTGCAAGGCATTGATGGCCAGCAGCAGGCTGAAAGATAGCAACAACATGATGACTGCGATGGCAGTCGCGCCCGCGTAATCGTATTGCTCCAACTTGGCGACGATGAGCAGGGGCGATATTTCCGAGATGTACGGCATGTTGCCCGCGATAAAGATTACCGAGCCGTACTCACCAATCGCACGCGCGAAGGCCAATGAGAATCCGGTGAGCAAGGCAGGAAAGATGGCGGGAAAGATCACGCGACGAAACACATCCCAACGTCCCGCGCCCAGGCTCGCCGCTGCTTCTTCGACTTCGGCTTCCACATCGGCTAACACCGGCTGCACGGTACGCACCACGAAGGGCAGACCGATGAAGGTCAACGCGACCACGATGCCCAGCGGGGTGTACGCCACCTTGATGTCCTGCGCGGCAAAGTACTGCCCCAGCCAACCGTTAGGCGCATACAGCGTCGCCAAGGTGATACCTGCCACGGCGGTCGGCAAAGCAAAGGGCAGATCTACCAGTGCATCGACGATGCGTTTGCCGGGAAACTTATAACGCACCAACACCCAAGCGACAATTAGTCCAAAGAAGGCATTGACGACGGCCGCAACAAAAGAAGTGGTGAAGGTGACGCGCAAAGAAGCCAGCACGCGGTCGCTGGTGGCGACATCGTAGAAACCGCCCCAGCCCAGCGTCGCCGTTTTAAAGAACAACGAAGACAGTGGGATGAGCACGATCAGGGAAAGATAGAGCAGCGTGAAACCGAGTGCTAGATTGAATCCGGGCAATACGCTATGGGCTTTAAACCTAGACATCGCTTATTCCTGTTATTTGATAAGCGCGCAGTCTAGTGAGTCTTATATGAATAACAAAACAAGAAAAACTGCATTGATTAGCTGCTTTTTGCATAAGGAGCAACAAGAGCTGGACGCAAAAAAATAGGGGCAGTTTCCTGCCCCTTAAATCTGAGTATTGCACTCAGGGAGGAGAGAAGTTCACGCGGCTAGTTGCTCTGCTCGACAAAGCTGCCTCCGTGCGGTCGGCGAAAATTCAGGGCGACCCAGCTGATAGCCTTGCAATAGATCCGCACCGGTGTTGCGTGCGATTTCCAGTTGCTTGGCGGTCTCGATACCTTCGATGACAACTTGCGCACCGATACTGTGGAAGACATTCACCAAGCCATAGATGACCGTGCTTGCACCAGGCGTCTGCTCGGCGGCGCGTATCACCGCTCCGTCTAACTTGATGATATCGGGACGCAGTGCGAGCACGCGATCCAGTTCTGCATAACCGTTGTTTGAAACCAAACTCTCGTAACGGCTCTGCGGATTGAGGATGCGTTCTATGCTTGATTGCGTCGCACCGAAATCATCGACTGCGATGCGATATCCGAGGCTGCGATAATTTCTCACGGCCTCAACTAAACGCGCCTCATCGGTGACCGCCGACTCTTTTATTTCAATCACCACGCGTGAGGTAGGCACCGAGTAGTAATGCAAAATCTGCTCAAACACTCGGCCATGATCATTTACGCTGGTCAATAAACGCGGATGCACATTGAGAAACAAGAACTCTTCTGATGCAAAGGTTGCCGCGTAGTTGAGTAGATGTAACGTCCGTACTAAGCGATCAAAAAGCACCAATTCACGCGCATCAATAGCTAAGTCAAATGCCGCATTCGCTTGCAATGCGCCGTGTTCAAACAACGAGGCGCGCAACAATGCTTCTCGACCAAACACCTTGCCGTTGCTACGATAAATCGGTTGAAACGCACTCGCCAAACGCATTTCTAAAAAGCGGCACACCCAGCCATCTTGCTTGGTTTTGAGCAGGGTGTATTCATCTAAATCGAGGAATAAATTACTGCGCAGCAGCGGTTTCAATTCGGCAAGTTCGGCTGGGTGCGTCATGTCAGTCTCCTACTTTTTACTGTAGATCTGGTCGAACACACCGCCATCTGCGAAGTGGGCTTTTTGTGTCTTAGCCCAACCGCCGAAGGTCTTGTTGATGGTGATGGACAGATCCAGTTTCTTGAATTGCTTCTCGTATTTCTTGGCGACCTTGGCATCGCTGGGTCGGTAGAAATTTTTTGCAGCGATCTCTTGGCCTTCGGGTGAATACAAGTACTCGAGATAAGCCTCAGCGACCTTGCGCGTACCGTGCTTGTCGACGTTCTTGTCGATCACAGCGACGGGTGGCTCGGCCAGGATGCTGATGGACGGAAACACGATGTCGAACTTGTCCTCGCCGAATTCTTTCTTCACTAGATAGGCTTCGTTTTCCCAAGTGATCAACACGTCACCGATGGCCCGCTCAGAGAAGGTCACGGTAGAACCACGTGCGCCGGAATCCAGCACCGGCACGTTCCCGTAGAGTTTGCTAACGAATTCTTGAGCCTTGGCCTGATCGTTGTTGTTCTGTTTCAACGCATAACCCCATGCCGCCAGATAGTTCCAACGTGCGCCACCGGAAGTCTTGGGATTAGGCGTGATGACCGCCACACCCGGCTTGACCAGATCGCTCCAGTCTTTGATGTTCTTGGGGTTGCCCTTGCGCACCAGCAACACGATGGTGGAGGTGTAAGGCGAGCTGTTCAGTTTCAGACGCGATTGCCAATCGGCAGGAATCAGATTGGCTTTGTCATGCAAGGCATCGATATCCGCTGCCAGAGCCAAGGTCGCCACGTCCGCTTCCAAGCCGTCGATGATGGAGCGCGCTTGCTTGCCCGAACCACCGTGCGACGCTTTGACTGAAACGTTGTCGCCGGTCTTGGCTTTCCAGTATTTGGCGAAGGCCGCATCGTATTCCTGATACAGCTCGCGGGTCGGGTCGTATGACACGTTCAGCAAGGTGACATCAGCGGCGAAGCTTGATGATGAAACAGCCAGTGCGAGTGAGCCAGCGAACAAGGCAGTAGTGAGTTTTGAAAGCTTCATTTTTGAATCTCCTAGGGGGTGAATAAAGTTAATTTGCTGCGGAAAAGCTATAGCCCCAAGTGGGGTGCGTTTTAATCCAAACATCCATCGCGAAGGGTTGCAACACGATGCGTAAATGACGGATGTGAACATCAATGGTGCGTTCCCCGACGACGATTTTGCTATCCCATACTTGTTGCAAAATCGCACTGCGGCTATGCACCTGTTCTGGGTTTTCCATCAAAAACTGCAATAAGCGAAACTCAATCGGGCGTAATAACAGCGGCACGCCATTTGCCGTGACACGAAAATTAGCGGGGTTTAATTGCAAACCATCCAGCACCAACGGACTCGCGACAGGCTTTTTATGGCCGGTGACGGTAAAAAATGGGGCGTGATTAAAACGATTGCGAGGTTGAATAGCCAACATTGCCAAGCTCCTTTCTGAATGATTCGTGATGATGAGAGCTCACGATGGAGCGCATCCTAAAGAGGCATTGATTGGCTGTGAACGAATTAGAATTTGAATGCTTAGCTGTTTTTGGAATATCTCGAAGGAGACACGGGGAGGGGCTATTCGGTTACTTTGCCGCGTAGCATTTTGAGCTCGCCACGTTGGGTTTTACTCGCCAGTCGGCGGCGTTTTGAGTTGCGCGTGGGGCGGGTTAGGGTGCGATTTTTGACCGTGACGTTAGCACTCACAATTAAAAATTTCAGTCGCTCTAACGCATCGGCGCGATTCTTTTCTTGGGTGCGATGTCGTTGCGCTTTGATGACGATGATGCCATCAGTCGAGATGCGTCTATCCGCTAATTCGTGCAATTTTTCTTTGAGTTCATCAGGCAACGACGAGGCGTTAATATCGAAGCGCAGATGAATCGCCGAGGACACTTTGTTGACATTTTGCCCACCCGCACCTTGCGCGCGAATGGCGTTGAGCTCAATTTCAGCATCGGGAATGTGTAGCTGCGCGGAGATTTCTAGCATCAAAAACTTAGCGTTTCAGAACTGCTTGTAAGTACTTGCCCGTCACGCTGTGTTTATCTTTTGCGATGTCTTTGGGCGAGCCTTCCGCCACGATGCGCCCGCCGCCAAAGCCGCCTTCTGGGCCGAGGTCGATGACCCAGTCCGCCGTTTTAATCACATCGAGATTGTGTTCGATGACCACCACGGTGTTGCCTTGATCGCGCAGTTTGTGGATGACTTTCAGCAGCAGCGCGATGTCGTGAAAATGCAGCCCTGTCGTCGGTTCATCCAAGATGTATAGCGTGCGTCCCGTATCACGTTTGGATAATTCCAACGAAAGTTTTACGCGCTGCGCTTCGCCGCCCGACAGCGTGGTGGCGGATTGTCCTAGCGTGATATAGCCCAAGCCCACGTCCAGCAAGGTTTGCAGCTTGCGTGCAATCAGTGGCACGGGCTTGAAAAACTCGTGCGCGACTTCCACCGTCATGCCCAAAATTTGGTGGATATTTTTACCTTTGTATTGCACTTCCAAAGTTTCGCGGTTGTAGCGATGGCCGTGGCAAACGTCGCATGGCACATACACATCGGGCAAAAAGTGCATCTCGACTTTAATCACGCCGTCGCCTTGGCACGATTCGCAGCGACCACCCTTGACATTGAAGGAGAAGCGACCTGGCCCGTAACCGCGTTCACGCGCGCTCGGCACACCTGCGAACAACTCGCGTATCGGCGTAAATAAACCCGTGTAAGTGGCAGGATTAGAGCGCGGCGTGCGACCAATCGGTGATTGATCGACATTGATGACTTTGTCGAAAAATTCCAGCCCAGTAATGCCGCGATGCGGCGCAGGTTCGGTGTTACTGCCGTACAAATGATGCGACACAGCGGGATACAGCGTGTCGTTGATCAGTGTGGACTTACCCGAACCGGAAACACCGGTGACGCACACCAGTAATCCGACCGGCAAATTCAGTGTGACATCCTTGAGATTATTGCCGCACGCGCCGGTGATGGTGAGCATCCGTTCCGCATCGGGTTTGAGCATTTTTGCGGGCATGGGAATGCTGCGTCGTCCGGTCAGATAATCGCCCGTCAGCGAATTCGGGTTGGCGCACACTTCCTCGGGCGTGCCTTCCGCGACAATCATGCCGCCGTGTTCGCCCGCGCCCGGCCCCATGTCCACCACATAATCCGCATGGCGTATCGCGTCCTCATCATGCTCAACCACAATCACGCTATTGCCCATGTCGCGCAACATCTTCAGCGTGTCCAGCAAGCGGTCGTTATCGCGCTGGTGCAAGCCTATGGAAGGCTCGTCCAGCACATACATCACGCCCGTCAATCCAGAGCCGATTTGTGAAGCCAAACGGATGCGCTGTGCTTCGCCTCCTGACAGCGTTTCGGCGGAGCGTTCCAGCGACAAATAATCCAGTCCGACGTTGTTCAAAAAAGTTAAGCGGTTGGCGATTTCGATGACGATTTTTTCCGCGATGGCAGCTTTGTTGCCTTGCAGTTTTAATTCTTTGAAAAACGCCAATGCTTGCCGCAACGGCAGCGCGTTGATCTCAAAAATATGCTTTTCGGCGACGCGCACATGACGTGCCTCGACGCGCAGCCGCGTGCCTTTGCATTCGGGGCAGGCGCAGCCGTTCATATACTTCGCCAACTCCTCGCGCACGGTGGGCGAATCGGTCTCCTGATAGCGGCGTTCAAAATTATTCACGATGCCCTCGAAGGCATGTTCGCGCAGCGTGGCTTTGCCGCGTTCGTTCATATATTGAAAAGCGATTTCGGACTTGCCGCTGCCGTACAAAACCACTTGCTGGATTTTTTCCGGCAAACTTTCAAACGACTGCTCGATGTCGAAATCGTAATGTTTGGCGAGCCCGGCGAGCAGTTGGTGATAGAACTGATTGCGCCTGTCCCAGCCTTTGATCGCGCCGCTGGAAAGCGACAAAGTCGGAAACGCGACGATGCGTTTGGGATCGAAGAAACTGATGTTGCCCAATCCATCGCACTTAGGACATGCGCCCATTGGACTGTTGAACGAGAACAAACGCGGCTCAAGTTCGGGCAGCGAATAACTGCAAATCGAGCAGGCGAATTTCGCTGAAAATAAATGCTCCTTATTGGTGTCCATTTCCACCGCGAGGGCGCGACCATCAGCATGACGCAACGCTGTCTCGAACGATTCCGCCAGTCGTTGTTTAGATTCCACATTGACTTTCAATCTATCGACGACGATTTCGACGGTATGTTTTTTGTTCTTTTCCAGCTTGGGCAAATCGTCCATGTCGTGAACTTTGCCGTTCACCCGTACCCGCACAAAACCTTGCGCGCGCAACTCTTCAAACAGCTCAACCTGCTCACCTTTGCGCTCCACCACCAGCGGCGAAAGGATCATCACCTTGGTGCCTTCGGGCAAGGCTAAAACGTGATCGACCATCTGCCCGACCGACTGCGCTTGCAACACTAAATCGTGATCCGGGCAATACGGATCACCGGCGCGCGCGAAAAGCAGCCGCAAATAATCGTGTATCTCGGTGACCGTGCCAACTGTCGAACGCGGGTTGTGCGAGGTGGCTTTTTGTTCGATGGCAATCGCGGGCGACAAGCCTTCAATCAAATCCACATCGGGCTTTTCCATCAACTGCAAAAACTGCCGCGCATACGCCGACAGCGATTCCACATAGCGGCGTTGCCCCTCGGCATACAAGGTATCGAACGCCAGTGAAGACTTACCCGAACCCGACAAACCCGTGATAACCACCAGTTTATGACGCGGCAAGTCGAGGCTGATGTTCTTCAGATTGTGGGTGCGCGCCCCGCGAATTTTGATGAGTTCCATGCTGGATAGTTGAGCTAAAAATGACGCGCGAATATACGCGAGTTTGCGGGCATTCCCAACTTATCCATCTGCTGCGCGGATATGTCGTGGGTAGTTGACACGGGTAATTCATGCTTGTAAATTATGCGCACTAATTACCCGCAGGAGGAAAAATGGAAACGCTAACAATAGCGAATACGCTACCAAGCAGAAAATCCGTCAACCTAACCATCAATCACGAATTGTTGCAGCAAGCCAAAGCACTCAACATCAATCTGTCACAGACCTTGGAGCAGCATTTGGGTGTAGTCGTCCAGCAAATAAAACGCGAACAATGGCTGGCAGAAAACCAAGCCGCGCTGGACGAATATAACCGCCGTATCGAAGCGCGCGGTGTGTTCAGCGACGGGCTGAGGAGGTTCTAATGGCACAGTTCGATGTCTATCTCAACGCGAATCGCGACACCCGCGCCGCCGTGCCTTACTTGCTTGATGTGCAAGCCGACTTGCTATACAGCTTGGCGACCCGCGTAGTCGTGCCGCTGCTCGCCGCAAGTGAAATGCCCTTAGTCGCCCAACACCTCAACCCGCAATTTCAAATTAACGGCGTGAGCGTCGTCATGTCCACCGCCGAACTGGCGGGTGTGCCGACGCGCTCGCTGGGCGAAAAAGTGCAGTCGCTTAGTAGTAGGCGCACCGAAATCATCACCGCGATTGATTTGCTGTTTACGGGGATTTAGGTGCTTGCCGCCGACATCCTGCTTGCGCCACGATAAATCCGCCTATGCTTGGCTATCAGCCGACTGGCCGACCTGATAAGATGCGCGCCTTCTAAAATCTGCCTAAATCCTGCTTATGTCCGCTGTTTCTAATGTGATGAACCCCGCTGAAAAGCGCGCCAGCTTTGGCTTGGCGGGCATTTATGGTTTGCGGATGTTGGGCTTGTTTATCATTTTGCCGATTTTCGCGGTGTATGCAGAACAACTGCCGGGCGGCGAAAACCATATTTTGATGGGCTTAGCACTCGGCGCGTATGGGCTGACGCAGGCGATTTTGCAGATTCCGGCGGGCTGGTTGTCCGACCGTTATGGACGCAAGCCGATTATTTATACGGGCTTGGTGATTTTCGCCATCGGCAGTTTTATCGCGGCTTCTGCCGACAACATTTACTGGGTGATTTTTGGTCGTGCGATTCAAGGCGCGGGTGCGATTAACGCGGCGGTAATGGCGTTGACCGCTGATTTAACCCGCGAAGAAGTGCGTACCAAAGCGATGGCGATGATCGGTATGACCATCGGGCTGACCTTCTCGATTTCGCTGATTTTGTCGCCGCTGCTAAATGGATTTTTGGGTGTGCCCGGCATCTTCGCACTGACGGGCGCATTGGCGTTTGCGGCGATATTGCTGGTACGTTTCGTCATTCCCAATCCGCTCATTACGCGTTTTCATAGCGACACCGAAGCCAATGCGAGCCGCTTCGCCGAGGTGTTGCGCAACAAAGATTTACTGCGTTTAGATTTCGGCATTTTTTCTTTGCACGCGATTTTGATGGCGGTGTTTATGCAAGTGCCATTCGTGCTAAAAGCCAACGGTTTGGACGTGGCGCAACATTGGCAAATTTATTTACCCGTGATGCTGATAGCCTTCGTGCTGATGGTGCCGCCCATCATCATCGCCGAGAAAAAAGCCAAGATGAAACAGGTGTTCATGCTGGCGGTCTTTTTAGCAATGTGTGCGCAGATTTTGCTGATGATTGGGCAACATAGCGTGTGGGCGATTGCCGCTGCGCTGCTGGTATTTTTTACCGCGTTCAACGTGTTGGAAGCAACGCTGCCGTCACTGATTAGCAAAATTGCACCACTGTCTGCCAAAGGCACGGCGATGGGCGTGTATAGCAGCGTGCAATTTTTAGGCGCGTTTTTTGGCGCGGTCATGGGCGGTGTGTTGATGCAACATTTCGGCGGCAATGCGGTGTTTATTTTTAGCATAGTCTTACTCGCCGCATGGTTGCTGGTCGCCAGCACCATGCAAGCACCTAAAGCCGTCAGCACCAAGCTATTCCACCTCGCCCCTTTAAGCTCCGCACAAGCCGCCACGCTGCAACAACAGTTGCAAAAAGTGCAAGGCGTGGAAGAAGTTTTGGTGATTGCCGATGAAGCAATAGCCTGCCTAAAAGTCGTGATGCAAGGTTACGATCAAGCCGCAGTAGAACAACTCGTTAATTCCCCCACCCCAACCCTCCCCCAATAGGAGAGGGTGCAACCGTGAACACCATCAAATCGCAAAGGAGCATGACATGTCGTTGAACAAAGTAATGTTGATAGGCCGTTTAGGCAAAGACCCCGAAACTCGCTACATGACCAATGGCGAAGCCGTCACCAATGTGGGCTTGGCGACCAGCGAAAACTGGAAAGATAAGTCGGGCGAAAAACAAGAAAAAACCGAATGGCACAACTTGGTTTTTTACCGTCGCTTGGCTGAAATCGCGGGCGAGTATTTGAAAAAAGGTTCGATGATTTACGTTGAAGGAAAATTGCAAACGCGCAAATACACCGACAAAGCCGGCGTGGAAAAATACAGTACCGAAATCATCGTCAATGAAATGACCATGCTGGGCGGCAAAGCTGGCGGCGCGGGCAGTTTTGAAGTGGTCGAAAATCAATACGAAGCCGCCGCCCCAGCTCCTGCGCGCGCAGCCCCTGCCGCTCGTCCCGCTGCTGCCCCCGCCGCGCGTCCCGCGCCAGCAAAAAGCAACTTCGATAATTTTGACGACGATATTCCGTTTTAGAATACCGCGGGAAACAAAAAAGCCAACTTAACTCAGTTGGCTTTTTTACTTCTGCGGATACTTAAGGGGTCTCGAAAAATTTAAGCGTAGCAGCGTAGGCGTAGTGAGAACTTTTCTAAGGCTTCGATACCGCTACTTTCGGCGCGGCGACACCAGTCTTCCAAGTCATGTACCAGTTGCTCTTTGGTCGCATTCGAGCGTTGCCAGATGGCGGCGAGTTCTTGGCGTAGCGTGTAGGCGGTGTAAATTTTTGCGCTGTTTTGTATGACGAGATTGAGTTGGAGTTGTTCGGGTTCGCTCAAATCTTGTGCATCCAAATGCAGCCACTGTTTGACGCGTTGCCTATCCACTTTGCCTAAATCGGGCAGCGCGTGTTTGAGCTGAGCAATTTCATCGTGATAAGTGTGTTGCAGCGATTTTGCATATTTGCGCAGCACCTCGTAACGATGGCTAATCACGGCTTGCAAGGTGTCGGCATCGCACACCGTTTTACTTTTATCTAAGCGCAATTGCGGCGGCAATTTTTTGGCACGCGCTAAACGCAAGGCTTGCAGGGTGCGGATGTAAGCCCAGCCAATATCGAATTCGTAAGGCTTTGTTGAGAGCTTGGCGGAGGTGGCGTAAGCGTGGTGATTGTTATGCAACTCTTCACCACCAATCAAAATTCCCCAGGGAATTAAATTGCGCGACGCATCGCTACTTTGATAATTGCGATAACCCCAAAAGTGCGCCGCGCCGTTGATGATGCCCGCTGCGGTGACGGGAATCCAGGCCATTTGCACCGCCCAAATCGTTAAGCCCAGCGCGCCAAAACACAGCAGGTCAATCACCAGCATGAGCACCACACCTAAGGTTGGATATTTACTGTAAACATGGCGTTCTAGCCAGTCGTCCGGCGTGCCGTGACCGTAGCGCGTCAGCGTTTCCTGATTGCGTGATTCGGCTTTATATAACTCGTAGCCTTCCAGCAAGACTTTCTTAATGCCCAGTATTTGCGGGCTGTGTGGGTCATCCACGGTTTCGCATTTGGCGTGATGTTTGCGATGAATCGCCGCCCATTCTTTAGTCACTTGCCCCGTGGTGAGCCATAACCAAAAGCGGAAAAAGTGACTCGGAATGGCGTGTAATTCCAGTGCGCGATGGGCTTGATGGCGATGCAAAAAAATCGTCACTGAAGCGATGGTGATGTGGGTTAACACCAAGGTGATGATGACGTAGCCCCACCACGGTAAATCAAAAAATCCTAGCAACATATTCACTCCCTGAATTGTGTTAGACGCGCTCTAACACCGCTGCGAAAAAGCCGTCGGTGTTGTGCAGATGCGGACGTAATTCCAAATAGTCGCCCATCGCCAAATCGACTTTTTGTTGTTGTAAAACTTCGCCCGCAGGACGTAACACAAACTCTGGATGCGTGCTTAAAAATGCCTCGACGATGGCTTGATTTTCTTCGCGCAAAATACTGCAAGTCGCATACACCAAACGGCCGCCTTTTTTCACCAAACGACTTGCCGAGGCGAGGATGGCGGTTTGTTTTTGGGTGAGTTCGGCGACGCTTTGTGGAGACTGGCGGAATTTCAAATCAGGATTGCGGCGCAACGTACCCATACCACTGCACGGCGCATCGACCAACACGCGGTCGATTTTGCCGGCCAAGCGTTTTACTTTGAGGTCGTTTTCATGCGCGATGAGCATGGGTTGTATGTTCGACGCGCCTGAGCGTTTCAAGCGAGGCTTCAAATTTGCCAAGCGTTTTTCCGACACGTCCATCGCATACAGCCGCCCTTGCGAATTCATCAAGGCTGACAGCATCAAGGTTTTACCACCTGCGCCTGCGCAAAAATCCACCACCATATCGCTGCGTTTCGGCGCGAGTAACAAGCCTAATAGTTGGCTGCCTTCGTCCTGCACTTCCACTTTGCCTTCGGTGAACAGCGCGTCTTTATTCAGCGGGATTTTGTCTTTGAGGCGAATGCCAACAGGCGACAAAGGCGTGAGTTCCGCCTCGATATTTTGTCCGTGCAACTGCGTCAAAACCTCGTCGCGTTTCGCCAACAAAGTGTTGACGCGGATATCGAGTGGCGCGCCTTGCTGCATGGCGCGACCGATAGTCAGAATCTCCTCGTCGCTGTATTGCGCGTGCATTTTTTCGACTAACCAGTCGGGTAATTCGGCTTGGATCGACAAAGATAAAGTCGCCAAATCCACGCCTTTAACGGTGACTAACCAATCCTTTTCGTCGCGCTCTAACACGGGTTCGATTTCGCGCAAGTTGTAACCCGCGAAGCGAATTAAATAGGCGAGTGCCATGCGGCGTGGCGTGGCGCGTTCGCCGCAGCAATGTTCCAACAACAAGCGATGACGCAAGGTGCCGAACACCACTTCTGCAACAAAGGCGCGTTCGTTTGAGCCGATGCGTTCTTGTTGGAAAAAATAACGCAAACTGGTATCAGCGGGATGTGCCAATGGCAAAATGCCACGCAAGGCAAGAATGGCAAGGTCTAAACGGTATTCGGTAATTAACATGGGCTGGGCAGGTCGGGTGCAAAAATGAAGGTGCGCAGTTTACAGGATAGTTTCGTGGCGAGAACCTAGTCGCTAGGCTTTAGTTGAATTCCCCGCACTAACGACTAACGACTAACGACTACATTTCGCTATAATGCCGCGCTATGAAAAAAACACTCCCTGCCACCTCGCGCGCGCTAGACCTAGCTCGTGAAGTTCTCAATATCGAAGCCGATGCGATTAAACAATTAGCCCTCCGCTTAGACGCGGATTTTTTACGCGCATTAGATTTAATTTTGGCGTGCCAAGGTCGCGTGATTGTTAGCGGCATGGGCAAGTCGGGACACATCGCGCGGAAAATTGCCGCGACCATGGCGAGTACCGGTACGCCAGCTTATTTTGTGCATCCGGGCGAAGCCAGTCATGGCGATTTGGGCATGATTATGGCGGGCGACGTGATTATCGCGCTGTCGTATTCGGGCGAAAGTTCCGAGCTGATGACCATCGTGCCGGTGATTAAACGCCTAGGTGCGAAGCTAATTAGCATGACGGGATTTAATCAATCTAGCCTCGCGCTCGCCGCCGATGTGCATCTCAATGCGGCAATCGAAAAAGAAGCCTGCCCGATGGGGCTTGCGCCCACCGCCAGTACCACCGCCGCGTTGGCATTGGGCGACGCACTCGCCGTGGCGTTGTTAGATGCGAAAGGATTTGCCGCAGAGGACTTTGCGCGCTCGCATCCTGGCGGCAGTTTGGGACGTAAATTATTGACGCATGTACGCGACATTATGCGCAGCGGCGATGCCGTGCCTAGCGTAGCGCAGGACGCTATGTTGAGTGCCGCGCTGCTAGAAATTTCCAAAAAAGGCGTGGGCATGACGGCGGTGGTGGATGCTAATCAGCGCGTACTGGGCATTTATACCGATGGCGATTTGCGCCGCAATTTAGAAAAACAAATCAACTTCGCTACTACGCCTGTGCAAACGGTGATGTCAAAAAATCCTAGCAGCATTGCGCCTGAAGCTTTGGCAGTGGATGCGGTGAGCTTGATGGAAGCGCGCAATATCAATCAACTGTTGGTGGTAGATAGCGAGCAGCGTTTAGTCGGGGCGTTGAATATGCATGATCTCTTGCGCGCCAAAGTTATTTGACCCCAGCCTGTAAAGGCTGCCGCTTTTGTAGGAGCTCGAATTTAGCAGCGACCAGCAATTTATTGCTGGTCGCTGCTAAATTCGAGCTCGCACAAAACCTTGAACACCTGCAAAAATAAAATTTGCAGCAATTTCCATTACAACTTATAGGAGATAAAAATGTTATTGAACCGTGCCAAGTTAATTAAATTAGTTGCCTTTGATGTGGATGGCGTAATGACCGATGGCGGCTTGTATTTGTCGGATTCGGGCAACGAGTTCAAACGCTTTAATACCTTGGATGGCTTGGGCATCAAGCTGCTCAAAGCATCGGGGGTAGAAGTCGCCATCATCACGGGTCGCGAATCTAAATGCGTCGAACATCGCGCCAAAAATTTAGGCATAGAGCATGTTTATCAAGGCGTGGAACACAAGCTCTCGGCGATGAATGATTTGCTCGATCGCTTGAAATTAACACGTGACGCCGCCGCCTATATGGGCGACGACGTTGTGGATTTAACCGTGTTGCGCAATGTCGGTCTGGCGATGAGCGTGCCTGACGCGCCGCAATTGGTTCGCGAACATGCCAACTACATTACCCAACGGCGTGGCGGACATGGTGCGGTGCGCGAAGCCTGCGAACTGATCATGCACGCGCAAGGCACCTTGGATGGACAGCTCGCCCAATACTTAAAATGAAATTAGTTGCACGCGCACGCTACTGGTGGCATGTCGTGCCTCTGCTCGCCGTGTTGGCGGGCGCGTATTGGTTGAATCGCCCTGCGGAAATCATTAAACCTATCGTGCTGCGTGATGCGCATTTAGCCGATGCTTTAGCAGATGGTGTTCGCGCGCAGGCTTATGACTTACAAGGTAAGCCGCACTTCTTGCTCGCCGCCAAACAACTCACGCATTACCCCGATGACGACAGCTCTGAACTCACCCATCCCGATGTGACCATGCTCACGCCTAGCGGGGCAGATTTACATTTGACCGGCGCGCGTGGGGTGCTGAGTCAGCGCGGCGACTTGGTTGAATTGATGGGCGAGGTGCAAGTCACGCGTGCCGCAGTTGCCCCGCAAAGTGAGTTAGTCGTGCGTAGCGACTATCTTAAATTTTTGCCTAAATTGGATCGCGTCAGTAGCAACCGTGCGGTCACGTTTACGGATGCCAACAACACCATCAATGCGCACGGTTTTGAGTTGGATAATCGTGCGCAAACCCTACAGTTTCTCTCCCAAGTAAAGGCGGTTCATGTTGTTACTCCGAATTAAATTCACGCTGCTATTGGCTCTTGCCGCCCCGCTGGCTCACGCCGAATTAGCCGACCGCGAACAGCCGCTGCAAATCGAAGCTGACCAAGTGTTGCTCGATCAAGCCAAGCAAATCAGCATCTTCACGGGACACGTTAAATTCGACCAAGGCACGCTGCAATTGCGCGGTGCAAAAGTCGTGGTTAGCCAAGATGCGCAGGGCTACAAGCAAGGCCTTGTGACGGGCGACACGGCAAGTTTTCGGCAAAAGCGCGAAGGGTTAAATGAGTATGTGGAAGGCTATGGGCAGCGCATCGAGTACGACACGCACACGCAGATTTTGGATTTGTACGGGCAAGCGCGCTTGAAACGCGAAGGCGATTTTATTCATGGCGAGCATATCAATTACAACTCGCAAACTGAGATTTTTGTCGTCAATGATGGCGGGCAGGTTGGTAATGTGCCGCCTAAGCGCGTGCGCGCCGTGTTGCAACCGCGCAGCCCCGTAGCCGCCGTCAGTGCCGTTCCCGCTACATCTTTACAGGTCGTCAAATGAGTGAACTTCGAGCCACTGGCTTGCAAAAAAAATATGGCGCACGCACCGTAGTGCGCGATGCGTCCTTGACGGTTAAAAGCGGCGAAGTGGTTGGGCTGTTGGGGCCAAACGGCGCGGGTAAAACCACCTCGTTTTATATGATTGTTGGCTTGGTCGCGGCGGACGCAGGCAGCATCACGCTAGACGATAAAGATATTACTCATTTCCCAATACACAAACGCGCGCGCCTAGGCTTGGGTTATTTGCCGCAAGAAGCCTCAATTTTTCGCCGCCTCACGGTTACCGAAAACATCCAAGCGGTGCTGGAGTTGCAAGGTTTAAAAGCGGACGAGTTACAGGTGCGCCTAGAAAGTTTGTTGGAAGATTTACACATCACCCATATCCGCAATAGTTCGGCGGTGAGTTTGTCGGGTGGCGAGCGTCGGCGCGTCGAAATTGCGCGCGCACTGGCGACCAATCCACGTTTTATTTTGCTCGATGAGCCCTTCGCAGGTGTTGATCCGATTGCCGTGATCGACATTCAAAAAATTATTCATTTCTTAAAACAGCGCGACATCGGCGTGCTAATTACCGATCACAACGTGCGTGAAACTTTGGGCATTTGCGATCGCGCTTACATAATCAATGCGGGCGCGGTGATGGCAGAGGGTAAACCAGAAGAAATTATTTATAACGAAGGCGTGCGCAAAGTGTATTTGGGCGAGAATTTCAAGCTGTGAAAGTAGGTCTGCAACTCCGTCAGTCGCAACACCTCACGCTGACTCCGCAACTGCAACAAGCCATTCGTTTGTTGCAGCTTTCTACGCAAGACATGCAGCAAGAAGTGGCGCGCATGTTGGAAGAAAATCCCTTGCTCGAAGTCGCCGAAGCCGCTGTGCTCGTGCCGTTTACAGGTGAGGCGCAAACACCAGAAAGCATCCAACTCGCCAGCTCCGACACGCCAACTGCACCTGCTGAATCGACCAACGAACGTGACTCCGAACCCGCTTTGGACGAGGCGATGGATTGGGAATCACGCAGCGCGGGCGCGGCAGTGCATGACGAGGACGACGATACATTTCCCGAGCAAGCCGCTGGCGGCATCACGCTGCGTGAGCATTTGCAGCAGCAGTTACTGCTCACGCAACTCTCCTCTTTCGATCAAAAACTCATCGCCTTACTCATCGACGCGCTGGATGAAAATGGCTATCTCACTCAGACACTAGACGAAATTTTGGCGTTGCTGCCCGCCGAGTTGGACATCAGCTTGGACGATTTAGAAACCGCCTTGGTGCAGTTGCAACACTTGGATATGCCAGGCCTTGCGGCGCGCGACTTGGCGGAATGTTTGGCGTTGCAACTTAAAGCGATGCCTGCCGACACGTCGCAGCGCGCGCTGGCGATACGTTTGGTGTCTGAACATTTGGCGTTGTTGGGCGCGCATGACTTTGCCAAAATCAAACGCTTACTGCGCTGTAGCGATGAAGAGTTACGCAACGCACAAACTTTGATTGCCACCCTGAACCCTAAGCCTGGCAACGAGTTTGACGAGAGCATCGCCGACCGCGTAATCCCCGATGTGTTGGTGGAAAAGCATCAAGGCGTGTGGCGAGTGCGGCTCAATGGCGAAGCAGTACCTAAGCTGCGCGTCAATCAACTGTACGCAAATATCCTGCATCAACGCGGTGAAAAAACCAGCTCGCAATTGGGCGCGCAACTGCAAGAAGCGCATTGGCTGATTAAAAATTTACAGCAACGCTTCGATACCATTTTGCGTGTCGCACAAGCCATCGTGGTGCATCAAGAACAGTTTTTGGAGCACGGCGCGATTGCCATGCGTCCCTTGGTGTTGCGTGAAATTGCCGACGAATTAGAGCTGCACGAATCCACCGTATCGCGCGGCACGACGCAAAAATTTATGCTCACGCCGCGTGGCATTTATGAATTTAAGTATTTTTTTGGCAGCGCACTCGCCACAGAAAGTGGCGGCAATTGTTCTTCAACCGCAATTCGCGAATTGATTAAGCAATTAGTTAGCGCAGAGGATAAAATGAAGCCGCTGACTGATAGCCGTATGTCAGAAATTTTGGCACAGCAGGGCGTAGTGATTGCCCGCCGTACCATCGCAAAGTATCGAGAAGAGTTACATATCCTCCCGGTACACCTCCGTAAATCACTCTAACCTTTAGGAGCTCACCATGAACTTGAATATCACTGGTCACCACGTTGAAATTACCCCAGCCATTCGTGAATATGCCACCAGTAAAATCGGCAAAATCAAACGTCATTTTGAAAACGTCATTGACGTACAAATTATTTTGTCAGTTGAAAAGCTCAAGCAAAAAGCTGAAGCGACCGTGCATATGAGTGGCAAAGACGTATTTGTCGAATGCGAAGATGAAAATCTGTACGCGGCGATTGATACGCTGATCGACAAATTGGATCGCCAAGTGATGAAGCACAAAGAAAAACTGGCTGACCGCCGTCACGATGTATCGGGTCAACACCCTGTCGCTGCCGAGTAAGTCTAAGTAAGTCCAAAAGCGGCAGCAATGCCGCTTTTGTTTGTCTGCGAACCTGCAATTTTTGAGACACCCGCCGCGATTTGGAGATTCTCGCTGCGTTTGAAAAGTTAATTCTATGAACTTAATTAGCAAAATTTTGCACCCCGATAATGTGTTGCTGGATACCGAATCTAGCAGCAAAAAACGTGTGTTTGAACGCGTTGGTTTGCTGTTTGAGAACAATCAACAAATCGCGCGCAGCGTGGTGTTCGATAGTTTGTTCGCGCGCGAAAAGCTTGGTTCGACAGGCTTAGGCGAGGGCGTCGCGATTCCGCACGGACGCATCGCTAAGCTGCGCGACGCGACCGCTGCATTTGTGAAAACCAGTCATCCCATTCCGTTTGATGCGCCTGATGGTGCGCCTGTCGAGCTGATTTTTGTGTTGCTCGTACCTGAGCGCGCCACAGATTTGCATTTGCAAATTTTGGGCGAGTTGGCGCAAATGTTTAGCGACCCAGAATTTCGCCGCAAGCTCAATGCTTGTCTAGATGCCGCCAGCATTCATGCCTTGTTTGTGAATTGGGAAATTAACGAATGAGCATCGTCAACATTCGTCAGTTGTTTGAAGACAAGCAAGAACGCTTGCAACTGACGCGCTTGGCGGGCACGGATGGTGAAAATTACAGTATCGACAGCGATGAGGTGGAGGCTTCTAACAAAGGTCTGATTGGGCATCTCAACTTGATTCATCCCAATTGGATACAGGTGTTGAGCGATACCGAGCTGGCGTATTTTGCGAGTTTAAGTTCGTCTAAACGCGATGCCGTTTTCGCCAAAATTGTGGCACAAGGCACGACCTGTTTAATCATTGCGGGTGAAGCCGAGATTCCCGCCGAGCTGATTAGCTTCGCCAACCAATCGCACCTACCACTGTTTGCGTCGCCCACGCCTAGCGTGCATTTAATGTGGTTAATTCGCCATTATTTAGCCAAAGAATTAGCCGATTCAACCACGCGTCATGGCGTGTTTCTTGATGTGCTGGGCGTAGGCGTAATGATTACGGGCGAGAGCGCGGTGGGTAAAAGTGAGCTGGGCTTAGAGCTGATTACGCGCGGCAACGGCTTGGTCGCGGACGACATTGTTGAGTTGCATCGCATCGCGCCCGACACGCTAGAAGGCCGCTGTCCTGAGCTATTGCGCGACTTTCTCGAAGTGCGCGGTTTAGGAATTTTGAACATCCGCACCATGTTCGGCGAGACGGCAGTGCGACGTAAAAAAAGTCTCAAGCTCATCGTGCATTTGCAACGTCCCGTCGGTGGTGATTTGTCGCAAGTGGATAGATTGCCGAGTAACGATTTATGTCAAGAAATTCTCGGCGTGAACATCAGCACGGTGAACATTCCCGTGGTGGCGGGGCGCAATTTGGCAGTGTTGGTGGAAGCGGCGGCGCGCAATTTTGTCTTGCAACAGCGCGGCATTAACAGCATGGACGAATTCGTCGCGCGCCACGAACAAATGATGGTGCGCTGACATGCAATTATTTCTCATCAGCGGGCTATCAGGCTCAGGCAAAAGCGTCGCACTCAAGGTGTTAGAAGACAGTGGCTATTACTGTGTGGACAATTTGCCCGCCGAACTACTTGCCACTTTAGTCGCGCATTTACAGGCATCTGGCTACAGCAAAATCGCGGTGAGCATCGACGTGCGTAGTGCCAACAGCGCGCCACATGTACCGCTGTTATTAGAAGAATTGAAAGCGCGTGGCGTGCAAGTGCATGTGATTTTTTTGGATGCGCGAAGCGATACTTTGGTGAAACGCTTTTCCGAAAGTCGCCGCCTGCATCCGCTGAACGATGGCGTGCTGACCTTGCCTGAGTGCGTGCAGCGCGAACGCGATTTATTAGCCAACATCAGCGACATCGGACATCGCATCGACACTAGCGATATTTCTGCCAACGCCTTGCGCGCTTGGATAAAACAGTTCGTCGCTGTTGATCACGCCAATATCACTTTACTGTTTGAATCGTTCGGTTTTAAGCACGGCATTCCGCTCGATGCCGACTTCGTGTTTGACGTGCGCTGCTTGCCCAATCCTCACTACAACCCCGCCCTGCAAGCCTTGACGGGACGGGATTTACCCGTCATTTCATTTTTAGATGCCACGCCTGATGCGCAAGCAATGGCGAGCGATATTCAAACCTTTATTACGCGTTGGTTGCCCAATTTTATTGCCGACAATCGCAGTTATTTCACCGTCGCAATTGGTTGCACTGGCGGACAACATCGCTCGGTTTATCTGGTCGAAAAACTGGCAAAACATTTTGCCGCGACGCAACAAGTGTTAATCCGTCATCGCGAATTACATTTGTAAAACTTAATTGATACACCAACTGTTGCAAACCAGATGCCCGTGTGGGAGCGCACGCCAAATAAATTGCGCCCCCACAAATCGCTATAACTCATGTTGAGTTTCAACTTCCATGTCTAATTCTTTACGTCGAGCGATAAAATTGGGCGACTACTTAGTCATTGTGTTGGCGGCTCTGAGCGTGCTTTTTTTGAGCTTAAAAATATGGAGCGGCGCAGCAGCCGAGCGCGCTGTGATACGCAGCGGCGGCAAAATTTTCCTAGACGTGAGCTTATCTAAAGACCAGCAAATCAGCGTACCTGGGCATCTCGGCACTAGCATCATCAGTATCGAAAAGCATCGTGCCCGCATCAGCTCCGACCCTAGTCCCAGACAATACTGCGTGCGCCAAGGCTGGCTGCAACAAGCAGGTGAAATCGCCCTGTGCCTGCCCAATCAAGTCAGTGTCGAATTGGTCGGGCGCGACAAAAAATTTGATAGCTTGAATTACTAGGATTGAGTTAGGAGCGGTGTCGAGGAGTCGCCGCTATTGTGGGAGCTCGACTTGTCGAGCGATGTTTTTTCGTATGGCTATCGCCCGACAAGTCGGCCTCCCACAAACCCTATTGCATATGGTTCAATTGTGAGTGGATACAAAATGAAGAGTGAGTATAAAAATACACAGATAAGCGTTGCAGAGCGCGTCACTCCCGTTGCGCTGAATTCAACGAACCTCTCAATTTTGACGCTCAATCCTGACGCGCAAGATCATCACATTGCGCGTATGGCGGCGGTGGCGTTGGGGTTGACGCTGATTGAGAACGCGATTCCTTCGCCGTTACCTGGCGTAAAACCCGGTTTGGCGAATATCGTGACCTTGATTGTGTTGCAGCGATTTGGCTGGCGCGTGGCAGCGTGGGTGTCGCTGTTGCGCGTGGTTGCAGGGAGTTTGTTATTCGGTAATTTTTTAACGCCAGGATTCTTCCTCGGTTTTGCGGGGGCGTTGTGCAGCCTAGCGGTCTTGGCTATCGCGCAACATTTACCTAAGCGCGCTTTTGGTGCGATCAGTCACAGCATCCTCGCCGCCTTCGCCCATATTGCAGGGCAACTGGCCATCGTCTATGTGTGGCTGATTCCGCATGATGGTA
Source organism: Pseudomonadota bacterium (assembly GCA_046049345.1). Taxonomy (GTDB): domain Bacteria; phylum Pseudomonadota; class Gammaproteobacteria; order Burkholderiales; family Gallionellaceae; genus Gallionella. The sequence continues at coordinate 3,341 of JBJORQ010000023.1, read as the reverse complement.
TCGCCTATCTCATCCCAGTTTTCGCCGCCGCCGCGCTGGTTTTTGGTGTGGTAAACGGACTGATTGCCGCAAGATTTTTAGCGCGATTTGATGCGTAAGATCAATTAGCCAAGCTAGGTGGAGAGCCCAACTTAAGCATGACGCCGCGTCGCCGCAACTAAATGTAACAAAGCGGCAAATTGCTAAAGCCCGCAGAAACCTTTAGCTTGTCGCATCACTCGAAAGGATTGCCATGAGTACCATCGCTTTTGATACATTAAAATTTGTTAAAACGCTTGAAGCCAGTGGTTTTGAAGCTAAGCAGGCTGAAGCGATTGCCACCGCCTATCGAGATGCTTCAAGCGAGCAAAAGTTACTAACGAAAAAAGATTTACAGTTAGAACCCGCCCCCCTTAAAACTGAATTGCAGGTGCTTAAATGGATGACAGGTCTAGTCATCGGCGGAATCTTTGCGCTAGTAATGAAAACATTCTTCTAAAAATCAAGCTGGTAACACCCCCTCTTCGGAGGGGTTTTTATTTTCACATTTGCTTATGAGCCAGATTTGGCCAACGATTCCCCTCTTCAAATTTCACATGTGTTGCAAAAAAACCACACTGCGCAAAATTATTGGTTTATTTTCTTGTAAGCCGCTGTAAGTTTCTATAAATTGCGGAGCGGCGTTGGCAGGGAGGTTCTGTTGGCACTGTTCAAAAAACTCAGTTACACATAAAACTTTTTAATTTCGAGGATTTCAAAATGAAGAAAATCGTTCTCTCTTTGGCAGGCGTTATGGCTGCTGTGGCATTTGCTCCTGAAGCTTCTGCTCTCCCAGTTTTCGCACGTCAAACAGGCATGGCTTGTTCAGCTTGCCATTTCAACCACGCTCCTTTGTTGAATGGTTTCGGTCGTTCATTCAAATCGGCTGGTTACAGCATGGTGGGCGCGCAAGGTAAAGTTGAAGGCGAACATTTGGACATTCCTGATCGCGTAAACATGGCGATGTTGACTACTTTGGGCTACGAAAAAGTACAAAACGGACAAGGTAAATACTTGTTGCCATCAAACGGCGGCGAAATGTCCTTGTTTATGGGCGGTCGCATCATGGAAGGCATGGGCTTCTTGGCTGAGTTAGGTATGGGCGGCGCTGCTGCGGCAACAGGCGCGGCAAAAATGCTGTACATGCCAGAAATCATGTCAGGTACGCGTGTAGGTTTGGTGGTTGATACCAACAACGGTCAAGGTGTGGCACACGGTTTTGAACTGTTGAACACAGGTGCGGCAAACGTACACAAAATTGCTGTTGGTCAAGTACACGTTAATGCTTACTCAGCCGCGCAATACTTCGGTACCAACAATGCCACGACAGGTTTCTCTGTCGTGGCTCAGAACGAATTGGGTTTTGTTAACTTGTCAGCTTACGATGCATCTAGCCAAAGTGTTGGTGCCGGCGTGACTAACTTGCCTTTGACCTACGCTCGCGTTGCTGCGTTGTTTGACTTCGCTGGCTTTGATATGGGTGCTGGTGTGCAGCGTTGGACTGGTCATAGTAATGGTGTGCAAAACAACTTAGTTGCTCTTACTGCTATCGCTGGTAACTACGATGCAACTGTAGTTGACGTTCAGGCGCAAGGTGAAGTAGCAGGTCTGTCAACAGGTATCTACGCATCGTACGGTCAAGCTCCTGTGAATTCGATGTTCGGTCAAGGTGCTTTGCCAGTTGCTGCTTCAGTTAACTTGTTCAAAGCAACTTCATTGAACGTGGGCGCAGACGTAAATGTTGGTCATGAAATCATTGCTCGTGCAGCAACACGTCGCGCAACGAATGGTTTGGATGGCAAGGCTGACAACGCATTGATGGTTGGTGTGATTTACGAATTGGCACAAAACGTTGAATTGCACGCAACTCGCACTAACAACTTCGGTTCTCATTGGGTTGGCTTGCCAGGCAAAGCAACAACATCTTTGTTGGCTGAAGTATTGTTCTAAGCAACAACTCGCGTAAGGTGCATCTAGCGTAAGCAAAATCACCTCACAACAGGTGTAAATCAAACAGGGGAGACTTCGGTCTCCCCTGTTTTTTTGCGCTTGCGGATTGCTACACACTGTGCTTGCCGTTATATTGCGCGACTTGTATTGAGGGAGAAAAACATGCCAACCATCTCGATGTTTTATGGGATTCTGATTTTGATGTATTTCTACGATAACAAACAACACAATCGTCCTCACTTACATGCCGAATACGGTGAGTTTGAGGCTTCCATCGCCATTGATGATGGGGAGGTATTGAGCGGTAGTTTGCCGCCCGCCAAGATGAAGTTGGTGCAAGCGTGGATAGAAATTCATAGAGAGAGCCTGATGACTGATTGGAAATTGGCGGTGGCGGGTGAGCCAGTCTTCAAGATTGATCCACTTAAGTAAGGAGATAGGTTGTGGATACGATAATCAAAGCGATTCCTTTGGATGATTCCCGAATAGATATTGTGACGAGTAGTGGGATTCGCGGTATTTTTGACGTGAAGCCTTATTTGGGCGGCGGGGCGTTCAAGGACTTGCGTGATGAAAGCTATTTTCGTTTAGTGTGTCCCGCGCATCACGGCATTCGCTGGCCGAATGAGCAAGACTTTAGTGCGGATACGATAGTTTGGGATATGAAAAATAAGCACGCAGATAGCACGTTATTCCCAAGTGATGCAACACTTACCACCTAGAAAAATCTGTAACGGAGAAATTTTGCTACACCGCGCACCTTAATTAAGCGGGAGAAAATGATGAACACGATACATTTGATACGCATAGATTTGTGAAACGGCTCACCGAGGCGGGGATGTCTATTGCGCAGGCTGAAGTGCTGGCAGAAGAACAAACTAAGTTAATCGACGAACGTCTTGCGACCAAAGATGACCTAAAATTGATGGAACTCAGATTGACAATGAAAATGGGTGCATTGATTGCGGCGGGCATAGGAATCGTGGCGACGGTAACTAAGTTACTGAATTAACCTGTCTTAGCGCGCATAGAATTTGGCCGTAAGCGACACCCGTCAACAGAAAACAGCGGCGATGAAAATTGCCGCTGTTTTTTTGTGCGCTGAGGCCGAGATTGCTTACCAAAAAGCAGTGCTGTGGTAAGCTGCGCGGCCTTTTTTAATGCCACTAATTTTTGCTTATGTCGTCGCTTCCCGCCTTAATCAATCAGCTTATTCGCCCTGAAATTTTGGCGTTAAACGCGTATCACGTTCCTGCCAGTGCGGGCATGGTCAAGCTCGATGCGATGGAGAATCCCTATCTCGTGCCAGCCGCGTTGCGCGCCGAAATCGCGGCAGCGGTGAGTGTCGCCGCGATCAATCGTTATCCCGATCC
>JBJORQ010000022.1:0-22804 GCA_046049345.1 Pseudomonadota bacterium | reverse complement strand
GCGGTAGCGAAGAAAGTAGTTGCTGCAAAGAAGCCTATGGCTAAAAAAGCAGTTGCAGTTAAAGCGGTAGCGAAGAAAGTAGTTGCTGCAAAGAAGCCTGTGGCTAAAAAAGCAGTAGTGGTTAAGGCGGTAGCGAAGAAAGTAGTTGCTGCAAAGAAGCCTGTGGCTAAAAAAGCAGTGGCGGTTAAAGCGGTAGCGAAGAAAGTAGTTGTTGCGAAGAAGCCCGTGGCTAAAAAAGCAGTAGTGGTTAAGGCGGTAGCGAAGAAAGTAGTTGCTGCAAAGGCACCAGCAGTTAAAAAGGCCGAAGTTGTGAAAGCTACTACGAAGCCTGTAGTCGCTAAACCTGCAAGTGTAATTAGCAAGCCTTCGGTTGTTGCGCCATCTTCACCTGCACCTGTGCGACCGGCTGCAACATGGCCTTTTCCCACCACTGGGATTGGTAAGCCAAACTAAGTGGGCTGTGGTGTCAGCCCCTGATTTTGGGGGCTCACACAATACAAGTTATTCTAAGTAAACTCGCAAATTAAATTTGGGAGTTTTTTGCTTTTTTGACGCTGAAAGTAAATCTTCTAAAGGTGTTGCGGTTGGTTATTGAGCGCGCCGTGAGTCATGCTCGTGCGAGTATGACTGGCTGGCTTAAATCTCGATACAGCACGATATGTCTAGTCAAGCTTAAAATAATTGGTCTTTTACGGTTTCGGTGGTCGGTACGGACGAGTCCGCGCTTGGCACAACATGAATACCTGGTAAGTTTTCACTGTAAAAGTATTCGGTGCGTGCGCCATTTTCATCGCGTTGCCCCGCCTCGTTGATACGGGCGACGACAATTCCTTCGGGTACTGAGTAGCTTGCTTCGGGCACGCCTTTTAAGGCTACTTTCATATAGTTCATCCACATCGGTAATGCTGCCCCGCCGCCAGTTTCTTTATCGCCTAGGCTGCGGGGTTGATCAAAACCAATCCATGAAATACCTACAACCGTTGGCTGGAAACCGCAAAACCATGCATCAATCGAGTCGCTCGTCGTCCCCGTTTTTCCTGCTAAATCTTGTCTTCCCAGTTGCATAGCGTGTATCGCCGTACCGTGTTTGACTACGTCTTGCATCATGTTGACCATGGTAAAGGCATTGCGGGTGTCGATGATTTGCTCTGCTCCTGCGCCGACCGCCAAAGGTGCGGCTTTGCTCAGCACATTACCTCGGTCATCTTCGACGCGCTCAATAAAGTAGGGTGTGATCTTATAACCGCCATTGGCGAATGTTGAATAGCCTGTGAGCATTTGCATCGGGGTGACCGTTCCTGCACCGAGTGCCATGGTTAAGTAAGGTGGGTGCTTGCTAGGGTCGAAGCCAAATTTAGCCAAATAATCTTGCGCGTATTGTGGGGTAATGGTTTGCAAAATTCGAATCGAAACTAAGTTTTTTGACTTAATCAGCGCAGCACGCATGCGCATTGGGCCTTCGTAGCCGCCATCATAATTCTTCGGTTGCCAGGCATCGCTACCCGTTTGCTCCGCCGTAAACTCAAGGGGTGCATCGTTGATCACGGTCGCGGGTGTTAAACCTTTTTCCAGTGAGGCGGAGTAAATAAAGGGCTTTAGGCTAGAGCCAGGTTGTCGCCACGCCTGGGCAATGTGATTGAACTGATTATGGTTAAAGTCGAAGCCGCCTACCAATGCGTAAATCGCACCACTCTGCGGATTGCCCGACACAAAAGCGGCTTCAACTTGTGGTAATTGGGTAATTTGCCAGCTCCCTTTTTCATCCAGTTGCACACGAATAATGGAGCCGATTGTAATACGTTGTGAGAGTGGTGCTTTGTTGTTTAAAGAACGCTCGACAAAACGTAAAGAAGCATTATCTAGGTGCAAAGTTGCGCCATTTTTAGTGTAAACCGAGAGGGATTTCGCATTCATTTCGGTGACTACGGCGGGTATCAAATCATCACTATCAGAATGACCTTGTAAAGTATCGTCCAACAAGCTTTCAGCAGTTATTTTATCATTTGCCTGCCTGGACAAATCTACAAATCCTTCTGGGCCCCGATAACCGTGACGATGGTCGTAATCGAGCACCCCACTACGGACAGCTTGATATGCTGCTACTTGATCTGCGGCGCGCAACGTGGTGTAAACCTTAAGTCCCTGAGTATAAGTGGCCTCCCCAAATTTCTCAAATAATTCAGCGCGAACCATTTCGGCTAAGTAATCAGCTTTAACTTCAAAAGTTGAGCTGTGCTTAGTTGGCATAGGCTGAATTTGTGCACGCTGGAACTCCGCGTCATCAATGTATGCAAGTTGGTGCATGCGTCGTAACACATACATTTGGCGTAACTTGGCGCGCTTGGGATTAACCACTGGGTTGAAGCTGGAGGGGGCTTTGGGCAAGCCCGCTAGCATGGCAAATTCAGCTGTGGAAAGTTGGTTGAGTGGCTTGCCGAAATATATTTGTGCCGCAGAGGCGAAGCCGTAAGCGCGTTGGCCTAAATAAATTTGGTTGATATATAGCTGAAGAATGTCATCTTTACTTAGCGCGCTTTCAATTTTAAACGTAAGCAATACTTCGTTAAATTTTCGCGACAAAGTTTTTTCCTTGGTAAGGAAAAAGTTACGTGCCACTTGCATGGTGATTGTGCTTGCTCCCTGCTTTGATCGGCCAGTTAGATTGGACACAGCAGCTCGCAAAACTCCCATGTAGTCTACCCCGCCGTGCTGGTAAAACGCATCATCCTCAGCCGCCAAAATAGCTTTCTTCATCAAATCTGGGACTTCAGAAATTTTCACTAAGGCTCGTCGCTCCTCACCAAATTCGCCTAAAAGCGCACCATCTTGGCTATAGACACGCAAAGGTACTTTCGGATGATAATCAGTTAGGACTTCGAGTGTTGGTAGCGTCGGGTAAGTGACGAGTACGGCAATACTTAGTAGGATGAATGGTAATAGCAGTATGGCAGAGATGGTCAGTAGTGCTATTGTTGAGCGGCGAGAAGTCATCTTTAAGTGGCATCCTAAGAAAGCATTAAAAAGTAAATGATAATTATATAACGGCGAGCATGTTTACCGTCGTAAATCAAAAAATGCTGTCAACGCCAAATACAAATGTCCGCTTGGTGGTGCTTTGTTACACCGTCATGTTGTGTGCTGCTTTACCTAGTTTTAACTTCCGTCAAGGGTGATTGGCAGCGGGTGGATGCCCTGTGTTGCGACGAATCACCGCTTTATCCCCCCGCGCATTGACGGTCTTACCGTCTGCAATCTGAGCTTGGCGCACGGGTTTGCTTTGCACGCTAAAACTCAGCTTACGTTTTTGCCAGCGCAACTCCGGCCGTTCATCAAAGTATTCATGCACCGTCACTCCGCGTAAGCCCGCGCCTGTACCAGTTGTTACAACCTGCATCAACTCATTCTCATATTGGCACGATAGATTCTTCGGCAGGGTTCGTCGTGTCTGCACGCACAAGTGCTGCGCCAATGCTGTTGCCGTGCCGGTAAAAGCTAAATGCGCATCGGTATTGACGCTCGGCTGCACCGCAAAGCGGCGGTTGTAATCCTCGATGTAGCTGGGCAACCACGCATTCGCCTGTGTCATGTCGTTGATGGTTGCTAGGCGCATTTCTTTCGCCAGTCGGTCTTGCTGTGTTTGATTGGCTCGCTCTACGCGTCCCTTCACATCAAACAAGGAGCAACGCGACTATGTTTTGCTGGGGAAGACCCTTGCGATCTTCGCTTGAGGGCTGTGCGCGTGAATGGACACGAGACCCAGCTCCCGCGCCGCCCGTCCAAACTGGGTCTCAGCGTCCGCATTCGTGTCTTTGGCATTGATGCAAAATGTCCTGTGTTTGTCGCTATACAGCGACACAGGCACACGGTAAGTCTGAATGTGGTCGTGCAACACCGCCATATAGCCCCGCGTGGTCTCGGTGGGCATGAAGCGCAGTTGGGTTAAGTGTCCTGTCGCATCGTCGATAAACACGATCAGGGTGCAATAGTCGCCGCGTCCTTCAAACCAATCATGCGGACTGCCGTCGATTTGAATCATTTCGCCAAAGCGAGCGCGGCCTTCACGCATCGGGTGGGTGACGATGGCATGACCGCATTTAGGTTTCCATACGCCAGCGGTCATCATCCACAGACGGGTAGTTTCCACGGATAGGTGCAGACCGTGGCGTTCAGCTAACGTCTCGCGTGCCAAGGTCGGTCCGAAGTCTGGATAGTGGCGGCAATCAGTTCCGCGGCGAGGCTGCGGGTTGCATCGGCTAGCTTGTGACGCGTTGCTGGCTGATTAAACCGCCCAAGCCGCGGGCGGTATATAGCAGGACGATACGCTGGACTTGGTGGGTGCTGATACCGAGCCGCTGAGCGGCTTGTTGTTGGGTGATGTGCTGGGCTTGGAGCAAGTCTAATACTTGTGCGCGCTCCACTTCTTGCTGACTCATGAGCGTGTCCATTCTCGAAATATCCTCCGCTGGTTTTACAGCCGAGTGTTGTATCACCAGCGGACATTTCTATTTGGCAGAGTGCGGACATTACTACTTGGGACTAACAGTAAATCAAAAAATGCTTTACTCTTGTGGGACTTATTGCTAGGATTTAATCCACTTTATACAGAGCAACTCATAAACGGTATATGCCTAAAGTAAACTTTGATCTGCCTTTGGATATATTCCAAACTAAAACGCCACCTTTGATTGGAATTGATATCGGAAGCTCGTCAGTCAAGCTGGTTGAGCTGAGTGCGCTACCAAAGAATGCGGGGTTTGTTGTGGAGCGTTACGCGATTGAAGCCTTGCCAAAGGATGCGGTCAGCGATGGTAATATCAATAACTTGGATGCTGTATCAGAAACACTGCGTCGTGCTTTAAAGCGATTAGGTAGCCGAATTAAAAATGCCAGTTTAGCTTTGCCTCAAGGTGCGGTCATTGCAAAAAAAATTCGCTTGCCTGCGGGGCTGCGTGATGAGGAAATGGAATATCAGGTTGAGTCTGAAGCTAATCAATATATCCCCTTTGCTTTGGATGAGGTCAATATCGATTTTCAGGTTTTGGGCGAGGTCTCTGGGAATGCTGAGGAAGTGGAGGTTTTGTTGGCTGCCTCCCGCAAAGCAAATGTCGAAGATCGGGTGGCTGCAGCAGAATCAGCAGGTTTGAAGGCGGTCGTAATGGATGTCGAGACTTATGCTGCAGAATTGGCTTTTGAGCAGATTCGCTCACAGCTACCAGGCGGTGCCCATGATATGTGCGTTGTGCTTATTGATATTGGTGCGAATGTGACCAATATCAACGTGTTACGTAATGGGCAATCTGTATACACGCGAGATCAACAGATAGGTGGTAATCAATTGACCCAGCTTATTCAGTCAGCTTTTTCTTTGTCTGCTGATGAGGCTGAGGCTGGCAAGAAGAGCGGTGGCCTGCCTGATAATTATGAGTCTGATGTGTTGAGCATTTTCCGGCAAAATATTGTGATGGAAATTGCACGGGCTTTACAGTTTTTCTTTACTTCCACACAATACAGCCAGGTTGATTATTTAGTATTGGCTGGTGGGTGTGCAACCTTACCGGGTTTGGATGATGCGGTTGCCGCTAAAACTCAAGTTAGTACAATGGTAGCTAATCCATTTGCTTTAATGACTTTGTCCAGTCGTATTAAGCCGCGTCAGATGCAGCTAGATGCACCGTCACTAATTATTGCGTGTGGTTTGGCTATGCGGAGGTTTGACCCATCATGATTCGTATAAATTTATTACCGCATCGCGCGGAAAAAAGGCGAGCACGAAAGCTGCAGTTCATTTCACTTGCTGTAATTAGTGGTTTTCTTGGTGTTTTGTTGATTGCTTTTGTGCATGCTGTTTTAAGCGCAAAAATTGCCTACCAAGAACGTCGTAATAGTTATTTGAAGCAAGAAATAACTATTTTGGATAAGCAGATTGAAGAGATTAAAAAGCTACGTGAGCAAACTAACTCACTGTTGGCTAGAAAAAATGTCGTGGAACGTTTACAGAGTACCAGAACAGATGTTGTTCATTTGCTAGATCAAATGTTGCGTATATTGCCAGATGGTGTGTACTTGAAAACAATTAAGCAAGCAGGTAATAAAATTACTATGGTTGGTTATGCTCAGTCTAATGCGAGGGTTTCTACTTTGATGCGCGCTATTGAAGATTCTCCATGGTTGGATACGCCTTCATTGGTGGAGATACATGCTGCAACCGTGAATACTGGCAGAGTTAGTGAATATACTTTGACTTTTAACTTAACTAAAGCAGAGGTGTTGGGCATGAATCCTGCAGTGAAAGCGGCAGCTAAGAAGGATTAATAACATGATAGATTTTGAAGAGCTTAAAAACCTAAATCCAGAAGACCCAGGCTCGTGGCCATGGGCTGCAAAGGTGTTATCTTTCCTCGTTGTTTTTGTAACTGTTGTGGCTGTTGGCGTGTTGTTTTTTTCTAAAGATAAGTGGAGTGATTTACGGCTTGTTGAGGTCGAAGAAGAAACATTGAAGATTTCGTTCTTAGATAAAAAAAAGCAGGCTATAAATCTAGATTTAATTAAAAAACAGCTAAATGAAACTCAAGAATCATTGGGTGCTCTTCTCAAGCAGTTGCCTAATAAATCAGAAATGGATGCGTTGTTAACGGATATTAATCAGGCTGGCTTAGGGCGTGGTCTGCAATTTGATTTGTTTAAGCCAGGTGTTGAGTCAACTATAGATGGTTCCTTTGTTGAGCAGCCAATTTCTTTAAAAGTAAATGGTAATTATGATGATTTGGGTCGGTTCGCTAGCGATATTTCAATGCTGCCACGAATTGTGACCTTGAACGAAATTAGTATTGCGCCGACTTCTGGTAGTTTATTTATGGAGGCTACGGCGAAGACGTATCGTTATTTGGATGAAAACGAAGTTGCAGCACAAAAAAAAGCTAGTAAAACGGCGGGGGTAAAATGAAATCCCATTACATTTTAATTGCATCGTTGTTGCTCTCTGGTTGCGGCGGTGAAGAGTTTCAAGATTTAAGAGATTTTGTTAAGAGTGCTGGTGCAGATATGCGCGGTAAGATTCCGCCAGCCCCAGAAGTTAAGCCATATGAGCCATTCGCATATGAGAATTCAAGCAATATTGCAGATCCATTTAAGCCCCGCAAGCCAGATTTACATGGGGGTGGGAAGTTTGGGTTAAATCAGCCCGACTTAGATAGGCCTAAAGAGGCTCTTGAAGAGTTTCCTTTGGAGGCTTTAAAGATGGTTGGTTATCTGCAAAAAAGAAATGTCAGCTCAGCAATTGTTAAAGCGCCAGATGGAAAAATATACCCAGTCAAGTCTGGTAATTATTTGGGGTTAAACTTTGGCAAAGTATTAGAAGTGCTTGGTAATGAAGTTAAGATTAAGGAAATGGTTCAGGATAGTGCTGGTGACTGGACTGAGCGTATGAGTACCTTGCAACTAGTTGAGTAATTTAGGAGTTTAGATATGAGCCAGTTAAAAATTATACAGACCATTTTCTTTGGGTTGGTCACATTGACATGCGTCTTGGCGATTTCAGTTGCCCATGCAGCTACCGATACCGTAAATAGTATTACAGGGCTTTCTGTAAACACTTTAGCTAATGGTGCTGTAATGCTAAAAGTAGATTTAACAATGCCTCTTGTGGGGATGCCAACTGGCTTTGCGATTAACAACCCACCCAAAATTGCGTTTGATTTTCAGAATGTTAGTAATGCTATGGGTAAAAACTCGCAGGAGCTTAATGAGGGTGATTTGCGCGGAGTTAGTCTTATACAGGCGGGTATTAGGACTCGTTTAATTCTGAATTTAAATCAGATGTTAGCTTATGATGCTAGGGCTGAAGGCAATAGCCTACTAATTACGTTGCAGGTCAAACCAATAGCCGAAACTGCGGCAAGCGGTTCACGTTTTGCTGAAGCGAAAGTAACTCAGCAAAAACATGCGTTACGTGATGTGGATTTCCGCCGTGGTAAAAATGGTGAGGGTCGGGTTCAAATTGACTTGTCAGATGCTACAACAGGTATAGATATACGCCAACAAGGTAGTAAGCTTATCGTTGATTTTTTAAAAACTAATGCCCCTAAGAGTTTACAGCGTAAGTTAGACGTGGTTGATTTTGCTACTCCCGTGCAAGTGGTTGACACCTTTATTAAGGGTGATAATGTCCAGATGATTATTGAGCCTAAAGGGTTGTGGGAGTATTCGGCTTACCAAACGGATAATAAGTTTATTGTTGAAGTCAAAGCTATTGTTGAAGATCCAAATAAGCTAGTTAAGAGTAATCAGGCCGGGTATGCTGGTGAAAAGCTTACTTTAGACTTCCAAAACATTGCAGTCCGTGAAGCTTTAAATGTCATTGCTGATTTTACGAATTTAAACGTGGTGATTAGCGATACAGTGACTGGTAATTTGACTTTGCGTTTGAAAGATGTGCCCTGGGATCAGGCTCTAGATATTATTTTGCAAAGTCGTGGTTTGGACATGCGTAAAAACGGTAATGTAATTCAGGTTGCTCCGCGTGAGGAGTTGGCTGCTAAGGAGAAGATTGACTTAACCGCGCGTCAAGAAATTACTGAGCTTGAAGCTCTTCGTACGGAAACTTTTAGACTGAACTATGTTAAGGCTGAAAGCATAATTAAGATGTTGACTGATGATAAGCAAAAGCTATTGTCTAAGCGCGGAAGTGCTGTGTTGGATGAGAGAACGAATCAGATGTTTGTGCAAGATGTGCCAAGTAAATTGGATGAGGTACGCCAGATTATTGCGAAAATTGATGTTCCTGTGCGTCAAGTTTTGATTGAGGCTCGTGTGGTTGAGGCAACAGATGGCTTTAGTACAACTTTAGGTTTGGGCGGTGCTAAATACACACCTCCTAGTGGGCTTAATGCTCCTGTTATCACGGCTGGTGTTGGAACGTTTGTTTCTAATCCACTGGGTGGTGTTGTAAATGCCGCACTTTTTACCAGAAATGGCACTCCATTACTGAATCTACAATTGCAAGCTCTTGAAATTGATAACAAGGGTAAGATTATTTCTAGTCCGCGTGTAGTTACAGCAGACAAGAGTGAGGCTTTTATTGAAACGGGTGTAGAAATTCCTTACATTCAATCAAGCTCTAGTGGTGCAACAACGGTGTCTTTTAAAAAAGCCGTGTTGAATTTAACAGTTAAGCCACAAATAACACCTGATGACAATGTAATTATGGATGTCAAGGTTAATAAAGACTCACAAGGAGCTGATGTAAAAACGCCTACTGGTTTCCCGATTCCGAGTATTAATACCAACAAGGTCGGTACTCAGGTCTTGGTTGAAAATGGTGGGACCGTGGTGATTGGTGGTGTGTACAGTCAAATTGAGGCCGAAGATACTAATAAGGTTCCATTGTTGGGTGATATACCTGTACTCGGTTATTTGTTTAAGAGTAAAACTAAGCGTGATACTAAGTCGGAGTTGTTGGTTTTCATTACACCTAAAATCATGAAAGACACTTTGAATCTTAAGTAATTTTTTTCAATGTTGACCAAAATGCCCGGCTAGTCCGGGCATTTTATTTTTACAAAAATTTGAATAATTTTATGCCACATAGTGAGAATCTGACAGAAAAGCTGGCTACAGGGAACTTGACTCTAGTCGGTATGATGGGGTCGGGGAAGTCGACCATGGGGCGCATCCTCGCCAAGCATTTAGATAAAAGCTTCTTTGATAGTGATATTGAAATCCAAGCGCGTACAGGCGTCTCCATCCCACATATTTTTGATGTTGAAGGCGAGGCTGGCTTTCGTCAGCGCGAAGCCGCAGAAATCGCCACAATTCTGCAGCGGCAACAAACTGTTTTAGCCACAGGAGGAGGTGCGGTGTTGTTAGAGCAAAATCGCCATTTAATGCAAGCGCAAGGTATCGTCATTTATCTGCAAGCGAATGTGCATGACCTGTGGCAGCGCACACGGCATGATAAAAACCGCCCCTTGTTGCAAACCGCTGACCCGCTGGCCAAACTCAATGAACTATTTGTGCAGCGCGACCCTTTGTATTTAGGGGTTGCTGACATCGTGGTACAAACTGGGCGGCAAAGTGTACAAAGTTTAATGTTGCATTTGGTTGAGAAAATCCACGCATTTCAGTCAGAAGAATCAAGGTCGTCACTATGAAAACGGTACTCAGCGTAGGTCTGCAAGAACGCAGTTATGAAATTCACATCGGCGCAGGTTTGTTGACTCACGCCGATTTATTGCTGGCGCACATTCCGCATAAGCGTGTTGCTATTGTTAGCAACACCACTGTCGCACCACTCTACTTGGCGCAACTTACCAGCACATTAAAAACCATAGGCGTGAGTGCGATTGAAATCGTGTTGCCCGATGGCGAACAATATAAAACTAGTCAGACGCTTAATTTAATCTTTGATACGCTATTGCAGCATCGTTGCGAACGCAGCACCCCGCTAATAGCTCTCGGTGGCGGCGTGATTGGCGACATGACGGGTTTCGCCGCAGCGTGTTATTTGCGCGGTGTACCTTTTATCCAAATACCCACGACTTTGCTGTCGCAAGTGGATTCTTCGGTCGGCGGCAAGACGGGTATCAACCATCCCTTGGGCAAAAATATGATAGGCGCGTTTTATCAGCCGCAACTGGTATTAGCGGATATCGACACGCTGAAAACTTTGCCCGATAGAGAGCTGTCGGCGGGGCTGGCAGAGGTGATTAAGTACGGCTTAATTCGTGATTTGGCGTTTCTTGTTTGGTTGGAACAAAACATGGATGCACTTATCGCCCGTGATGCGCAGGCTTTGCAATATGCGATTACCCGTAGTTGCGAGAACAAAGCTGAGGTGGTGGGCGTGGACGAGCGTGAGAGCGGTGAACGCGCTTTGCTGAATTTAGGTCACACCTTTGGCCATGCGATTGAGACTGGCATGGGCTATGGCGTGTGGTTGCATGGCGAAGCGGTGGCGGCGGGGACGATGATGGCAGCCGACTTGTCGTGTCGCCTAGGCTGGTTGACGGCGACGGAGGTGCAACGTGTGCGCACACTCTTCAAGCGCGCGAATTTACCTGTTATTGCCCCAGATTTAGGCGCGCAAAATTATCGCGAATTTATGGGACACGATAAAAAAGTAGAGCAAGGAAAAATTCGCTTTGTGTTGCTGAAGAAACTAGGAGAGGCGGTAATGACCGCTGATGTGCCGATGCCGTTATTGCAACAAACTTTACAGGCCTGCATCCATGAATAAGCTCGCGCCGTATGCCGTTACTGAAGCCAATTCACGCGGACGTAAAGTGTTTGAAGCCGCCCCGCAAGGGCGTGGCGAATTTCAGCGCGACCGCGATCGCATCATTCACTCAGGCGCGTTTCGCCGCTTGGAATATAAGACGCAGGTATTCGTTAATCACGAAGGCGATTTATTTCGCACGCGCTTAACGCACAGCATCGAAGTTTCGCAAATTGCGCGCTCTATCGCGCGCCGCTTAAATTTGAATGAAGACTTAGCTGAGGCGATTGCGCTGGCACATGATTTAGGTCACACGCCATTTGGTCACGCGGGGCAAGACGCGTTGAATGCGTGCATGAAAAACTACGGCGGTTTTGAACATAATTTGCAATCGTTACGCGTGGTTGACCAGCTCGAAGAACGCTACGCGGCGTTCGATGGTTTGAATTTATGTTTTGAGACCCGCGCTGGAATTTTGAAACATTGTTCGGCGGCAAACGCGCCAAAATTAGCCGAAGTCGGTGAGCGATTCTTGCAAAATAAACGTCCCTCGTTAGAGGCGCAAATCGCCAATCTTGCCGACGAAATCGCCTACAACAATCACGATGTGGATGATGGTTTGCGTTCAGGGCTGATTACCCTAGACGCGTTGCGCGACGTGCCTTTGGTGGCGCAGCATTTACAACAAGTTCAGCGGCAATATCCCAGTTTGTCAGAGCGTCGCCAGATACACGAAACCATCCGTCAGATGATAAACACGCTAGTGAGCGACGTGATACAAACTAGCGAAAAAAATATCCGCATCGCAAAGTTGGAGAGCCTTGCTGACGTATATGCAGCTGCACCGATGTTGGCCTTTAGCGAGCTAATGTTTGAGCAGCAACGCGCCTTGAAAAAATTCTTGCACAGCAATCTGTATCGTCATTACAAAGTGATGCGCATGAGCAGCAAAGCGCAGCGCATCATCACGGATTTATTCGAGGTGTTTATGGCGGATGCGCGTTTGTTGCCGCCCCAATTTCAAGCCTCCGCCCAGGCGGATCGCGCGCGCGCCGTGGCGGATTACATCGCAGGCATGACCGACCGCTATGCGATACGGGAACACCGCAGAATTTTCGCCGTCGAAGAAGTGCCTGTATCGCTGTAAAGCTAGTTTCGCCAGCTAAACCTTGCTCGCTACAGGGGCGGAAAAATGTCGCGATGCGGTAGAATGCCGCCCTTGCAAAATCTAGCTCGCTCCCTCTAAGGATTCTTTCAAATGAACGCACGTCTGCGCGAAATTCCCTATAACTACACATCGTTTTCTGATCGCGAGATTGTCTTGCGCATCTTGGGCAACGAGGCTTGGCAGATTATCAATACTTTGCGCGAAGAGCGTAAAACGGGACGTTCGGCACAGATGTTGTACGAAGTGTTAGGCGATATTTGGGTGGTGTCGCGCAACCCGTATCTGCAAGATGATTTACTTGGTAATGCCAAGCGTCGCCGCGCTTTAGTTGATGCTTTGCGTCATCGCCTCAAAGCCATCGAAGCGCGTCGTCAAGACAACGAAATCGTGAAGCGTTTATTGACTTTAGCGCGTGCAGCGGTCGAGCAATTTTCGCAAGAGTTTGAACAAATACTCGCGCTGCGCAAGCGCACCCTCAAAGCCTTAAGTCGCCTCACTCATACCGACAACATTCAGTTTGATGGTTTGGCGCGCGTCTCGCACGTTACCGACGCGACCGACTGGCGCGTGGAGTATCCCTTTGTCGTTTTGAATCCCGATACAGAAGCCGAAATCGCCGCGCTGGTGCGCGCTTGCATCGAACTTAAACTGACTATTATTCCACGAGGCGGCGGCACGGGTTACACCGGCGGCGCGATTCCGCTCGATAAGTTTTCTGTGGTAATTAACACAGAAAAACTCGAAGCAATTTCTGCCATTGAGCATCTGGTGTTGCCCGGTTTGACTGAACATTACGCGACCATTCATTGCGGCGCGGGCGTGGTGACGAGACGCGTGATGGAAGCGGCGGAAAAAAATAATCTGGTGTTCGCGGTCGATCCCACTTCCGCCGACGCGTCGTGTATCGGTGGCAATGTGGCGATGAATGCAGGCGGCAAAAAAGCCGTGCTGTGGGGCACGGCGTTGGACAATTTGGTGTCGTGGAAAATGGTCACGCCCGATGGTTTGTGGATGGAAGTGGAACGCTTAAATCACAACCTCGGCAAGATACACGACGCGGCGGAGGCGACCTTCCGCATCAGCCGTTACGAGTTGGACGGCAAGACCTTAAGCGGTACGCCAGAGCTGCTGACTATCGCAGGCACAGCCTTCCGCAAAGCGGGTTTAGGCAAGGACGTGACCGACAAATTCCTCTCCGGGCTGCCCGGTATTCAGAAAGAAGGCTGCGACGGCATCATCACCTCGGCGCGTTTTATTTTGCATAAGGAACATGCGTACACTCGCACCGTGTGCCTAGAATTTTTCGGACAAGTGCACGAGGCGGTGCCAGCGATTGTGGAAATTACCAACTACTTTGGTCGTGGGCAGTCGGAAGTGGGAAGTGCAAAGCCACGCGCACTGTTAGCGGGGCTAGAACATCTCGACGAACGCTATTTGAAAGCTGTAGGGTATGCAACTAAATCCAAGCGTGGCACGCGTCCTAAGATGGTGTTGGTAGCGGACGTAGTGAGTGACGATGCGGATACGGCCGCGTTGGCAGCTTCGGAAATTGTGCGGCTGGCGAACTTGCGTCATGGCGAAGGTTTCATCGCGGTATCGGCGGAAGCGCGTAAAAAATTCTGGCTGGATAGAGCGCGCACGGCAGCGATTGCGAAACACACCAACGCTTTCAAAATCAATGAAGACGTGGTCATTCCGCTGCCACGCATGGGCGATTATTGCGACGGCATAGAGCGCATCAATATCGAATTATCCTTGCACAACAAACTCAAATTTTTGGACGCGTTGGACGAATTTTTAGCAGGCGAACTGCCTCTGTATTACCAAGATGACAAGCAATTAGGCGATGCCGAATTATTAGGCTCGCGCCAAGTTGATGCACAAAAATTATTGGCTGAGGTACGCGCGCGTTGGGAGTGGTTGCAAGGAAACCTTGATGTGGCTGCTAGCGTGTTGCCCGTAGCGGGTAGCCCAGTTAGCCACCCACTACCAGCCACCAGCTCCGCCACAGTCTTCCAAGCCCTGCAAGACCATTCCCTGCGGGCTTCGTGGAAGTTGGAATTACGCGAACCATTGCGTCAATTATTTAACGGCAGTACCTATCAACCCGTGTTGGATGAGACGCAAGCGATTCATCAGCGCGTGTTGAAAAGTCGTGTGTTTGTCGCGCTGCACATGCACGCGGGCGATGGCAATGTACACACCAACATCCCCGTCAACTCGGACGATTACGCCATGCTGCAACAGGCGAACGACGCGGTCGATCGCATCATGCAATTGGCGAAAGATTTGGGCGGGGTGATTTCGGGCGAGCATGGTATTGGTATTACTAAATTCGATTTTTTAGAGCCGCACGAAATAAAAGCCTTCACCGATTACAAACAAAAAGTCGATCCGGAAGGGCGTTTCAATAAAGGCAAATTGCTCACGGGCAGCAACCTAGAACGCGCTTACACGCCGAGTTTTAATTTGATGGAGTTGGAAAGTCTGATTTTGGAAAAGAGCGAGTTGGGCAATATTGCCGATTCGATTAAAGACTGTTTGCGCTGCGGGAAATGTAAGCCTGTGTGTGCCACGCATGTGCCGCGCGCTAATTTGTTGTATTCGCCGCGCAATAAAATTCTCGGCACGTCGCTGCTTATCGAAGCGTTCTTGTACGAGGAGCAAACGCGACGCGGTATTTCGATTCATCATTTCGATCAGTTCAACGATGTTGCCGACCATTGCACGGTGTGTCACAAGTGTGAAAATCCGTGTCCAGTCGATATTGATTTTGGCGAAGTGTCGATGGCGATGCGCGATTTTCTGCGCAAACAAGGCAAGAAAAAATTTAATTTGGTCAGCGCGATTTCGATGGCGTATCTCAATAGTAGCGATCCGTTGACGATTAAAGTGATGCGCAAAGTCACCATTGAGTGGAGTTATAAATTACAGCGCGTGGTGCATAAAGTTGCCAAGCGTTTTGGACTGTTGAACGCGCAGCTCAAGCGTCCGCCTGCCACGGTGGGACGCGCGCCCATCGTGGCGCAGGTGATTCATTTCATCAACAAACCGATGCCCGGCAATCTGCCGAAGAAGACTTCGCGTGCGCTGCTCGATATTGAAGACAACGATGTGGTGCCGATTATTCGTAATCCGCGCATTGCCTCGGAAGATTCGGAAGCGGTGTTTTATTTCCCTGGTTGCGGTTCGGAGCGATTGTTTGGGCAAGTGGGATTAGCCACACAAGCCATGCTGTATGAGACGGGTGCAACCACGGTGTTGCCGCCGGGTTATGTGTGCTGCGGCTATCCGCAAAACGCATCGGGCCTGAAAGATAAGGCGAACGAAATCACTACGGATAATCGCGTGCTGTTTCATCGTGTCGCGAATACGCTCAATTATCTCGACATCAAAACGGTGATTGTGTCGTGCGGCACGTGTATGGATCAGCTGCAAAAATATCAGTTCGAGAAAATTTTCCCTGGCTGTCGTCTGCTCGATATTCACGAGTATTTGTTGGAGAAAAACGTCAAGCTGGCAGGCGTGCAAGGTACTCGTTATATGTACCACGAGCCTTGCCACACGCCGATGAAAACCTATAAATCATTGGATGTGGTGAAAACTTTGATGGGCACGGATGTGCCGCTCAACGACAGATGTTGCGGCGAGTCGGGTACGTTTGGCGTGGCAACCCCGCAAATTGCCACGCAAGTGCGCTTCCGCAAAGAAGCCGAAATGACCACAGGTGCGGCAGCGTTACGCGCCGATGGCTTTGACGGCGAAATTAAAGTGCTAACTTCTTGCCCCGCCTGCCAGCAAGGCTTGAGTCGTTACAACGACGATGCGGGTACCACCACCGACTATATCGTGGTGGAAATGGCGAAGCATTTACTGGGTGAAAACTGGATGGCGGATTATGTCGCGAAGGCGAATAACGGCGGCATCGAAAGAGTATTGTTGTAAAAGGCTTAGTCCGCAGATTACGCAGATGGACGCAGATTTTTGACCGATTTAATCTGTGTGAATCTGCGTAATCTGTGGACAATGTTTGGAGTAAAAATGAACACTGAAGTAAGTTGTGAACTGTGTCAGCAAGACGGTGGCGAAGTGATTTATCGCAATGATTTTCTACGCGTGGTGTTGGTTGATGATGCCGATTACGCAGGATTTTGCCGGGTCATTTGCAACGCTCACATTAAAGAAATGACCGACCTAGCTATCGCGCAACGCAGCGCATTGATGATGACAGTATGCAAAGTTGAGCAAGCCATCCGTGACATCATGCGCCCTGACAAAATCAATCTCGCCAGCTTAGGCAACATGACTCCGCATCTGCATTGGCACGTCATTCCGCGTTATCAAAACGACAAGCATTTTCCGCAAGCGATTTGGGGCGCGGCGCAACGCGCTGGCTGCGTGTTGCTGCCCAACAATTGGAAAGCCACGCTAATCACCACGCTACAAGCCCACTTAAACGCCTCATGTTAACTCTGCCACTCGATCCCACCGACGACCGCGCGAATCCTATTTTCAAAGATGTAGCGAGTTGCACGGCTTGGCTGGCGCAATTCCAACTGACCAATTTACAGCGCGCGCATGGTCAGCTGCTTACGCAAATCAACGAATTGAATCGTTATCCGATGGCGGGGCTGGAGCGCATGAATACGCTGGAACTGTTGCGCGAAACGGTGGGTTTCATTCAAGAAGATATGGCGAAAAAGTTGATTGCCTTGCCCTTGCCTTTAAGTGAGAGCGAGCTACAAACATTTGTCGCGATTACGCAGCTTTGGCAAGCCATGGTGACCGGCTATCAACGCTGTTTACAGGCGTTTGTGGCGGGTGACAAAAAGCTCGCCGAATATGGCACGCTGCTGTGTGATCGCTGTTTGCAATACACAGGTTTGGCGATTTTTGAACACTTGCGCGCGGGCTACGAGTGCAATCCCAAGTGGTGGCATCAGCTGCATGATTTGTATGCTTTCGTCGAGGTGCAAGGCTTTACTGAACAACGTGTTGAGGATGGTTATGCCGAGGCGCACAGCAGCACTTGTAGTAATCGTTACATCAAAACTTTATTGGCGTGCTATGCGCATCCAGCCGAATTAAGTCGCAACCAATTGCAATTGTTGGATCGTTGGCTGGATGTGTGGAGCAACGACTTGCGTATCGAAACTAAGTGCATTGCGAGTAAAGGTGATGCGCAACCGTTGGCAGTTGACTTGGCAGGTAAGCAAGGTTTGCAGGCGATTCATCACGTTGAAGCAATCGACAGTATGCGTTTCATGGCGGTTGTGCCATTGAGCAAATTGTTGCGGGTGAAATTGATTTTGTTACAGCAGGGAACCGGTTTGGCAGAAGTTGGCTTGGGAGAGCTACCCAATCCTGCCGTGGCAATTGAGCTGTTGAATTTCCTGCATCGTTGCTGGTGTGAGGAATCGAATTCGCGTCTGACACCGCGCCAAGAGGCATGGCAGCCTGTGTCATTTGCGTGTAACAGCAATGAAATTGTGAGCCTGTTGGCGGGGCATGCGCATGACAGTAGTGAAGTGTGGCGTATGGACGATGAAAGTTTGATGGGCGCGCGTTACACCCGCACCATCGCAGGGGCTACGCGACTGCGCTTCAATCAATTAGTGGCGGTACAGAAAAATGCCGTGGATGCGGTGAAACTGGCCAGTGTTGCTTGGTTGCACATCTCCACCTTAGGACAGTTACAAGTTGGTTTGAGTTACTTGCCAGGCAAGGTTGAGACTTTAACATTTCCTACACTTGCGAGTAGAAGTGAGCGCGGTATGACTATTCCGAGTGGATTTTTACTGGCGGAGCTGTCGAGTTTACGCATTCCTGCCAGCTTGATTGTGCCGCGTAATGTGTTTAAGGCAAATACACACTTGCCATTGTTGCGCGCTAACGGTGTCGCCGAAACGGTCAGAATGGGATTTAGCGTGGCGCGCGGGGTCGATTTTGAGCGGGTGAGTTTTACGGTGATTTAGAGAGGTCGAGCGGCTCGTTGCACCTCAGTGGTACGTGGATGGGCTAGTGTGCCTCAGTAGAAAAACCACCGCGCTCCGACTCACCACTGAAGCACGTTAGTGCCGTCCCACTCACCGTTTTCTAAGCCTTGCCCCGTCGCGGCGGAAACACCATGGCAAAGGTGCTGCCTTGATTCTCGATGCTGGAAATTTCTAATTTCGCCTGATGCCGCATCGCGATATGTTTAACAATCGCCAAGCCTAATCCCGTGCCGCCCGTCTCGCGCGAACGACTACGATCGACGCGGTAAAAGCGTTCGGTGAGACGCGGAATATGCTGTGCGGCAATGCCGATGCCGCTGTCTTGTACGGCAAAAATCAGTTGCTCACCGCGCTCACTCCAGCGCACCGAAATTGCGCCGCCTGCGGGCGTATAACGAATCGCATTGCTGAGTAAATTGCTAAATGCGCTACGCACTTCATCGTAATTTCCCACCACGTTTTTATCTACGTTTAGCTCCAGCGTAATGGCGTGTTTTCCGTTACTCAGCGATTGTCCTTCGCGATAAATTTCGTCCAACATTGAACTCATATTGAGCAGCTCTTCACCTGCGGGACTATGGTCATTTTCTAAGCGTGACAAGGTCAATAAATCGGCCACTAAATTGTCCATGCGCTGCGTTTGTTCGGACATTAAAAATAGCGCGCGACTGATTTGTGTGTGGTCTAAATCTTCCATGTCTTGCAAATTTTCCACATAGCCATGCACCACCGTGAGGGGGGTGCGCAGCTCATGCGAGACGTTCGCCACGAAGTCGCGGCGCATCGCTTCGATACGCTCCAATTGGGTGATGTCGCGACTAATCAGCAGACGTTTGTTATCGCCATAATCAATCAATTTGACCGATAAACGCAGCTCGTCCTGACGTACCGGACTCATCACCAAGGGCTCGCTGAAATTGGCCGTTTGCAAGTATTCGATAAAATCAGGTTGGCGCACCAGATAAGTGATGTCCTGCATGATGTCGCGCTCGATGTTTAAGCCAAAATGTTCTGCGCACAGCGGGTTGCACCATTCGATGCGATTGCCCGCATTGAGAATCGCCACGCCATCGGGTAAGGCGGAGGTTGCCAGTTCGATGTGCTGTAATTCAGCGGCCAAATCGAGCTTAGTTTGCTGATGCCGTTTGACCATTTTGTACAGCAAGGAAAAGGCATCATCCCAAATGCCATTCGCTTCAGGAATTGTTTGTAAGTCAGGTTTTGCCAGCCAGTGTGTGAGTTTGCAAAGCTGGCGGGCGTGGCGTGCCATCAAAATCAGCAGCACCATCAGCATGAATAACAAGGCGGGCAGCGGTGAAAAAATAGCCCAGAGCATGAGGGCGATAACGCTAGCAAATAAAACAGGCGAACTTGCTCTGAGCCAAAAATCCAACATGTTGATCCTCGTAATTGGGTGTGTTTATTGGGTAGAAAAACGATAACCGCTGCCGCGCACGGTTTGAATTAAATTGTCTGCTGCGACGGGTTCGAGCGCGGCACGCAAGCGGCGAATATGCACATCCACCGTGCGTTCTTCAACAAAAACTTGCGTACCCCACACTTGATCGAGCAACTGCGTGCGGCTGTAAACGCGCTCAGCGTGCGTCATAAAGAATTGTAACAAACGAAACTCAGTTGGCCCCAACTCTATGCTCGTTCCTTTGGCGATAACGCGATGCGTGGTTGGGGAAAGTTCTAGTCCGCCCGCGCTGACATTTTCGTCTGGCATGACGGGAATATGGCGGCGCAACACGGCACGGATGCGCGCCATCAGTTCGCGCGGTGAAAATGGCTTGGTGATGTAGTCGTCAGCGCCTGATTCCAAACCTAAAATTTTGTCGCGTTCATCGCCGCGCGCCGTCAGCATGATGATAGGAATATCGCGGGTGCGCGGCTCAGCGCGTAGTTGTTTGGCGATAACCACTCCGCTGGTTTCGGGCAGCATCCAGTCGAGCAAAATTAAATCAGGCGAATGTTCGCGGATCTGCGCCCAAGCCGTGTCGGCATCGTGCGCACGCAAGGCTATAAAGCCCGCTTGCATGACGTTAAACGCCAACAGCTCGGCGATAGCAGGCTCGTCTTCTACGATTAAAATTTTGGCAGTCATCATCATTCCAGAGGGCTATTAAGAAGGCGCGAGGATATGACGAAATGATGACAAATATATGACAGTGAGTATCTCTTATTAGTGATGCGCATGATAGCCGCGCATAAAATTTGGCAACAGCGAACCCACTACCATGCCCAGCAAACTAAACAACAATCCCACCAGTTGTGGTGGCCAGTAGGTGTCGGGGTGAATAGCTTCCATTAGCAGCCAAATCGTCAGTCCCAACACGATAGAAAGCAGCGCGCCTTGAGTGTTGGCGCGTTGCCAATACAGCCCGAACGCCAGCGGCACGAATGCGCCGACCAGCGTAATTTTGTAGGCGTTCTCGACCATTTTCATAATGCTGGTATCCGCGTGCAACGCCGACCACAACACCATGCCGCCAAAGGTCACGACGATGATGCGCATGGTACGCAACATCTGTTTATCACTCATGTTTTTCAGCGCGAAATGCTTAAGGATATTCTCGGTAAACATCACCGACGGTGCGAGCAAAGTGGCGGAAGCGGTACTCATAATTGCCGACAGCAGCGCGCCAAAAAAGAACACCTGCGCGATGACGGGTGTGTGATCCAAAATCAAAGTAGGTAACACCATTTGTGTATTGCTCTGGATTAAATCGCCGAACACTTTTGGGTTGATTAAAGTCGCGGAAAACGCCAAAAACATCGGCACAAAAGCGAACACAAAATACAACACACCACCCAGTACAGAACCACGCACAGCGGTTTTTTCATCCTTGGCGGAAGTCATACGCTGGAACACGTCTTGTTGCGGAATTGAACCCAGCATCATGGTCAGCCACGCGCCGATAAATGGTATCCAAACCTCAATGCCACCGTGCGGAAAAAACTTTAATTTGCCGGTGTCATTTGCCTGTTGTACTACGTGCGCTACGCCACCAACTTGCCCGCTGACCAGATAGGCGATGAGCAACATGCCCGCCATGATGACGGTCATCTGCACGAAGTCGAGCAGAGCCACCGACCACATTCCGCCGAACATGGTGTACGCCAGCACGATGGACATGCCGATGACCATGCCGGTCGGCTCGGACACCGCGCCGCCGCTGACGATATTGAACACCAGCCCCAGTGCCACCACCTGCGCCGACACCCAGCCCAAGTACGAAACCATGATGCAAATCGTCATCAATAATTCCACCGCGCGGCTGTAGCGTTGCCGATAATAATCGCCGATGGTGAGCAAATTCATGCGGTACAAAAGCGGTGCGAAAAAGAGCCCCGCGATAATCAAACACAAGCTCGCGCCAAACGGATCGGCGACCACGCCGCTCAATCCTTCTTTGACAAAAGTCGCAGAAATTCCCAACACCGTTTCCGCGCCAAACCAAGTCGCAAACACCGTCGCCGTCACAATAGGCAAAGGCAAATTACGCCCCGCCACCACAAAGTCCCGCGCGTTATGCACCCGCGTCGAAGCGTAAATACCGATGCCGATAGAGAGCAGTAAATATAAGGCGACGAACCAAATTAGCATGATGGGAGTCTGTGAAAAATGAAGTCAGCAAATTCTACGAGTTAGCAAGCTGGCCGCATTGGGCGGGGGCTAAATGTACCTGAAAAAACAGCCTAGCAAATTCACAGCTTACCCACGGCGACTAGAAAAGTAAAAAGGCTCACAGCAATTAAACTGTGAGCCTTTTTACTTATTGGTGCGCCCGAAGAGATTCGAACTCCTGACCCCTTGGTTCGTAGCCAAGTACTCTATCCAGCTGAGCTACGGGCGCGTTTTGTTACTTTGATTAGTTGCCTTGGCGGAGAAGGAGGGATTCGAACCCTCGATCCAGGTTTATGCCCGGATGCTCCCTTAGCAGGGGAGTGCCTTCGACCACTCGGCCACCTCTCCGAAGGCCGCGCATAATAGTGGATTCGGCCTAATCTCTCTGGATGCTGCTGATGCCTTACACCTGCCATGCACCATCTTGATAAACTACTTTTTCGCCTAAGCGTACTTGTTCGGTAACGGCAAATACATCTACATGATATTTGGCTGCTACGCGGCGGATTTGCGGTTTGTTGTAGCTGCCATGTTTGGCACCCAATGATAGATGAATGCCACACATGCGTTCGTAAGTACCGATGTCATCGACTTTACGTTGTTGCGTAAACGCGCGATTTAGGCCGAAGCCTAATTCACGCAGCCACACGCAGCCTTCATCGGCACGAATTTGCGCCAACACTAAATCGAACTCTGGTGTGGAGTCGTGGGTGGCGACAACTTGTCCTTGTTCAATCTCTAGCGTGATGGGTTGCGTCGGCTCATTCACTGAGAAACGGGTGTCGCCGAATACAAAA
>JBJORQ010000021.1:0-27783 GCA_046049345.1 Pseudomonadota bacterium | reverse complement strand
ACGATGCCAAACAGGCAAGTTCGATAATGAGTATTGCAGGATAGTGAGTCGTCAGTGGCTTGCCACTTTCAACTTACCACTTACGATGAAGGGGTAAAAGCATGATACGTTCTTTGTGGATTTCAAAAACCGGTCTGGATGCGCAGCAAACCCAGATGGATGTGGTAGCGAATAATCTCGCTAACGTGAGCACCAATGGCTTCAAGCGTTCGCGCGCGGTGTTTGAGGATTTGTTGTATCAAACCATCCGCCAACCGGGTGCGCAGTCTTCGCAGCAAACCCAGATTCCATCAGGCTTGCAAATTGGTACGGGGGTGCGTCCTGTGGCGGCCGAACGTATCCACACGCAAGGTAATTTGCAACAATCGGGCAACCAGTTGGATGTGGCAATACAAGGGCCGGGATTTTTTCAAGTGTTGATGCCTGATGGCACCACGTCGTACACGCGTGATGGGGCATTTCAAAGCGATGCGCAAGGTCAGTTGGTGAATTCCAATGGCTTTGCTATTCAGCCTGCCATCACTATTCCTGCCAATGCCACCAGCGTCACCATCGGTCGTGATGGCATTGTGTCTATTACGCAGCCGGGTGTGGCGGCTCCTGTGCAGATTGGCGGATTGCAGATTTCGACGTTTATCAATCCGGCTGGCTTGCAAAGTGGCGGCGGTAATTTGTATCAAGAGACCGCCTCGTCGGGTACGCCGAATACCACCGTGCCAGGCAGCAACGGCAGCGGCATGTTGAATCAAAATTATTTGGAAACTTCCAACGTCAACGTGGTGGAAGAAATGGTCAA
Source organism: Pseudomonadota bacterium (assembly GCA_046049345.1). Classification (GTDB taxonomy): domain Bacteria; phylum Pseudomonadota; class Gammaproteobacteria; order Burkholderiales; family Gallionellaceae; genus Gallionella. The sequence goes on along the minus strand of JBJORQ010000021.1, from coordinate 26,987 downwards.
TATGATCCAAACGCAACGTGCGTATGAAATCAATTCCAAAGCGATTACGACATCCGACCAGATGTTGCAAAAACTCTCGCAAATGTAGCGTGAACGCCATGCGTAAACTCTCTACCTCGTTATTTTTGTTGCTGGCACTGGCGGCGTGCACGCCTTCGACCAATATCAAACAGCCGCTTACCGCGCGCCCTGAAGTCAAACCTGCCAGCGCACCGAACGGGAATGGTGCGATTTTCCAAGTGGGTGTGAATGACCGTCCGATGTTTGAAGATCGACGTGCACGCAATGTCGGTGATGTACTCATCATCAACATTGTCGAGACCACCTCGGCGGCGGAAAAATCAGGCAGCAATGCCGATAACAGCGGCAGCATTGCCTTAGCTTCACCCAAAATTACGGGCGGGCTGACGGGGCAAGTGTTGCAAAGTCCATATAACGTCGGCGCGAATACCGCCGTCAAATCCGCCAGTAAAAGCGATAGCTCAGGCAGTAATAGTTTTTCTGGCGCGATTACCGTAACGGTGACCGAAGTTTTGTCGAATGGCAATTTGCGCGTGGCGGGTGAGAAGCAAGTGGCGATTAAACACGCTGAAGAATATGTTCGTTTTTCGGGCGTGGTCAATCCCGCAACCATTAGTGGCAGTAACACCGTGCAGTCCACGCAAGTTGCGGATGTGCATGTTGAATATAAGGGCGCGCAAAGTATTGATGGCTCGGCGGTGACCACCATGTTGAGCCGCTTCTTCTTTTCTATTTTGCCGTTCTAAGGAAAACTTCAATGAACACACGACTGGAATTATTGTTTGCCACGGCCTTGCTGGTGTTGAGCGCGCAGGCTTACGCCGATCGCATCAAAGACATGGCAAGCATTCAGGGCGTGCGGGATAACCAATTAATCGGCTACGGCTTGGTGGTGGGCTTGGATGGCAGCGGCGATCAGACTTCGCAAGTCACCACGCAAAGTGCGTTGACCATGTTGGCGCAGATGGGGGTGACGATGCCCGCAGGCACGACTTTGCCCTTGAAGAACGTCGCAGCGGTGATGGTGACGGCGAGCTTGCCCGCTTTTGCTAAACCCGGTCAAACCATAGACGTGACGGCTTCATCGCTCGGCAATGCTAAGAGTTTGCGCGGCGGCACTTTGCTAATGACCCCGCTCAAAGGGGCGGATGGTCAGGTGTATGCGATGGCGCAGGGCAATGTGTTGGTGGGCGGCGTGGGTGCCTCGGCGGGCGGCGCATCGGTACAGGTTAACCATCTCGATGTGGGACGTTTGCCTGGGGGCGCGACAGTGGAACGTGCGGTAGCAACGCAATTAGGGCAGGGTGACTTTATTCATCTGGAATTACGCACCACAGATTTCACCACTGCGTCGCGCATCGTCGAAGTCATCAATGAAAAAATTTCACCTGATATTGCCTCAGCACAAGATGGTCGCGTCATCGAAGTACGCGCGCCAACGGGTGCGCAGCGCGTCGCTTTTATTGCCAAGATTGAAAATCTGCAAGTCGATCCTGCGCAAGGCATGGCGAAGGTCACCATCAATGCACGCACCGGCTCGGTGGTGATGAATCAAAACGTCACACTGGATAGTTGCGCCATTGCGCATGGCAATCTCACCGTGGTGATTAACACCGACACCACGGTGAGTCAGCCCAATGCGTTTGCCGCAGGTAAAACCGAAAAAGTGGACAAAACTACGATAGACGTGAAATCGGATAAAGGCGGCTTGGTGCAATTACCCAAAGGCGTGTCGTTGAGCGAAGTGGTCAAGGCATTGAACTCCATAGGTGCAACCCCGCAAGATTTGCTGGCAATTTTGCAAGCGATGAAAGCGTCGGGCGCGTTACATGCGGAGTTGGAGGTCATCTAGTGAGCATCCCGCTTAACAACGCAACCCAGTCATTAGCCGTCGATGGACAATCGCTGCAAGCGTTGCGTGCGCAAGCCAAACAAGCACCAGACAAAGCCCTTAAAGCGGCGGCGCAACAGTTTGAGTCGGTATTTTTGAACATGATGCTCAAAAGTATGCGCGAGGCCACGCCGCAAGACGGCATGTTGGATAACGAGCAAACCAAGATGTTTACCGGGATGTTAGATCAGCAGTTTGCACAAAATATGGCGACTCGCGGGGTGGGGTTGGCGGACATTATGGTCAAGCAATTGAGCCGTGATGCGGCAAGTGTGGACGGCAAATCTGGCGCACTTAGCCCCGCTGCGATGAGCAGCGCAGCGCGTGTCGCGCCGCAAGCTTTGTCTGCCGCCCCGGCTGCGCTGGCAAGCTCTATTCCCTCTGTTTATAACGCCAGTACGCAGCAAGATTTTATGGCGCGCATGTTGCCGCACGCTGTGCAAGCCAGCTCGGCTGGCGGCGTACCCGCCCATTTGATGTTGGGACAAGCGGCATTGGAAAGTGGCTGGGGTAAGCGCGAGATTCACCTAGCGGATGGCAGTAATAGCTACAACTTGTTTGGTATTAAGGCGGGATCGGGTTGGACTGGCAAAGTGGCGGAGGTGATGACCACCGAGTATCAGAACGGCGTGGCGCATCAGCAAGTGGAAAAATTCCGTGCCTATGATTCCTATGCCGCCGCTTTTCAAGATTATGCGCACATGATGAATAACAATCCGCGCTATGCAGGCGTGTTGCAGCAAGGTGGTGATGCCGCTGGCATGGCGCAAGCTTTGCAAAAAGCAGGCTATGCCACCGACCCAAACTATGCCGATAAGTTAGTGCGGGTGATGAGTCAAATCAAAACGGCAGTGTGACCTAGCTAAAGAGTATCGACGATGTGCCGATAACACACTTGAGTGGGCGGGTGAGCTGAAAAATAAGGATTAAAAATCATGGCAAGCAATATATTTAATATCGGGGTAAGTGGTCTGAATGCGGCGCAGATGGGACTGGCGACCACTCAGCACAATATCGCCAATGCCAATACGGCGGGTTATAACCGTCAGCAAATCGTGCAGACCGCCAATCAGCCGCAGTTCACCGGTTCGGGGTATTTGGGGCAAGGCACCAACGTCAGTAGCGTCAAACGTAGCTACGATGAATTTTTGAATACACAGATGTTGCAAGGGCAAGCGCAAGCGAGCCAATTAAGCACTTATCTGACGCAGATCAAACAAATCGACAATGTGCTAGCGGATCCTGCCGCAGGCTTATCGCCCGCCATACAGGACTTTTTCAATTCGATGAATTTGGTTGGCAATGCCGCTGACTCGATTCCCGCGCGGCAAACTTTGTTGAGCAGTGCGCAGTCGTTGACGGCACGCTTTCAATCGCTCAATCAGCAGTTCACCGACATGAGCAATAGTCTAAATGGGCAGATTGGGACGAGCGTCACCATCGTGAATAGCTTTGACGAGTGGCGGACAGCCGCCGAATGATTTGCTCGATCAGCGCGATCAGTTGATTAACCAGCTCAATCAAGAAGTCAAAGCCACCGTGTTAAAGCAAAGCGATGGCAGTTACAACGTGTTTGTGGGGAACGGTCAACCACTGGTGGTAGGCAATCAAGCCTTTGCCTTGCAAGCCGTGCCGTCTTTGACTGACCCGACGCGCAGCGAAGTTGCCTATGCGGCAAACGGTAATACCATTCGCTTGCCACAAACTGCCTTTCAGGGCGGCAAGCTGGGCGGCTTGTTGAGCTTTCGCGATCAAAGTTTAGAACCTGCGCGCAATGCGCTAGGTCGGCTGGCAATCAGCATTGCCAGCACCGTCAATAACCAGCATCAACTGGGACAAGACTTAAACGGCGCGTTAGGTGGCAATCTGTTTAATCTACCCGCGCCAGTTGTGACCAGTGCCAGCAGTAACGCAGGTACAGCCGTCATTGCTGCCACTTTGAGTAGCCCGAATGCCTTGACCACCAGCGATTACTTATTGCAGGCAACAGGGGTGGGCAGTTACAACCTAATTCGTTTGTCTGATAACACCGTGACGGCGTTAGCGGGTTTGCCACAAACCGTGGATGGTTTTACGGTAAATCTGAGTGCGGGCGCAGCGGTGGTAGGCGATCGCTTTTTAATTCGCCCGACCGCAGCGGGCGCGCAAAACATCAGTGTCGCGATTAGCGACCCAACTAAAATTGCCGCTGCCGCACCGATACGCGGCAATGCCGCGTTAAGCAACACTGGCACAGCCGCAATAGCGGGCTTGACCGTGACTCCGCCTGCGCCCGTGAATGCTAGTCTGCAAACGCCCGTCAGCATCACCTTTAATGCCGTCGTCGCGCCCGCGACTTTGCCTACTTATACCGTGACAGGCGCAGTACCTGCGGTCGCTGCACCGATTAGCTATACGCCGGGTACGACGCTGAACTTGGCTTATAACGGTTGGACGGCGCAAGTTACGGGTACACCTAAAGCGGGCGACGTATTGACGGTTGCGCCGAATATCAATGGCATTGCCGATAATCGCAACGCGCTGGTGTTGGCGAATTTGCAATTGCAAAACACCATGGCAAACAGCACCGCCAACTATCAAGGCGCGTATGCGCAACTGGTCGCCGAGGTGGGCAGCAAAACTCGCGAAACAGAAGTGAATAGCACCGCACAGGCGAACATGGTCAGCCAAGTGGTGCAATCGCAACAATCTTTATCTGGGGTGAATTTGGATGAAGAGGCGGCCAATTTGATGCGCTATCAACGCGCTTATCAAGCCGCTGGTAAGGCAATCCAAGTGGCGAATACCCTGTTCGATACATTACTGAATCTAAGATAGGTAGGTGTGAAATGCGTATCAGTACGGGCATGATTTATGACACCAATGTCACTGCGATGAATCAGCAGCAGACGCGGTTATTGCAGACTCAACAGCAGATGGCGACGGGACGCAGATTGCTCACGCCGTCGATTGACCCTGCTGCCGCCGCGCAAGCTTTGGTGGTAGCGCATAGCGATGCCACCAATACGCAATACACGGTGAATCGTAACGGTGCAAAAAATACCTTCGCGCAAATGGACACCACGCTGCAAGGTGTGGCTTCGGTGCTGCAAGATGTTCGCACTACGATGGTCAGTGCCTCGACGGGCAGCTATAACAATACCGAACGACAAAATATCGCCAGCAGTTTAAGCGTGCGCTTGGATGAGTTAGTCAGCTTGGCGAATAGCATCGACGCATCAGGAAACTTTATGTTCTCAGGCTTTCAGTCCCAGACTCAGCCGATTGCGAACACCGCTGCGGGTTATGCTTACTTAGGTGATGACGGGAAAAAGATGACGCAAGTGAGCGACACCTTGCAAGTGGCGAGCAGTCTATCGGGGGCGGATATTTTTATGCGCGTCAAAAATGGCAATGGTGCGTTTGTTACGCAAGCCGCTGCCGCTAACACGGGCAATGCCAGCGCGAGTATCGGCAGTGTCACCAATCCCACCTTGCTGACGGGCAACAGTTACAGCGTCGCGTTTACCGTGGCAGCGGGCGTGACCAGTTACAGCGTGACCAACACCACGACAGGCTTGCCTGTGGCGGGTATGACGGCGCAACCCTATGTGAGCGGCCAAGCGATTAGTTTTGACGGGATGCAATTTGCGGTGCAGGGCACGCCCGCGAATGGGGATAGTTTGAGTGTTGCCGCGAGTAGCAATGTCAGCATTTTCAAGACTATTGCTGATGCGATTGCCTTGTTAAACACGCCTGTACTGGCAGGTAATACAGCACAACTTGCCAGCTTAGGCAGCGGCGTGACGAGTGCCATCAATCAATTAGATCGCGGTTTGAACGTCGTTGCGACGGCGCTATCTACGGTTGGAACGAATTGGCAAAGTGTCGATGCGACGCAAGCCATTGGTGATAATTTGAGCTTGGGTTACAAGCAAACATTGTCGCAATTACAAGATGCCGATGTGTATAAAGCCAGCACCGATTTACAGCAACAATTAGTGGGCTTACAAGCCGCGCAAAAGTCATTTATGCAAGTGTCGAATTTGTCGTTATTCACTTTCATGTGATTTTAGCCTTCAGCGTGTTGCTTCGCTGCTAGTGTGGTCTCGCTGCCCTCCCATCCCCTCCGCGTTTTCGCGCCCCCCTCGTGTGGGGATCGCATGACGCTGCATTTGCAATTTTTGCGTGCAGCGGAAATGCCCTAAATGAGAAATTATGACGAGCATAAATAGTAAAAGTTATTCCGTATTTGCCTGGATGCTCCTGACTTATCTGATGTTGGTCTGGGTGCTACACAGGCAAGCTGAGATGCAGTTTGAGAGCCTACATTTGTTGCTAGACACCAGTAATGGCTTGCTGTCCTTGCTGTTGTCATTGTTTTTGCTCGCGGAGCAACACAGCCTTAAGCAACGGGTGCGTATTTTTTTAGTGATCGCTTTTACGGTTGCCGCCTTGACCGAAATTTTGCATGCTTTGGTCGGTATTGAGTGGTCAGGTTCTTTAGCTTGGATTGAGGCTTCGTCGAAGTCATTACGCCCCACCACTTGGCCACCATCGACTTATGTGTTGCCGTTGGTGTTGATGTGGGCGTTGTGGTTGAAGCAGCGTCAATCCGAATTAAGTACCCGTTGGTTTGTGCTCGGCGTGCTGGTGATGACCGTGATGCTGTATTACGCCGCAGGCGTGTTGCCTAGATATGTCGATACGGGCTTGTTAGGGATTCAGCGTCCGACGCAAATTCCCGTGTTGTTTTTGTGGCTGGTGGTGATCGCCCAATGTTGGCGGATTCGCCATGAACACGCCTTGTTTACAGGCTTAATCGGCATGAGTGCGCTGCTCATTTTGTCCGATTTCTTTATGCTGTATTCCACCTCGCCGCATGAAAAATTCACCATGATGGCGCACACGGGTAAGTTATTTGCCTACTTGTGGATGCACTTCATGTTGATGAGATTGGCGGCGGAAGATAGTCAGGCGCGCTATGACGCAGAATTAGCGTTGAGCGCGAAAGCTCAGCAATTACAAACCTCCTTGGATGAGATAGAGAACTTACATTTTGCAATGAATCAACATTCCATCGTGGGTGTGACCGATGTACATGGGACGATTACGCATGCGAATGAAACGTTTTGTCAGATTAGCGGCTATACGCGTGACGAGTTGATTGGGCAAAATCATCGCATCCTCAATTCAGGCAAACACTCGCCCGATTTTTTTAAGGGGATGTATCGCGCCCTTGTGAATGGTCATGTTTGGCACGGCGACATTTGTAATCGTAAGAAAAATGGTGATTTTTATTGGGTAGAAACGACCATTGTGCCGTTCTACGATAAAGCAGGTAAGCCTCAGCAGTATGTCGCCATGCGTACCGATATTACCGCGCGTAAGTTAGCGGAAGCCGAGTTGTTAAACATCGCTTTATATGACAATTTGACCCAGTTGCCGAATCGTCGCTTGTTGTATGAACGCTTAGAACAAGGCATGGAATTCGGCGCGCGCAGTCAGCGTTATGGTGCGTTGTTGTTTTTAGACTTAGATCACTTCAAACCGCTCAATGATCAGTATGGACATAACGTGGGTGACTTATTGCTGCAAGAAGTGGCGCGGCGAATTAAGGATTCAGTGCGCGCGATTGATACCGCCGCCCGTTTTGGCGGGGATGAATTCGTGGTGTTGCTGGGTGATTTGAGTACGGATCAAGCCGAGTCGATGCAATTGGCGTTAGCTGTGGCGGAAAAGATTCGGCTGGCGTTATGGTTACCTTATCGGATTGAGTTCAAACAAGCGGACGGTGTGCTGGAACTGATTGAACACCGTTGTTCTACCTGTATCGGCGTGACCTTGTTTGAAGGCAAAAAACAAGCGGCAGAATATATTGTGCAGATGGCCGATTTGACTATGTATCAAGCTAAAGAGCATGGCCCGAATGTGATTCGCGTCTGCTCTTCTCCGTCCTAGACCGCCTTAAAACATCTCCGACATATTCGCCGCTTGCACGGCGATTTCATTGGTGGTATCGAGTAATTCTTCCGCGCGGCTGGGCAAAATACCGATGGCGAGCCACTCTTGATCATTGATACCCGCTCCCGTGTGTTCGGCGATACCAAAGTCGGGCAGCAAGCGTTCGGCGAGATGCAGCAATTTCACCAGCGGCATAATTTCCGCCACGTCCTCAATATGCGCGGGATGATGATAAGCAATCACATTGATGATTTCGCTGGGTAAGCACCAAGCCTTGCCTAGTTGCGCGCCGATATAGCCATGCGTCATACCGAGTGCGCCCAGTTCGATTTCAGTCACGTCACGTTTAGGTTGGATGTGGAGCTGATGATGCAGCTCATCACTCGCCGCGCTGTCCAGATGATGCAGTGCCATATAGCCGATGTCGTGCAGCAAGCCCGCTAAAAAAATCTGATCTTCATGCGGTCGGAAGCGGCTCGGCATGTGCGCCGCAATGGTGCGCATGATGATGGCGATGGTGATGCTGTGCTGCCATAAATCTTGCGGTTTGAAATGCAGATGCTGGGGTGTTTTAGCAAAGCCCGACATTGCTGCGATGCCCATTGCCACGGCTTTGACTTTAGTCATGCCGAGCAACATGGCGGCATCGTTGACGGTACTGACTTTGCGCGCTACGCCCATCATTGGTGAGTTGGCTAGACCGATGAGTTTGGCGGTGATTTGCGGATCTTGCTCGATGAGGTTAAGCAATTGCGCTTCGCCCGCATCGGTGTCGAGCTGTAAGTTCAATAATTTTTGCGCAATGACAGGCATGGCAGGCAGCGAGTCCAGCTTTGCCAGTGCCTGTTTTAGGTTGGTACGAGTATCAAGATTCGTCATGGGTGTTCATCCTTTAAGCGGCTTTATTGGTTGAAAACTGCTCCAGCACTTTGACCACTTGCTGCGCGCCTTCACGGATTTTATGAATTGCTGTGCCCGCATCGTTGGCGAGACGTACGCCTGCTTCCACTTCCGTCAAACTGCTCAACATACTGCTGATAACCGTTTGGCTTTCGGTTTGGATGTCGTTAATCATCTTGGAAATTTCGGTGGTCGAATTGGCGGTACGCTCGGAGAGTTTACGCACCTCGTCCGCGACCACGGCAAAGCCTCGACCACTTTCACCCGCGCGCGCGGCTTCAATCGCGGCATTTAGTGCGAGCAGATTGGTTTGGTCAGAAATTTCTTTAATGGTTTTGACGATAGAGGTGATTTGCGTGGTCTTCGCCCCTAAGCTTTGCACTTGCTGCGACGCAATGCCCACTTTGCTCGATAGCGCATTCATTTTGTTGATGGCTTCCAAAATAACGGCTTGACCATTGACTGAATGTTGATCGGTTTCTTCCCACAGATGATGCGCAGTATTTTCTAGCTCGGTGCGCATCACGCGCGAAGTGATGTCAGAGGCAAATTTAATCACGCTATACGGTTTACCGTTGTCATCCATGATGGGGTTGTAGTTGGCTTCTAGCCAGACGAACTTGCCGTCTTTAGTCACGCGCTCAAACTCGCCGGTAAAGTATTCGCCCTTGTTCAGGCGTTGCCAGAATGCTTGATAGGCGGGGCTGTTGCTATATTCGGGGCGGCAAAATTGGCTGTGATGACGGCCTTGTACATCGCTCAATGAATAGCCCAGTATCTTGAGAAAATTGTTATTGGCGCGTAGCACATTGCCCTGCATATCAAATTCAATCACTGCCATGGCGCGATTGAGCGCGTCCAGCACATTGCTAAAGTGCAAGGCTTCGTTGTGTTGTTTCGTGATGTCATTGGCAATTTTGATCACTTTCACCACGCTACCCGTCGCGCCCATGACGGGGAAATAAGTCGCTTCTAGCCACACTGTTGAGCCATCTTTTGCCACGCGCTGAAACGTGCCGCTAAAGGCTTGTCCCAAACGCAATTTCTTCCAAAATTCGGCGTAGGCAGGGCTGCTGGTATAACGGCTGTCGCACAAACTGCTATGCGCTTTTCCTTTGAGTTCATTGGCTGAGTAGCCGACCACTTTCTTAAAAATATCATTGGCAGAGATAATCGTACCGTCGAGATTAAATTCAATCATCGCCATGTTGTTATTGAGCGACTTGAAAAGATCGTTAAGCGTTTGCAGCTCGGTTTGGGTTGCGTTGAGTTGGGTTTGTAATGCTTTTGATTTGCCAAACATGATATTTCTCCTAAGGGGGATGACATTTTATTATTGTGTTTGAGGATGTGCCTCGCGTTGGCTTATAGCGGCGGAGGTCTCGTTTTTACGACTTGCAACATCGCATCGAGCGCGTCGTGAGTAAGTTTGTCGAGCAACGGTGCGAAGTAGGGCATAGACAAGGTTAGGACAATAAAGCCGATGCCTAAGGTGATGGGAAAGCCCACCGCGAATAAATTAAGTTGCGGCGCGGCGCGCGTCAAAATGCCCAGTGCTAAATTGGTGATGAGCAGGGCGGCCAAGAGCGGTAAAGAGATTTGCAAGGCGTAGGCAAAAATACTGCCGCCCCATAGCGTGATGTCGTAAAAGCCCTGCGTGCTTATCATTTGACCGATGGGCAGGGTGTGAAAACTTTCGGACAACCCTGCCAGCATGAATAAATGCCCGTTGAGTGACAAAAATACCAGCGAAGCGATGATCCCTAACCACTGCGAAATGACTTGTGAATGGGTTGCGTTGATGGGGTCGTAAAAGCTCGCAAAGCCTAAGCCCATCTGCATCCCAATGAGTTCACCCGCCATTTCTACGGCGGTGAAAATCAGCCGCATGGTGAAGCCCATCGCCACCCCAATAATGATTTGCTGCACCACAATCAACATGCCAGGTGCCGATCCCACTGTGACGGTGGGCAACTCGCTTAAAGTCGGTGCAATCAGCAAGGTGAGTAACACGCTTAAACCGATTTTGATACGCACGGGCACTTGCTTGCTGCCAATCACAGGCGCGCTGGCTAACAGGGCGAGAATGCGCGTGAAGGGAAACATAAACATCGCCATCCAGGTATCAATCTGAAGGCTCGTAAAGTTGAGCATGGCCTAACCTATCATCCAAGGAATGTTGCCAAACAGCCGCTGTACATAATCCACCATCATGCTAATCATCCAAGAACCACTCAGCATTAAGACTAAAAACATGCCTAGTAATTTGGGAATAAAGGACAAAGTCATTTCGTTGATTTGCGTGGCGGCTTGAAAGATGCTCACCACCAGCCCGATTACCAGCGCGCTGAGCAGCAGCGGGGCGGAAATCATTAAAGTCAGTTGCATGGCTTGTTGTGCCAGCGTCATCACAGCTTCGGGAGTCATCGTGATTGATTGTTAGGTATAAAAACTCTGCGCCAAAGAGCCAATTAACAGATTCCAACCATCGGCTAACACGAACAGCATCAGCTTGAAGGGCAGTGAAATCACCGAGGGCGACACCATCATCATCCCCATCGACATCAGCACGCTGGCGACCACCATGTCGATGATGAGGAAGGGGATGAAAATAATGAAACCAATTTGGAACGCGGTTTTGAGTTCGCTGATGACGTAAGCGGGAACGAGGATGCGCAGCGGTACGTCGTCGGCGGTTTGTAGTGGTTCACTGTTGGAGATTTTGACGAACAGCGCGAGGTCAGCTTGGCGGGTTTGACGCAACATAAAAGCTTTGAGCGGCACGATGCCCGTGTCCACCGCTTGTTGCAGCGCAATTTTGTTTTCGCTGTAAGGCACATAAGCCTCGGTGTAGATTTTGTCGAGTACGGGCGACATGACAAAGAAAGTCAGGAATAACGCTAAGCCGACTAGTACTTGATTGGGCGGCGCGGACGGTGTGCCGATGGCGGAACGCAACAACGACAGCACGATGATGATGCGGGTGAAGCTGGTCATCATCAGCAATACCGCTGGTAAAAAACTCAGCGAAGTCAGTAACAGCAAGGTTTGCAAGCTCAAGCTATAGCTTTGTCCGCCGCCCGCGCTCGGCGTGCTAGTGAGGGCGGCTAAGCCAGCTTCCGCCCACGCGGATTGCGAGCTTGCCAACACGACCAGCGCGATTCCCAGCAGCTTGGCAAATTTAGCTGACATTGCGTTTCTCTATCATTTTTTTAAGCCAAGCATTGAATGGCACAGCGGCGGTATCCGTTGCAACAGGCTCGGTGTTGGCAGTCGCTTTAGGCAAGGTGTGCAAGGTGCGAATTTGATTGGGGGCAACGCCGACCACTAACCAGGTCTCACCAATCTCTAGCAGTACCACGCGTTCACGCTGACCAATGGCAACACCACCGATTACCTTGAGCAGATTGGCATGACCTTTTTGTGCCACGTTCATGCGTTTGAGCATCCAAGCAACTAACACGATGGCGGCGAGCACCAACAGCAAGCTCAGGATGATTTGTACGATGCTGCCCGCCCCTAATGCCGAGGCGGGAGCGGGGTAGTTCGGACGTGCACTTTCGAGTGCGGCAATAGGCGGTGCGAACACCAGCAAGCACAAGGGAATGAGCCGTTTTAGGGTGAGTTTCATGTTAGCGATTAAAGCGGCGCAGACGTTCTGAGGGCGTGATGATGTCGGTTAAGCGGATCCCCAGTTTGTCGTTCACCACCACCACTTCACCTTGCGCAATGAGGAAGCCGTTAATCATCACATCTAACGGTTCGCCCGCCATGCCTGCTAGTTCAACCACCGAACCTTGCGCCAGTTGCAACAGATTTTTGATGGGCATTTTGGTGCGTCCCAGTTCTACTGAGAGCTGCACGGGAATGTCCATAATCATGTCTAAATCATTGGGCGTATGACTACTACTGCTCGCGCCAAATTGTTCAAAGACATGCGCTTTGGCGGCAGGGGCTTCTACCGCTTCGACGGCGGTTTGTTCCGCCATTGCCGCGCCCCAATCATCCGCACTAATTTCATCAGCGGCCGCCTTAGCAGCTGCTTCTTCCGCCATTGCGGCTGCCATTTCGCTCATCTCGTCGAGCGGGGCGGCGGGCGCGGCTTCGAGTTCTGTTGCAGTGTCATCCGACATGATTTTCTCCTTCGCTGCTGGTGAGCATTCTTTCTATCTTGAGTGCGTATTGGTTATTCAATGCGCCGTACTTACATTCCATCATCGGCACGCCATCTACCGAGGCTGTGATGTATTCATCGACGCTGAGCGGAATGACATCGCCGGTGTGCATTTTCATCACTTGTTCGACCGTCATATTCGCCAAGCCTAAGGTGGCAATCAGCTCGACGTTGGCAGATTGCACTTGTTTGGAGAGCAGGCTTTGCCAGCGTTTATCCACCGCTAAGTGATCGCCCTGCATGGTGCTGTAGAGCAAGTCTTTGACTGGCTCGAGCATCGAGTAAGGCATACACACATGGAACGCGCCGCCATTGCCACCCAAATCAATTTCAAATGAAGTCACGATGACCACTTCATTCGGCGTGGCGATATTCGCAAATTGTGGGTTCATTTCAGAACGTACAAACTCAAAGTTCAAGGGATGGACGGCTTCCCATGCTTTGCTATAGGTCTCGAATACCACGTCGAGCATTTTTTGAATGATGCGCTGCTCGGTTTGGGTAAATTCGCGCCCTTCGACACGCATGTGAAACCGCCCATCGCCGCCGAACATATTGTCCACTACCAAAAAAATCAGATTGGGATCGAAGATAAACAAGCCGTTACCGCGTAAGGGCTTGGCTTGAATAATGTTGAGGTTGGTCGGGACATGTAGGTTGCGAATGAATTCGGCGAACTTCATCACCTTGACTGGGCCGACCGAGATCTCAGGCGTGCGACGGATGAAATTAAATAAGCCGATGCGAAACAAGCGCGCAAAACGCTCATTGATAATTTCCATGGTGGGCATACGCCCACGCACGATGCGCTCTTGTGACGCTAAATTGTAAGAACGAACTTCTCCTGTCTCGGCCGCAGTGTCTTTAGCCTCATCAGCCTCGCCCGTTACTCCCTTGAGTAGCGAGTCAACTTCGTCTTGAGAGAGAAATTCGCTCATGATTTTTACTGAATGATGAAGGAGGTGAAGAACACGTCCGCCACGCCTTTTTTGACTGCGCCTGACTCGGCACCTTCATGTTCAGCGACGTGCTGAGTCGGGGCGGCATGTTCAACCGGCTCAGTCTCAGATTGTTGTCCCACCGGGATAGAGGCGGTAATGACAGGGGCTGTTTTACGCAGACCCAAGACATATTCGACTTGCGCCTTGATATCGCCAGCTAACTTCTCTTTCCCTTTCAATGTCCCTAGCTCAGAAGGGGTTCTGCTTTGTAACAGCATATTGACCTTGTGCATGATTTCGGGATTGCGCGCTTTCATCTTCTCTTCTAACTCAGGCTTGGTGAGCTTGATGCTGATGGCAACTTGCAAATAGCGATCGCCCTCTTCGTGGATGAGGTTGGCGGTAAACGTGCCGAGCTCAACAAACTTAGGTTCGATTTTGTGATGCGCGTCTTCTTCCTCTTCAACGGGTTCTTCTTCCGCCGCCGCCGCAGGCGGGTGTTTAGGGGGATGCGGTTTCATCAACACAAATGCGGCTGCGCCGCCCCCGCCTAGCAGCACCACGGCGGCAATGATAATGATGAGCATTTTGTTGCTTTTTTTCGGCGCATCGGCCGCTTCAGCAGGTTTGGCGGGTTTACTAGACATTTTAGAGTTCCTTGTTGGATGAGCTGATTATGAGAAATATGCTGCTGTTTTGATAAGCCGAATAGGGCGGGGGTTATCCATCAACTCGACCTTTCTAGTGTTCACGGGCTGTTAGGCAAAGGTATCAACTAGGCCGTTGTGTCGTTGCACGGTGATGGGGGGGCTCATCGAACGAACCGCTTCATCGCTCGCGTTATTGCTAGGGTTTGCCCAGCGATTGCCCAGCGATTGCTCATTTGAGTTGGATGGATTGTTATCACGCGGGGCTTGATCGCTGACGCTGGTATTGCCCAAGGTAATGCCGTTATCGGCTAATAGTTCGCGAAGTTTAGGCATGGCATTTTCCACCGCTTCGCGTACCGCTAAATGCGGTGAGCTAAACATTGCCGTGGCTTGGTTATCTGAAATTTTTAGCACCACATCGAGCGGTCCTAAGTTGGGCGGATTGAGATGTAGCTCGGCCACTTGATCGAGTTTGCTGTTGCTCATCCAGCTAATTTTTTGCGTGAATTCGCTGCTCCAAGCAGCGCTACCAAAAGGGGCGGCGATGCTTTGTACAGGACTGTCTGGCAGCTTGTTGGTATTGCCGATTGGATTGCTTAACAGATTCGGCGTGGCAAATTTCAGCAGCTCTTCCGCGCGTGGTGCAACGCTGTTTAGGGCCAGTTTGCTATCACTGGCGGCGACCAAAGTATTGCTGAGTTTTTCGCTCAGATTGGCTTTGAACTGCGTGTCAGCATCGACGGTTGCGGCGTTGACAACTGGGCTGCCCGCTAGCGTGTTCGCCAGCGTATGTGCGCGGCTGGCGAGCGGTTTGCCCGATGCGTCTAAGCGTTCATTGGCGGCTGCACCGCTCGCGGTGAGGGTGTTGTTGCTGGCGCGATCCATTGGCGCGCTTAGCGCATTGCGCAATTCT
Source organism: Pseudomonadota bacterium (assembly GCA_046049345.1). GTDB lineage: Bacteria > Pseudomonadota > Gammaproteobacteria > Burkholderiales > Gallionellaceae > Gallionella. The sequence continues at coordinate 11,554 of JBJORQ010000021.1, read as the reverse complement.
TGTAAGGGTTGCAACAAGGCTATCAAGTTGTCGGGGCTGTTAGGCGCAGTGCTGGCGGCATCGGGGCTGTCAGGCTTAGTGCTCTTGTTATCGAGCGAACTGCTGACGGGACTGGCTTTGCCGTCGTTGCTACTGGGAGCCGCGACACTTTCCGCGACGACGTTATTCGCGTTAGGGGACTCACGGGTGGGGTCGGCTGTTTTCGCGCAGCTTTTTTCAGCTGTTTTTTCCGCCGCTTTACTTTCTTTTTGGCGCGCTAAAACCGTTTGGAAACTGTTCGCTTCGGGCGCGGGAGAGGACGTGTTTTTGGCCGCGCTGTTTGGTGTGCTGCTGGCGTTTATGAATGGAGCGGCGGTAATCGGGTTGGGCATGATGTTCCCCTGTTTAATGGTGATTTTTTTCGTCGGCTTGTTGCATACGGTAGGCGGCAAAGCGTCCCGTGTGTTCGTCGAGCAGGTGTTGCTCTGCTTTGCTGTCTAGGTGTTTTTGTTCTTCCAGATAACGATCGTGCAAAGTTGAATAGGATTTAAGTTTGCGTTGCGTACTATCAAATTCAGTGCGCCCGCGCTCAACAGAAAGATGGCTTTGCAAGACCGCTTTTTTTTGTTGCGCGATGGCATCGTCGAGTTTGTTGATGAACTGCTGGAAATTTCGCAGTTGCAAGGGTTCCATGCCATTTTGGATAGAGGCTTGCAAGCGGGTTTGATAGTCGTTGCGATATTGTTGCAACATCTCCAGTTTGTCTTGCGCCGCGTGTTCGCGTTGGTTGAGCTGACCGAGTTCGCGTGTCGCAGACTCGGTTTGATGTTGCGCGAGATTCATCAGCGGTTGCAGGGTAAAAGGTTTGTGCATGGCGAGCTTTCTTAAGAGACGGTGGCGAACAAGGCTTGCAGTTGTTGGATGCTGCTCGGACTAGATTCTTGTTGGAACATGCCTTGTTTTAAGAACTGCTCCATGCGCGGATGCAGCACGATGGCTTGATCCAGCAAGGGATCGCTGCCCGAGACATACGCTCCTACGCTAATCAAGTCGTGGTTACGTTGGTAATGCGAATACATTTGTTTGAAGCGTTGCACCAATGCCAAATGTTCTGGACTGACCAAGCGCGACATGACGCGGCTAATCGAGGCTTCGATGTCGATGGCGGGGTAGTGACCTTGCTCGACTAAGCGGCGTGATAACACGATATGACCATCGAGAATGGCGCGCGCACTGTCTGCGATAGGATCTTGTTGGTCGTCGCCTTCGGTGAGCACGGTGTAGAAGGCGGTAATCGAGCCGCTGCCTTCCAAGCCATTGCCAGCCCGTTCGACCAGTTGCGGTAACTTGGCGAACACTGAGGGCGGATAGCCTTTGGTGGCGGGTGGTTCGCCGACCGCCAATGCGATTTCGCGTTGTGCCATGGCGTAGCGGGTCAGCGAATCCATGATGAGCAACACATTTTTACCTTGGTCGCGGAAGTATTCGGCGATGGTAGTGGCGTAGGCCGCACCTTGCAGCCGCATCAGCGGGCTGGTGTCGGCGGGGGTGGCGACCACGACTGAACGTGCCAATCCTTCTACGCCCAAAATATCGTTGATAAATTCTTTAACTTCACGACCGCGTTCGCCTATCAGCCCAACCACGGTCACATCCGCGCTGGTGTAACGCGCCATCATGCCGAGCAACACGCTTTTCCCCACGCCGCTGCCAGCGAACAAACCCATACGCTGACCGCGTCCGACCACCAGCAAACTGTTGATGGCGCGCACGCCGACATCCAAGGTTTGGTCGATGGAGGCACGCTCTAGCGGGTTAAACGGGCGGCTTTGTAAGGAGGCAGAACGTGAGTCTTGCAAAGGGCCGAGTTGGTCGAGCGGCTTGCCTGCACCATCGACGACGCGTCCGAGCAACATGTCGCCGACTGGCAAGTGTTTGCCTTGATCGGTGTGGCGACGTTTCAATTCGTATTTGCCGCCTAGGGTGAGTACATTGGCAGGTTCAACAGGCATCACGCGTGCCCCCGGCACCAAGCCATAGACATTATTTTCGGGCATTAAAAATAAGCGTTCGCCTGAAAATCCCACCACTTCAGCTTCGGCATTGCAGTTGGGTAAATGAATTTCGCAGGTGCTGCCCATCGGCATTTGCAAGCCCACTGCTTCGATGACCAGTCCAGTGACTTTGGTCAAATGTCCCGACGGCTGCATCGGCTTGCAATCCGCGACATATTCCTGAGCTTGCGCCAGAAAATTTTGCCAGCGATTGAGGTGATCTAGGTGAGCCATGAATGATCTTGTCCAATGGACTGCAAGGTGCGTTCCCAACGCGACTCCAGGCTGGCATCAACCAAGCTGTGCGCCGTTTTAACTAAGCAGCCGCCGCGTTGCAGTTGTGGGTCGGTAAAAATTTTCCAGCCTGCGTGTACGAGTTCATCGTCCATATATTTGCGCACTAAATCGGCATCGTCTGGATGCAAAATTAAATGTGGATTTTGATTAAATTGGGGCAAGCCGCTCATCGCGTTGCGTATCGTTTCCAAAATGATTTCAGGTTTGACTTGCAAGCTTTCTACCGTCATTTTTCGGGCGATATGGATGGCTAAATCCAGCAGGTTTTGCGCAATTCCCTGATCAAGTTGCGCTAACCCTTGGTGTAGATTTTCTAACAGGGCGTGTATTTCGCCCGCTTCTTGTTGCGCGTGTTGCCCACCCTCGGCATAGCCCGCCGCATAGCCTGCGGCGTGACCGCTCGTTTGTCCGGCAGCTTCGCCCTGGGCATAGCCTTCGGTATGCGCGCGTTGTTTAAGCTCTTGCAAGGCGGTGTCAGAAATAATCGCGCGCGCAGGTGTAGGCGCAGGATTAAACGACGGCAGCTCCCAGCGTTGATAGGCGGTGAGCTGCTCTTTAGCAATGATGTCCACTTCGCCCGCCATTTGCTGGCTGGTATTGGTGGCGACACGCGCTAGAAAATTCGCGTTGTTAGCTGAATTAGACATACGCTTCTTCGCCTTTTCCGCCTAATGAGATTTGCCCTTCATCCGATAAACGCCGCACGATTTTGAGGATTTCTTTTTGATTGGCTTCGACATCGCTCAGCTTGACGGGGCCTTTGGATTCCAAGTCTTCGCGCATCATTTCAGCGGCGCGTGAGGACATATTTTTGAAGATTTTTTCGCGGAGTTCTTCGCTTGCGCCTTTGAGTGAAACAATCAGCGATTCCGATTGGACTTCGCGCAAAATGAGTTGGATGCCACGGTCGTCGATTTCCAATACGTTCTCGAAAACGAACATCTTGTCTTCGATTTTTTGTGCCAATTCAGGGTCGTAAGTGCGCACGTTATCTATCATCGCGGCTTCTAGCGTACTGCCCATAAAGTTCAGAATTTCTGCGGCCGTGCCGACCCCACCTTGTAAATTCTTTTTGCTCGAACCGCTGCCCGACATGAGGCGGCTTAACACATCGTTGAGTTCGCGCAGTGCGACAGGCTGTACGCCATCCAGTGTCGAGATACGCAGCAACACATCATTGCGGGTACGTTCAGTGAGGAGCTTGAGGATGCTCGCGGCTTGGTCGGGCTCAAGGTGGACGAGGATGGTGGCGATAATTTGCGGGTGTTCATTGCCGACTAATTCGGCGACCGCCGCAGGATCCATCCACTTCAGACTTTCGATACCGCTGGTGTCACTGTTGTGCATGATGCGATCGAGTAAGCTGGCAGCTTTGTCATCGCCTAAGGCTTTGATCAACATGCTGCGGATGTATTCTTTTGAGTCCATACCAATGCTGGTTTTACCTGATGCGCAGACCAAAAAATCGTTGAATACATCGGCGATTTGTTCGCGCGTGAGGTTCTTCAACGTCACCATCGCCGTGCTGATTTTTTGCACCTCTTTAGGTTCGAGATATTTGAGCACTTCGGCGGCTTCAGATTCGCCCAGTGTCATTAAAAAAATCGCACTTTTTTCGATACCGTTACTCATTGCCGTTCACCCAGTCTTTAAGCACGCTCGCCACAATTCTTGGATCGTCTTGAGCAATTTGTTGAGCCGCTTTTAAGCCTTGCTCGTAAGGAGGTGGAGCGGCGGCTTCTGCTTCGCTGTCCGCTACTGATTCTTCATTACCCCCACCTACCGTGAAATCAATGCTGCCATCAGGATTGTGGTGTTCGATTAGTTCACCTGCGTGCTCCTTGTCGGCCTCAGATTTATCTTCAGGTGGTGCAATTAAAGGACGCAGCGCAGGTTTGATGATGCCGAATATGACGATGAGCAACACCAGAGCAATCAGCAAGTATTTCGCCAGCATTTTGGCTAAGTCGAGCATGTCGGCTTGCTTCCACCAAGGCACTACAACGATATTTTCTTTATCTTCATTGAAGGCGGCATTTTGTACATTTAAGGTGTCGCCGCGATTTTCATCAAATCCCATCGCCTCTTTGACCAACGCGTTGAGTTGGTTTTTTTCTGCTTCGCTTAACGGGCTAGACGTCACTTTCCCTGCACTATCGGTGACTTTGCGGTTGTTCACGATGACCGCGACCGAGAGACGTTTGATTGCACCCACGGGTAACTTGGTGTGACGAATGGTGCGATCGACTTCGTAATTCACCGTGGATTCTTTGTGCGCGCTGGTGGGATTTGCAGCGGCACTAGGAGCCCCTTTGGCGGCAGCAACAATCGGTGCAGTAGCCGGAATGGGCGGTTGATTGCTTAACGCACCGGGTACGCCCGCTGCCGTCGTGCCGCCGTTGTTGGATTCAACACTTTGCTGGCTGCGTACCGTCCCATCAGCAGGATTTTGGTTCGGCTTGTAGGTTTCCGAGGTTTGCTCGGTTTGGGAAAAATCAATGTTAGCGGTGACTTGTGCGCGCACATTGGCAATGCCGACCAGCGGCGCAAGAATCGCCTCTACGCGTTGCACATAGTTCTGTTCAATTTGTTGGACGTATTTAAGTTGGCTCGCGTCCAAACCCGTTTCGCCGATGCCTTCGTGATTCGCACTCAGCAGCGTGCCGCTTTGATCGACCACGGTGACATTTTTTGCTGCCATATCGGGCACGCTGCTGGAAATCAAATGCACGATGGCACTGACTTGTGCGGAATCCAAAAAGCGTCCGCCATGCAAGGTCAACACCACCGAGGCACTGGGTTTTTGCTGCTCTTTGACAAACACCGTAGGTTTAGGAATGGCGAGATGGACGCGCGCGCCTTGTACCGAAGCGATGCTTTGTACCGAACGGGCTAATTCGCCTTCTAGGGCGCGTTGATAATTAACTTGTTCGGCGAATTGGCTGATGCCGAATTTTTGATTTTCCATCAACTCAAAACCGACCGTGCCGCCTTTCGGCAGTCCTTGCGTGGCAAGTTTTAAGCGCGTTTCATAAACCAGATTGGACGGCACCATGACCGCGCCGCCGCCATCGGCGAATTTATACGGTACGTTGAGTTGTTGCAGTGATTCGATAATTGCGCCGCCATCGCGATCGGAGACATTGCTGAACAGTACGCGGTAATCAGGCGTTTGCCCCCATAGCCACATGCTGCTCAGCAAGGCGATTAAAGCGGCGACCCCTACGGCTACGCCAATTTTTTGTTTGACATTGAGCTGGCTGAAGCCAGCTGCGCTACTTGCTTGTTCTGCCATGATATTTGCTGTTCATTCGCCCCGAAAGCCATAGCGGCACTATGACTATTATCAGATTCGATGGTTTTTTTGAAGCCGTGAATACAGGCAGATTTATTGGGCTGTTCAGCCCTAATGCTGGCGGGGTAGGGCGTATCGTGTCGTTATTGATATGAGGAGATTGCTATGAATACATCTGCGGTAGATAGCTTGTTGGCACACATGCGGGTGGCGGCATCCGCAGCGGGGGTGCGTGACATCAGCCCTGCGAGTCAAACCCCGAAAGTTGATTTTTCTAATGTATTGAAATCGTCATTGGATGGCGTGGCGCAAGTGCAAGCCAAGGCGGACAGCCTGCAAAAAGCATTTACGCTAGGGGACGATAGAGTAAGTCTGAGCGATACCATGATTGCGATGCAAAAAGCGGGTATCAACTTTCAGGCAACGGTGCAGGTGCGCAATAAGTTCATTCAAGCCTACAACGACATTATGAATATGCAGGTCTAAGTGCGTTGAATGCAGGATTTTGATACCGCTTAAGCCGTGCATGCTGGCGTGGCAAGACGTGCGGCGTGGGGCAGGGTGCATCAGTCACCGAGTGGTTTAACGGCGACGTTGCATTTCTATAATGTAACGTTGTAATAAGGTAATCGAAACATTGTCTAGATTCTTAAACTCACAGCCGGCACGTTTGTAGCTGTTGCCAGCTTCGCTGTTCATTACCGCCCAGTTTTTGACCACCAGCGTCCCTGTAATCGTGCCGAATTCAGGAATGTCGATGCTACAGTCGTGATAACTTTTCCCTTCTGACAGTTCAATATCATCCTCGGCACAAATCAGTGCTGCACCGCCTACGCTAATATCCATAATCGTGACTTCGCGCACCTTTTTTGGCACTTTAAGTGAATGCGGAATCACGCATTTGAGCGGGTTGAGCGGGGGCGGCAGCAGACGGAAGTATTCGCGCCGTTGCAGACGTAGCAAACTGCTCGGGAGCGGTAGAAAAAATGCCGCTTGATCTTGATAGGGTAAGGCGGTGACGGCCGCGCTTTCAAACTGAATTTTAATGTTGTGGTGTGAGCTGACCACGGTGAGGTGCCCGGCCGCGCTTACCGCCTGATTCAGGAGCGCGTTGTTGCTTTGCTCTAACCACAACCCTTGCTCATCCAATGCCAGTAAGCGTGTCAGCATAAACTCCTGCTCATGGTTGTAATACACGGCAACTTTTGCCCAATGCGCAATGAGCGTGCGCAATTGAAATTCGATTTCTTTGACGGAGTTGATGCGATGTTTCGCCTCTTCTTCACTGGAAAAAGTTTCGATGGTGAGTTGGATATTCGTTTTCATATTGCATTCCATTGGTTGTGGCATGTGTAGCACTTCCAGCCTTGTAAACAGGTCGCTTCATTTGCCGAGCAAATCAGCTGAGTGAAATTTTTGGCAATGATAACAAAGCTAGCGCGGGGTAATAGCGGGAATAGCGGGGGTATCTAGATGCTCCAAGCGATATAGCCAAGCTAATAGTTCTGCCACGGCGAGATAAAGTTGCGGCGGAATCTGTTGATCGAGCTCGACTTGCATCAGCAGCGCGACCAATTCTTCCGATTCATGCACATACACGCCGTGTTGTTTGGCGCGTTCGATGATGGCTTGTGCAATTAAACCGCGCCCTTTTGCCACCACTTTAGGTGCACCCGCACTGTTGCCGTAGGCCATTGCCACTGCATATTGTTGGGCGGAGTTGGCGGGTGTTTTCATGCTTGCTCAATCGCGGTGCTAGTCAGTTCAATATCGACGCTCGCGAGCGATGCTTGCAGTTTGGCCAGCGTCTGCTTGAATAAAGCGAGGGTGTGTGCATCCGCAGCCTGAAGCTGCAAGGTTAATCCTTGCGCAGAAAAAACGAGCTTGGCATGAACATCGCCTAAGTTAGGTAAAGCCAGCTCCATTTCAGTACGCCATTGCCGACTGTCTGCGCTGTCCGCTTGATGTTCGGGTTGCCCTTGAATTTCCCACTGCATGGATTGTTGTGGCCAGACCTGCCCTGTCCAAGTCAATTGATGCGTTTCTAGGGTGTGCAGTTGTTGCTGGAGTAAGGGCAATAGCTCTTTGGCGATCCCCGCTTCGTTCGTGACGCGAGCGGTTGGGCTATCCGTTGGTGTGTTGTTGGGGCTGAGTAATTGGTTTTGTGGTTCGATCAAAAGTTGCGCGGTACTGCGTTCACCTCCTACCCATTGGGCTTGATGCGACTCATAAAACAACCCGCTGTTGGCTAAGGCATCGTGTAGTGCGGTGGCGAGCTGTTGGCTATCGGGTGCGCTATCTGTCGCTGACCAAATAGCTGCGCCTGTTGCCTGTTGCAGTGGGGGAGGGGCGATATTTTGTTGCGCCAAGGTGGCGAGTAAGCGCGCCGTCGTGCCCAGTTGTTCATGACTGGAAAGCAAGGGATTGGCGGTTTCCAGTGCGAAGCTCAAATTTGGCTCGTTAGTGAGTACGCGTAGCTGAATGAGATCACCTGCGCGCGTACCTGTGGGGAGCTGCATTTGGAGCGTTTGACCTGCGACGAGCACACTGAATAATCCCGCTTTAATCGGGGCTTCGACCGAGCCTTGTACCGCTTGACCAGGAGCGAGTTTGCTAATGGGTTGCGACGCATCTGAACTAATCAGCGGTTTGCCAGAACGCGATAAAACTTGCAGCGCATTGATAAGCTTGGTGGTGAGCATCACAGATGCCGCATCAGCGGGGGCGTTTAATAGCCCACCGAATAGGCTTGATGTAAGCGTTGTTCTTGATGGTTGCTTTGCATGATGCGTTGCAGTTGCTCCATCCAGCCTTCGGTGTGATTACGGATTTCTTTGTCGTCCGACAAAATTTTATGAATCAGTTGAATTTTGCGTTGGCGCGCCGCTTCATCGAGTTTAACGACAGCATCAATCGGCTTCATGGTGGCGACTTGCGCACTGCATTGTCGCTCCAAGATGATTAACTGATCCCATTGTTCGTTAACGGCGGCATCACGCATTTGCGCGGTAATGGTTGCCAGAGATTCGTAATGGCTAATGATTTTAGGGGCGTTCATGTGCTTATCCTCGTGCGTAAACCAGTGCGGCATTTACCGTTGATCGGGCGGGTGCGGCGGCGGGTGTGGCGTTAGGGCGGATACTTTCCCAGGCTTCTTTTAATTCAATGAGTAAACGCGTGACTTCATCTAAGGCGGCGATGTCATTATTCAAATTAGCCGCCACTAAACGCACCGTCATATAGTCGTACAAGGCGGCAAGATTTTGCACCATTTCGCCACCGATGGTTTTATCCAAGCTGGCATGTAGCCCTTCGCCGATGATAGCAATGGCGTGCGAAATGGCTTTACCTTTAGCGGGAATATCGTTGCGTAACAGACCGTTTTTAGCATTCGCAACGGCTAATAAGGCACCTTGAAACAACATCGAAATCAGTTTGTGCGGGTTCGCAGCGGTGGCGTTGGATTCAATCCCCACTTTGTTATATGCACTGATGGCTGTTATAGCATTCATGATGAGTTCCTAGTCTTAAAGTCTGGGCAATTGTTGGCTTAAATACGCGCTAGTTTGTCCCATGCTGCTGAGCAACACATTCAGCGAGCTGTATTGGGTGCGATAGCGTTTTTCAAGTCCGACCATGCGGGTTTCGAGTGAAGAAATTTGGTTGTTGATGGTGCTAATGCTTTGTGTCAGTCCTGTGGTGCGATGGGCGAAGGCACCATCAAATGCCAACGTGCCTGTGGCAAAAGTAGCAAATTGTGTCGCAAAGCCACTTGTTGAATTAAACAGATTGGCAACATCGGCAAAATTATTGTTAATGGTGGTGTTGAGTTTAGTGTTGTCGAGCAGCATCGTGCCATCCGCTTGGAAGCTGATGCCCACATCTGCCAGCGTGCTAGCCACGCCCCCCGTCGCTGCTCCGCCCGCAATCGTGCGCATTTGTGTTTGTAAGCTGCGCAAGCTAGCTTCGCCTTCCAATGCTGATCCCGACTTATAGGCGGAAGAATTTTTCATCGCGCCATACAAGCTGTTATAGGCCGTGACCAAGCCGCTGATTGCTTTGCTCGCGGCAGCAGTGTCGCGAGATACGAGCAGCGTAGCGGGGCTGGTGGTGACTTGACTCAGTGTCAGGGTTACGCCTTGAATCGCATTCGTCACCGTGTTGGAAGTCTTGCTGACGGCGATACCGTTGACGGTGAAATTTGCATTTTGTGCGGCCACTGTCTGACTGAGCTGCTGCACTGCAGCAGGATCATTCGCTAGCAAGGCATTGATGCTACCGTCTCCGCCTGCGGTGGTGATTTTGATGCTGTTGCTGATGCCTGTGGCATTTGAAGTCAGCGTGAGGCGATTCGGCGTAGCACTGCCATCATTCACGATGCTGGCAGTCACGCCTAAGTTGCCAGCATTGATTGCATCGCGTATGCCCGCCAGCGTGTTGTTGGTGCTGTCAATGGTGATACTTTTAATGCCCGCAGCATTGCTGGTAAAAGTCGCGCCACTGTATGCACCTGCTGCAAACGTGCCACCACTGATACTCCCCATGTCAAAGCTCACCGTTGTTGCGGCACCCGTGCCGATTGCGCTGGTGCTGCTAGCCAGTCCAGTCGCCACTAAGTTTTGTGCTTGCGCCAAGCTACTCACACTAACGGCATAAGTGCCCGCTACCGCCGTGTTATCTGCGGCTGTTGCTATGCCCGTATTAGATGAGGTGCTTTGAAAGGCATTGAAATTACTACCGCTGGTGTTGCCCAAGGATTTTGCCGCTGCTTGGAAACTAACCATTTGGCTTTTAATCATGCCCAGCGCGGAGATTTTGGCTTGCTGCGCCGTGACCTTAGTATTGAGCGCGGTAATCGGTCTGCGCTCCAGCGACATCAATCCTGACACGATGGAGTTGACATCAAACCCTGTATTGCTCGCCGTACTCGATGTGGTCGCAGCTACCATGATGATCTCTCCTTAGGCTTTGAGTTTTAACAATACGCCGGGATGCAATTGCTCAATTGCATGGGCAATTGCCAAAGCCGCTTCGGATGGATATTGCCCCACGACTTGACCCGTGACTGTATCTTTCATGGTGACCACAGGCGTTTTGGTCGCGCTATCCACGCTGAATTCCAAACTTTGATGAGCTTGCTGCATGGCTTGATTCATGCCATGCACTGCCGTGTCCAGTTGAGAGGGCGAGGGCGGGGTAACCGTTATATTCGGTGTCTGAACAATAACGACCTTAGGCGCATCATCGCTGATGCGCCCGCTAGGTGCAGCAACAGAAACTGAGTTGCCGATAGATTGGATGAGCATGATGCTTCTCCTAAAATTAGAGTCCTCAGTCAAATTGCGCTAACTGAGGAGGTTTGCTTACTTAACGTAACAAGGTCATGACTGATTGCAAGATATTGTTGCGAGTCATTGCTGCGGTTTCTGCGGCATAGTCGGTATCCATAATGCGGCTATACGCAGCAGACAAGTTCACCGAAGAGGTTTGCAAGTTCGATACGGCTGACGACAACGATGACATATCTGCACCGAGTGCTGCGCGTGCGCTAGCGATAGATGTAATCGCAGTATCAATCGCGGTTGCTGCTTGTGGGCCTGTAACGAGTGCAGAAGCAGTCGTTGCAGCAGTGACCGCAGCAGCACCTGTCATAGCGTAAGTTGTACCAGCTGAGTTGTTGACAACAGCGGCTGCGATGGTCATTTCTGGCAACGCAAAGATACGAGCGTTTTCAGTAGCCAGAGCGGTCGCTTCTACTGAGCCTGCACCGTTGGTTTGTACCGAGATTTCACGGATACGTTGCAAGTTGTCTGACACTTGACCCAACAAGCCATCGGCAGTTTGTGCGCTAGAGATACCGTCATTGGCAGTACGAATCGCCATGTTAGTACCTTTAACTTTGGAGTCGATCCCCATCGCCAAAGCCAAA
>JBJORQ010000020.1:0-23334 GCA_046049345.1 Pseudomonadota bacterium | reverse complement strand
ACTGGATGATTTACGCGCAGAAGCGCGCGCACGACTACAACGAATGCAAGCCCAGCCGAATCAAAAAATTGCACCGCGCTTTTTGTGGCAACTCGATGCCGCGCAAAAATATGCCTTAGTGGTCGATACCAGCCGCTCGACGTTGTATGTGTATGAAAACGTCAATGGCGCGCCGCGCTATGTCGCCGATTACTACATCACCATCGGTAAACTCGGCACAGAAAAGCGCGTGGAAGGCGATCAACGCACCCCGATTGGCGTGTATTTCATCAAAGCGGAATTGCCCAAAGCGCAGCTCGCCGATATGTACGGCAGCGGCGCATTCCCGTTGAGTTATCCGAATGAATGGGACAAGAAAAACAATCGCACTGGGCAAGGCATTTGGCTGCATGGCACACCAAGCGACACTTACAGCCGTCCACCGCGCGCCAGCAATGGCTGTGTAGTGTTGTCGAATGACAACTTAGAAAAGCTCGCACCCTATTTGCAAGTCGGCATTACGCCAGTGATTATTACCAATCACATGGAAGCGACAAATGCTGAAGATACAGGTCAACGTGACCAGTTACGCGCCGAAATTGAGCAATGGCGCAAAGACTGGAGCAGCTTAAATACGCGCGCTTATTTGGCGCATTACTCGCCTGATTTTGCCAGCGATAGCCAAAATTACAACGCGTGGGCAGCGCAAAAAACGCTGGTGAATGCGGGCAAAGAGTGGGCAAAAGTGAACGTGTCGAATATCAGTATGTTCACTTACCCAGAGCAGCCCGACATGGTGGTGGTGAACTTTAATCAAGACTATGCCAGCAGCAATTTATCCAACCAAATGCGCAAGCGTCAGTATTGGATCAAGCAAAACAATCATTGGAAAATACTTTACGAAGGTGCCGCATGAAAAAACTTATCACCGTCATTTTTACCTTATTACTTTGCAGCATTTCACCTCTTTCTTACTCACTCGATAAAGGCAAACCTACCATGGTCAAACTACACACGAATCACGGCATCATCACCATTCAACTCGATGCTGCCAAAGCTCCCCAAACCGTCGCAAATTTCATCGACTACGTTAACAGCGGCGCGTACAGCAACACGGTTTTTCATCGCGTAATTCCTAACTTTATGATTCAAGGCGGCGGCTTTGAGCCAGGCATGAAACAAAAAGCCACCAAAACTCCGATTCAGAACGAAGCGGCAAACGGCTTGAAAAACGACAAATACACCATCGCGATGGCGCGTACTGGCGACCCTCATTCAGCCACTACGCAGTTCTTTATCAACACAGGCAAAAATGATTTCCTGAACTACCCAGGTCAAGATGGCTGGGGCTATTGCGTATTCGGCAAAGTGACTGAAGGCATGGACGTGGTTGATGCGATTGGCAAAGTTAAAACCGGCAATCGCGGCGGTCACGGCGATGTACCGACTGATGATGTCATCATTACTAAAGCAGAAGTCGCTAAGTAGGAAGAGCTGTAAGGAGCAAGGAGCGGGGATTGAGGATTGAAAAACCGAATGCAGCGCATTTCACTCAATTCTCAATCTAGACTCCGCGCGCCTAATTGAAGTCGCTAAGCTAAGGATTGGGAATTGGGCAAACTCAATGCACCGTTTTGACTCAATCCTCGCTCCCCAATCCTCACGCCTAAATGCCCCACACCCTGTTCATTTCCGACCTGCATCTAAGTGCCGCTCATGCTGACAGCATGGCGGCATTTCGACGTTTCATCAGTGCGGTTGCGCCACATGCAGAGCGGCTTTATATCCTCGGTGACCTGTTTGAATACTGGGCGGGCGACGACGATAGTGACGATATTTTCCATGCCGAAGTTATCGGTTTGTTGCGCGGGTTAAGCGCGTCGCAAACACAAGTTTTTATTCTGCATGGCAATCGAGATTTACTGATGGGCAAGGCACTCGCGGCAGCGTGTCATGCCCAACTTTTAGATGAACCGACGCTGATAAATTTATACGGCGCGCCGACCTTACTTAGTCACGGCGACACGCTGTGCACTGACGATATTGAGTACCAAAAATTTCGTGCACAGGTGCATAGCGCGGCGTTCCAAAGCCAGTTTCTGGCGCAACCGCTCGCCGCGCGTAAAGCCTACATCGAACAAATTCGCAGTCACAGCAGCCAAGAAAAGCAGCACAAAAGCATGGCAATTATGGATGTGAATGCGGAGGCGGTCGCGGTAATGCTGCGCGAACATTCCTATCCACAGTTAATCCACGGACACACCCACCGCCCGAATCGTCACGAACATCGGGTCGATGGCAAAACCTGCGTGCGTTGGGTGTTGGGGGATTGGGGGGTTGAAGGTAACGCGCTGAAATGCGATGCGAACGGCTGCGCAGTGATTAAATTTTAAGCCAACTGTTTGTCACCGCCATCCCCGTGTAACACACTAATGCGGGAGCGCAATTTATTGCGCGATGACTCACTGAAATCGCGCAATGAATTGCGCTCCCACAAATTGCGATAAATGCGATTAGCGGAACCGTTCCACCGCCTGCTCCACTCTATCCACCGCGATGATTTCCATCCCTTCTATCGGGTGTTTAGGCGCGTTGGCTTTAGGAATAATCGCGTGCGTAAAGCCTAATTTTGCCGCTTCGCGCAAACGTTCCTGACCGCGCTGCACGGGACGCACTTCACCCGCCAGACCCACCTCGCCGAACACGACTAATTTTTCAGGCAAAGGTCGATTGCGCAAGCTCGATACCATCGCAAGGATCACCGCCAAATCCGCGCCCGGCTCGGTGATTTTTACCCCGCCCACCGCGTTGATAAACACGTCTTGGTCATAACACGCAATGCCCGCGTGGCGATGCAACACCGCCAGCAACATCGCCAAGCGATTCTGTTCCAAGCCTAACGACAGTCGTTTCACATTGGGCGAATGCGCCTCGTCGAGCAGTGCTTGTATCTCCACCAGCAACGGGCGCGTGCCTTCCTGCGTGACCATCACACACGAGCCCGCCACTTGCTGCCCATGTTGCGAAAGGAACATCGCGGAGGGATTGCTCACCTCGCGCAAACCCTTTTCCGTCATGGCAAAAACGCCCAATTCGTTGACTGCGCCAAAGCGATTTTTGAACGCGCGTATCAACCGAAAACTGGAATGCGTATCGCCCTCGAAATACAACACCGTATCGACAATATGCTCCAGCACGCGCGGCCCCGCGAGCGCGCCTTCTTTGGTCACGTGACCAACCAAAATAATGGTGATGTTCTGACTCTTGGCGATGCGCGTCAGTTGCGCCGCACACTCACGCACCTGCGCCACCGAACCCGGCGCGGAGGTCAGCTGATCGGAATACACGGTTTGTATCGAATCAATCACCACCACGTCTGGCTTATTCGCAGCGATGGTTGCTTGGATTTTTTCTAGTTGAATTTCCGGCAGCAAACGCAAACTGCGCGCGTCCAGCGACAGCCGTTTAGCGCGCAACGCGATCTGCTGCGCGGACTCTTCGCCACTCACATACAAAGTATTTTTTTGTTGCGACAGATGCGCCAACACTTGCAGCAACAGCGTGGACTTACCGATGCCTGGATCGCCGCCGATAAGTACCACCGCGCCCGATACCAAGCCGCCGCCCAACACGCGATCAAACTCCGCAATGCCGGTCGGTGTGCGCGGTACTTCCGCCGCCTCGACTTCTGACAATAGCTGTACCCCACCCGATGCCGCCAACGCGCTGTAGCGGTTTTTAACGCCAGCAGTAACGACCTCCGCCACCGACTCAATCAGCGTGTTCCACTCCATGCAATGCGGACACTGCCCCTGCCACTTAGGTGTTTGCCCACCGCATTCGGTGCAGGAATAAATTGATTTAGGTTTTGCCATGATTTTTTGAGCTAAGTTACGAACTGAACGAATGGATTATTTGAAAATAACGCTCGTTCTAGGCGCATTATTTTCTGCTGAACATGCGCGCATACAGCTATTTTTTTGCGCGTCACATTGCAAATGTTGCTCAACTTTGCGCTTTTGTACCTCGGCTTGATAAGCGTGCCTCGCCTCAAACGGATTCGCATTCGGCGCGGGATTGGTTGTGCCACCCAGCGGCATAAACCCTGCTTCCGTTGCCGCACGATTATCCGCAACTTGCCGACAGGTTTTATAAACATCAATGCAACTGCTTGCGCACAAATCTTCGCCATTCGCGCGTCCGATAAACACGCTCATCAACATCACTGAAAATATCGCAACAGAAAAAATTCGAGTCATTAGCCTGCGCTCCTAAAAATATAGCGTGGTGAATCTGCCAGCGGCAAATTTAACTGACACAGATAAAACAACAATTTATCCGCCACAGCAAAATCATCGCGTAAAATCCGCGCCGCACTATAGCGACACTGCCTGTATAAATCCACCGTAACTCACCGCTCAAACTCCTTATCGTGACCACCGAAGTCGAACGTTTTTTCTCTGAGCAAAGCCCGCTCTCTACCGAAGTCGATAGCTTCCGTCCGCGCGCGCAGCAGCGCGAGATGGCGTTGGCGGTCGCGGCGGCGATACGCGATAACTCGATACTGGTGGCGGAGGCGGGAACAGGAACGGGGAAAACTTTTGCGTACTTAGTGCCCGCTTTAATCAACGGCGGCAAGGTCATCATCTCGACTGGGACGAAGAATTTGCAAGACCAACTTTTCCAAAAAGATTTACCGCGTGTGCGCGACGCGTTGAAAGCTCCAGTGTCCATCGCGCTGCTCAAAGGTCGCTCCAACTATGTGTGCCATTACCATTTGGAACGGGCGTTGAGCGATGGTCGCTTCGCCACGCGCGAGGACATCAAGCATCTGGAAAAAATAAAAAAATACGCCAAGGTCAGCGACTCCGGCGACAAGAGCGGCGTGGCGGACGTGCCGGAGAATGCGCCAATCTGGATGCACGTCACGTCCACGCGCGACAGTTGCCTCGGTCAGGAATGCCCCAACCACAAAGAATGCTTCGTGCTGAAGGCGCGCACCGAGGCAATGAAGGCCGACATCGTGGTGGTGAACCATCATCTGTTCTTTGCCGATGTGATGCTGCGCGATGAAGGCGTGGCGGAGCTGCTGCCTGCTTGCAATACAGTGATATTCGACGAAGCGCATCAACTACCGGAGACTGCCAGTCTGTTCTTCGGCGAGAATATTTCCACCTCGCAATTACTCGACCTGACCATAGATGCGCGCATCGAAGCGATGACTTCGGCGAAAGATTTCGCGCCCTTACCCAAGGCCTGCGACTCGCTGGAAAAAGCCGCGAAAGACTTACGCTTGGTGTTCAAAAAAGAAGGCCGTTTGCCCGCCACCGCGCTGGCCGATTTTGCCGAATGGCCGAAAGCGTCTAAGCATTTGGGCGAACAGCTCAAACAACTGTGCGACTTGCTGGAGAAACAAGCGGAGCGCAGCGAAGGATTGGAGAATTGCTGGCAGCGCGCACAGGCCTTGGTGCTGCAATTTGGAAAATGGCAAAGCGGCGAAGAGCCTGACCAAGTGCGCTGGCTGGAAGTGTTCCATCACTCGCTGCAACTCAACACCACGCCGTTGTCTATCGCGGAGATTTTCGAGAAGCAGATCGGCGGCTCGCAACGCGCCTGGATATTCACTTCCGCGACGCTGGCGGTGAAACAGGATTTCTCGCATTACCAAACCGAGATGGGCTTACTCAAAGCCACCACCGCGTATTGGGACAGCCCATTTAACTACGCCGAGCAGAGCCTGTTGTATGTGCCGAGTAATCTACCCGACCCGAACAGTTTCGAGTACACCGAAGCGGTGGTGCGCGCCGCCTTGCCGATGTTGGAAGCCAGCCAAGGACGCGCCTTTTTATTGTTCACCAGCTTGCGCGCCATGCAGCGTGCACACGAAATTTTGCTGGCGGAATTCGATAGGCGCGGCTGGAAATATCCGCTGCTGTTGCAAGGCGAAGGTTCTCGCAACGAATTGCTGGAACGCTTTCGCAGCTTGGGCAACGCAGTATTGCTCGGCAGCCAATCGTTCTGGGAAGGCGTGGACGTGAGGGGCGACGCGCTGTCGTTAGTCATCATCGACAAACTCCCCTTCGCGCCGCCCGACGATCCGGTACTCGCGGCGCGCATCGCACAAATCTCCAAACAAGGTCGCAACGCGTTTATGGAATATCAGTTGCCACGCACCATCATCACTTTGAAGCAAGGTGCGGGACGGCTGATACGCGACGAGAACGACCGAGGTGTGCTGATGATCTGCGACCCGCGCCTGATCACTAAACCCTACGGCAAGCGCATCTGGCAAAGCCTGCCGCCGATGAAACGCACGAGGTTCGAAGCAGAGGCGGTGGCGTTTTTTCATGCGCACGATGCCGTCAAATAGCTGATTTGTACGAATTTTGAAATTAAAGTTGTGAGTACGGACGGGCTTCGCTATAATCGCGCCCTCAATTTTTTGGTAGAAGGTAGTTTTTCCATGACAACAGTACGCGTAAAAGAAAATGAACCATTTGAAGTTGCAATGCGTCGCTTCAAACGTTCCGTCGAAAAAACAGGTCTGTTGACCGATTTGCGCGCGCGCGAATTTTACGAAAAGCCAACTGCTGAACGTAAACGTAAATTGGCTGCTGCCGTGAAGCGTCATTACAAACGCATCATCGGTCAGACCCTTCCTCCTAAGCTGTTTTAAGCTATTACGGAACTTGCGCCAGTCCATATTTAGGTATGGGCTGGCGTTTGCTTTATGACACTCAAAATTAAAATTTCTGATGATATGAAAGCCGCGATGCGCGCCAAAGAAACGGCGCGTTTAGGGGCGATTCGTCTGTTGCTGGCGGCGATGAAGCAGCGCGAAGTGGACGAGCGTATCGAGCTCACCGATGCCGACATCATTGCCATCATCGACAAGATGAACAAGCAACGTCGCGATTCGATTACGCAATATGAAGCCGCTGGCCGTAGTGAGTTGGCCGATATTGAAAAATTCGAGATGAGCGTGTTGGCTGAGTACATGCCACAGCAAATGTCCGATGCGGAAATCGCACAAGCGGTCACCGCCGCCATCAGCGCGTCGGGTGCGGCAAGCGCGCAAGACATGGGCAAAGTGATGGCAATTGTGAAACCACAATTAGCAGGTCGCGCTGACATGGGCAAAGTGTCGGCTCTTATCAAGGCGCAGCTCAGCAAGTAAACAATCCCGCTGAGTTTTTGCTCCCTACCTGGAAGGCGCAGCGGCGATGATTCCCAAAAGTTTTATTCAGGATTTGCTCAATCGCATCGACATTGTTGATGTGGTTGAACGCTATGTGCCGCTCAAAAAAGCAGGCGCAAATTTCTCTGCCTGTTGTCCGTTCCACAACGAAAAATCCCCCTCTTTTACGGTTAGTCAAACTAAGCAGTTTTATCATTGCTTCGGGTGTGGCGTGCATGGCACGGCAATTAGTTTTGTCATGGAACATGCGGGCATGAGCTTCGTCGATGCCATCGAAGAGTTGGCGCGCGGCATAGGTTTGGACGTGCCGCACGAACGCAACGCGCAGGGGCAAATGCCCGAAAAAATCGCGCCCGATTTATATGAAGTGATGCAAGTCGCGGTGCGTTATTACCGCGAGCAACTCAAAGCCTCCCCGCGCGCCATTGATTATCTAAAAGGGCGGGGTTTGAGTGGTGAAATCGCAGCGAAATTTGCCATCGGTTATTCGCCCGAAGCCTGGCAAAGTTTGGCAAGTGCCTATCCCGATTACCAAGCTGAAACACTGGTGCAAACAGGCTTGGTGATTAGCAATGATGAAGGCAAACGCTATGATCGTTTTCGCGACCGCATCATGTTCCCCATCATCAACGTGCGCGGGCAATGTATCGGCTTCGGCGGACGGGTTTTGGACAAAGGCGAGCCGAAATATCTCAACTCGCCCGAAACACCGTTGTTTGAAAAAGGTCACGAGTTGTACGGCTTGTTTCAAGCGCAAAAATCCATCCGTAATCGCCAACAAGTGTTGGTCGTCGAAGGCTATATGGATGTGGTGGCACTCGCGCAACACGGGGTCGATTACGCGGTTGCGACCTTAGGCACGGCAACCACGTCTTTCCATATCCAAAAGTTATTACGTCTTTCCGACCACATTATTTTCAGTTTTGACGGTGACAAAGCGGGACAAAAAGCCGCTTGGCGCGCGCTCGAAAATGCCTTACCTAGCTTGCAAGATGGCAAGCGCATCAGCTTTTTGTTTTTGCCGACCGAGCACGATCCCGATAGTTTTATTCGTGAATTTGGTCAGGCTGAATTTGAGCTAAATGTTGCCGATGCGATGCCGCTCTCGACTTATCTGTTGCGTGAAATTAGCGCGGGACTGGATTTACGCCAAGCCGAAGGGCGCAACGAGTTGCTACAAAATGCCAAACCCCTGCTCGCTGCAATCACTGCGCCGACCACTGCACTCCTGCTGCGCAAAGAAGTCGCCGCATTAGGCGGCATCAGCCAAGCCGAGCTGGAAGCCTTATTTGAAGTGCGCCCCATCGCGCGTGCGCCCCGCGCCATGCTACAAAAAACCACGCGCACGGCAGCCGCATCAAGTGCGATGCGATTATTACAATGTCTATTGGCACAACCCGAATTAGCCCAGCAACTCACAACGCTACAACAAGAGAGCGATTCAGCTGCCGCGCAGGCGATTGAAGCCTTGCTAGAAATGTTACGCGCAGACAACTACGCAGTCAGTAGCGCGGCCGTTACACAATTTTTTCAAGGCACACAACATGAAAAAAGCGTAACAGAAGCACAAACAGCAATGTTCTCTTGGGGGGATAGCTTCGACGTGGCGGGCGAATTTGCTGGCTTGCTAAATAAACGGGCACAAGGTACGCGCAACGAACGCTTTCACCTGCTGCAAACACGTATTAGCCAGCAGGGTTTAGCTAAGCTGAGTGACGAGGAACGTGCCGAATACTTGCAATTGTTACGCCTTAATCAGCCTAAATAATTTTGCACTAAGCCCTTGTAATCGAACATTCCATCTCAATCTTTGGCACTCGTTGATGGAGAGTGCTAAAATCCGCAACCTTTTTAATCCACCACTCTAGGAGCTACACAATGAAAGTTCGTCCTTTACATGACCGCGTAATTGTTAAACGTATGGAAGAAGAACGTAAAACCGCATCAGGTATTTTCATTCCTGACGCAGCTACAGAAAAGCCAGATCAAGGCAAAATCGTTGCAGTAGGCAACGGTAAGATGGGTGATGACGGCAAATTGCAAGCAATGAACGTCAAAGTGGGCGACACCGTGTTGTTCGGCAAATACGCTGGTCAATCTTTCAAGATGGACGGTGAAGAATACATGACGATGCGCGAAGATGACATTATCGGTATCGTAGAAGCATAATTATCAACACATTCAGGAGAATCAATCATGGCAGCTAAAGACGTAAAATTCCACGAGCAAGCTCGTGTAAAAATGGTGGCAGGCGTAAACATTTTGGCCGATGCAGTTAAGGTTACTTTAGGCCCTAAAGGTCGCAACGTCGTGTTGGATCGTTCATATGGCGCACCGCACATCACTAAAGATGGCGTTTCTGTGGCTAAAGAAATCGAATTGAAAGATAAATTCGAGAACATGGGCGCACAAATGGTTAAAGAAGTCGCTTCTAAGACTTCTGATGTAGCTGGCGACGGTACAACCACGGCGACCGTTTTGGCACAAGCTATCGTGATGGAAGGTATGAAGTTTGTGACAGCGGGCATGAATCCTATGGATTTGAAACGCGGTATCGATAAAGCGGTTATCGCTGCGGTTGAAGAACTGAAAAAGATTTCTAAACCTTGCACAACTACTACTGAAATCGCTCAAGTTGCTTCAATTTCAGCTAACTCTGACGCCGCTATCGGCAAAATCATCGCTGATGCGATGGAACGCGTAGGCAAAGACTCATTGAAAGCAGGCAAGTTTGATGGCGTTATCACCGTAGAAGACGGTAAATCGTTGGATAACGAGTTGGATGTAGTTGAAGGTATGCAGTTTGATCGCGGCTACTTGTCACCGTACTTCATCAACAACCAAGATCGTCAAATGGTCTCGATGGACAATCCTTTCATCTTGTTGCATGACAAAAAAATCTCGAACATCCGTGATTTGCTGCCGACTTTGGAACAAGTGGCTAAATCAGGTCGTCCTTTATTGATTGTTGCTGAAGATGTCGATGGCGAAGCTTTGGCAACTTTGGTAGTCAACAACATTCGCGGCATCTTGAAAACCGTTGCGGTTAAAGCACCTGGCTTCGGCGACCGTCGTAAAGCCATGTTGGAAGACATCGCCATTTTGACAGGCGGTACGGTAATTGCTGAAGAAGTGGGTTTGACTTTGGAAAAAGTGACTTTGGAGAACCTGGGGCAAGCAAAACGCATCGAAGTGGGTAAAGACAACACCATCATCATCGACGGCGCGGGCAAAGACGAGGCAATCCAAGCGCGTATCAGCCACATCAACAAACTGGCAGCAGAATCAACCAGCGACTACGACAAAGAAAAAATGCAAGAACGCAAAGCCAAATTGGCTGGCGGCGTTGCAGTGATTAAAGTCGGTGCTGCAACTGAAGTTGAAATGAAAGAAAAGAAAGACCGCGTGGAAGATGCTTTGCACGCAACTCGTGCCGCAGTTGAAGAAGGCATTGTGCCTGGCGGCGGCGTAGCGTTGCTGCGTGCAAAAGTGGCAGTTGCTAAAGTTAAAGGCGACAACACTGACCAAGACGCAGGTATCACGATTGTATTGCGCGCGATGGAAGCTCCATTACGCGCTATCGTGTTCAATGCAGGCGAAGAAGCGGCTGTGGTCATCAACAAAGTGTTGGAAGGCAAAGGTAACTTTGGTTACAACGCAGCGACTGGCGTGTATGCCGACATGTTGGAAATGGGTGTAGTTGACCCAACCAAAGTGACGCGTACTGCCTTGCAAAACGCAGCGTCTATCGCAGGACTGATGCTGACAACAGCATGCATGATTGCGGATACACCAGATGACAAAGCGGCTGGCGGTATGGGCGGTGGCGACATGGGTGGTATGGGCGGCATGATGTAATGTAAGGACGCGCGATGCTTATGTCGCGCGAGTGTTAAGTGCAATAAAAAACTCCGTTGATAGCGGAGTTTTTTATTGCCGAAGTATCGAAAGGCGGCATGGGTGTATGGAGTGATATGCCAATGTCCGCCAACGATCCTAGCGGACGCAAGCAAGATGAGATTAAAGTCTTAGTACAGTTTGTACTGGGCTTGGCCAAATAAGCATTTGGCTAAATCGTATAGCTTGTTTACAATCTAACGCGGAGGCTCAGCCTTCATTTTTTATATCGACAGACACGTGAGGAAATTATGAAATCAATGATCGTAAGCATGATGGTTGCAGCAGGTTTGATGGTTGCAGGTTCAGCTTTGGCTACAGACATGCCAGCAGTGGCGAAGAAAAACAATTGCACGGCTTGCCACGCAATTGACAAAAAAGTAGTCGGTCCCGCTTGGGCTGACGTGGCTAAAAAGTACAAAGGCGATGCAGCTGCTGAAGCTAAGTTGGTAACTAAGGTTTCTAAAGGTGGTTCAGGTGCGTGGGGTTCTATGCCTATGCCGGCAAACGATCCAGCTGGCACGAAACAAGCTGACATGAAAGAACTGGTTAAATTTATCTTAGCTCTGTAATTTTTAGCATAGTTGAAACCGAAAAAAGCCTGCATCAGCAGGCTTTTTTATTGCTGCAAGAATGCTATTTAGCCAACTTGCTGTGGCGTATTGAATAGGTGAAATACACAATCAATCCAATTGCCAACCAAACACTAAAGCGTAGCCAAGTTTGTGCGGGTAAAAATGCCATCAGCCCGCCGCAGGAAATCATGCCCAACACAGGGAATAATGGATTCAAGGGATTTTTGAAGGGGCGAGGCAAATTCGGCATACGGATGCGCAATACGATTACGCCTAAACACACCAACACAAATGCCGCCAAAGTGCCAATATTTACCAATTCAGCCAACACGCCTAAAGGGAATAAACCCGCCGCCAAAGACATGATGATGCCAACGATAACAATCACGCGGACGGGCGTGTGCGTCTTAGGGTTAACTTTAGATAAGAACGGCGAAACCAGTCCGTCACGCGACATCGACAAAATGATGCGGGTTAGCGCGTAATACAACACCAGCATCACCGTGGTTAATCCCGCAATCACGCCCGTGGCAACCAAAGCAGAAGCCCAGTTGTAGCCCAATAGTTGCAGCGCATGTGCGACGGGTGACGACACACCCAGCTCGCTGTACGGCACGATGCCCGTCAACAAGCCCGACACGATAATGTAAATCACCGTACAAAAAGCCAAGGAAGCAATGATGCCAATCGGTACATCGCGCTGCGGATTTTTTGCCTCCTCCACTGCGGTCGATACCGCATCAAAACCCACATAGGCAAAGAACACCAACGATGCGCCCGCCAGCACGCCCGTCGTAGAACCATCGGGCAAAGTATTAAACCAACCGAACGGCATAAACGGATGCCAATTTTCAGGATTCACGTTGAACACCGCAATGCCGATAAAAATAATAATCGCCAACACTTTGATAAACACCATCGCGGTATTGAGTTGCGCGCTTTGCCTCACCCCCGCAATCAACATGCCCATCAGCAACAAAATAATCGACGCAGCGGGCAAGTTGATGATGCCGCCTAAAGCGGGCGATTTAGTGAGCATCTCTGGCAAGCCCATGCCCATAGCCGTCAATGCGTTATTAAAGTAGCCCGACCAGCCATTCGCGACCGCAGCAACCGACACGCTATATTCCAACAGCAAAATCCAACCGATCATCCACGCCACTACTTCGCCCAAAGCAACGTAGCTATAACCGTACGCGCTGCCGCAACCGCCCACCGCCGCTGCTAATTCGGCATATGCCAACGCCGCAAACGCACACGCGATGCCTGATATAACGAAGGACAACACCACCGCAGGACCTGCCTGATGCGCGGCCGCAATCCCCGTCAAGACAAAAATCCCCGTACCAATAATCGCGCCTATACCCAACAAAGTCAGATCGGTCGCGGTCAAACATTTATTCAGTTCGCTGCCGTGCCGTGCATCGTCCAACACCGCTTTGGTGCGAAATAATTTCTTTAACATGAAGCACTCCTATCAAAAATAACCACGCCGAATTATGCCCGATTCACTCACGGCTTATGGTGTTATCGCCATGCTGCGCTGTAAAAATTCTAATAGCTGTTGCTGCACGGCTGGAATAGACAAGGCTTGAATATGCTCTGCTTCAGGGATGAGCAAAAGCTGCTTAGGCTTGCGCGCCCGATTAAATAAGCCTTGCGCGTGTGTGCTGTTGACGACGCTGTCGCGCGTACCGTGAATAATCAGCAAGGGAATCGGGCTAATTTCTGCCACCGCATCAATCGGCGCGTAGTCGTTGTCTATTGCCACCCACGGTAACCATTGCAGCGGCCAACTCAGCCAAAATTTGGCTAACGCTTGGCGCGCCACCACGCGGTAATCACTAAACGCACTGTCGCTTACAACTGCGCGAATCTGCTCGCGATACGCGCTGCGCGCGCTGTAAAAAATCGCCAATGCGCCACCTAAGCTCTGTCCCATGATGATTAAACGCTGCCCGTCCACATTTTGATGCGTTAATAAATGTCGCATCGCTGCGTCGATGTCTTGTTGCACCCCCGCCAAAGTCGGCACACCATCCGATGCGCCATAGCCGCGATAATCCAATGCCAAGACGTTATAGCCCGCTGCGGGCAGCCAAGCGACGCTGCGAAAATGCGTGCTGATGTTTTCCGCGTTGCCATGCAAAAACAAAATCGTGCCGCGCGGCGCACCCACAGCGGGCAAAAACCAAGCGTTCACTGCAGTGCCATCTGCTGCGGTGAGGTATTCATTTTGGAAGGCGATGCCGAACTGCGTCGGCGTGTTGACGAGCTGGTGATGAGGCTGAAAAAACACCTGCGTGCAACCGCTCAAGCCTAGCAACAGAAAAATTATTATCAGGCTGCGCATGTTAGAAATACACCAGCACAGCCGCACTCGCGGTATTGCTCAACATTTGTAATTCGCGCTGGCGCAGTAGCTCGACGCGTACTGCTAAATCGCGCCGCAAGGCAACACTATGTTGTAGCCCTAACCGCCACACACTATCGGTTTGCCCCGCCGCGTAACGCACCACTTGCGCATACGGATGCGCGCGCCACGCCGCATTCACATCGACATAACTGCCCACACTCGCCCCCAGCCCCAGCGCGTACCCGTGTTGCAAATCGCCATATCCACGCGCGCTCACATTCAGCAAGCTGTAACTCAACACGCTATTCGACGGATTGCTCCAAGCACCGCCCATGCCGCCGTCCAATACCAAAGCCAGCGGTTCACCGCCGCCGATGGCTTTGACGCGTTGCCAACCGCCCGCAATCTGCCAAGATGGCGCACTGAAAAATTCATCGCGCGGCGCAAGCGACACGATGCTGACGGGCATCAGCCGCTCAACCCGCGTCGTCGCAGCATCGTGGCGCACCGCTAGGCTAAAAAACTCAATCGCCGCACCACGCACAAAACCCGCATCTTGATCGAGCAAATCGTGATAAGTGGCGCGCACTTCTAGCTGTTGGAATGCCTGTTTGTCGCGCTGCCCCGTCGCCATACTGACCCGCGACGAGGCGTGCCCTAACTCAGGCTGAGTGCGCGGTGCAGGGGTGTTCAACTCAGGCGTAATGAAATCTAAACGACTGCGCTGCATTTGTAATTGGCGCGCCCAGTTACCCGCATCGGCGACATCGCGCTTGCCACTGGCGCGACGATAGTTGACATAATCCAAGCTGGTTTCTAACACTGCCGCATGCCGTGCCAACGTAAAACTGCCTAATGCCATCTCATGCAATTCGCCCTGACTAATGCGCGCCACTTGCGCCCGCTCATCAGCATTCATCGCATCTAATTGCTGGCGTAATAGCGTGGTTTGCGCGGGACGATAGACAGGCGGCTGGGCTAAATTTTCATAGCTAATAATCGCGCGCACGGTATCGGCAGGAATCGCGCCCCAACGAAACGCATCGGTGAAAGCAAACTCTGGACGCGCCACTTGCAGCAAGCCTAATAAATGGTATGAACAGTTTTCATCGAAGAAAAAATAATCGAAATAATGCGGCCCTAATTCCCAGGCGTGCATCAACACGCGGTTAAGTTCAGCATCACTTAGATTCAAGCGATATTCCCAAATATCGCGATTTTCCGCATCACTGTATTCGCGCACTTTGGCGTAATACGGCAACATCGCAAACGCCCCTGCATAGCCGCCAAACAAGCCATTCACGGCAAACGCTAAGCCATTCGTCTCTTGCGTATTCGCCGCAAAATTCACCGCGTATGCCAATAAACGCGTGTGCTCATCTTGGTCTTTGGCATCCACTCGCAATAAGGTGTGCCCGTACATCGAGGACGGACTATTCAAATACGCCGAGGCAAAAATTAAGGTCAACCCCGCCGGGTTTAAGGTGGCGCGCCACTGCTCAAAGCGTGGGCAAGTACGCGGCGGTAAACGTGCCGCGTCAAACTTTAACTGGCTATTCAGCCAAGCATAACGCGCCACCAACGCACATTGCGGATGCTGGATTTCATTGCTTTCCAAGGTGTCGGCATAAAAGCTCGCCAAGGTCGCGTCCAACTCGGCTTGCGCATCACCCTTGCCTGTGGCGGCCAAATAAAAGCCAGAGCTATCAATCAGGCCTTGCTCGCCCGCCGCAAATACACGCGGCACATGATGCAATAACTTGCGCCACTCGACCCGCTGCGCCAGCTTCATTTGACGTGACTGCGCCTGTAACTCAGCGAGATAAATCGTATCAACGACCGCCTGCGCGCCGAAGGAGAAAGCGCAGCACAGCAAAATTAGAATGGAGCGCATAGTCAGAAATTTGGGATAGAAAAAGCCCCAGTAGTTCGACTACTGGGGCTTGGTTAAACCGCTAAAAAATTACAGCGCGGTTTGATAATGCGACAACTGTGTATCAGCGGCTAACGCTGCGCGCAATGAAGCCACAACTTGCTCGGTTGCCACGCTCTCGCTGCTGAAAATGCTCGCCATGTTATCTTTGGCAACGCGATTAAACGCCGCTTGATCTTTCGCTTCAATACCGATTAAGTGCGACAAAGAAGCCAGTGTTTCACCACTACCAACCGACATGTCACGCGCCAATTGTTGTTTATTGGTTTCAATAAACAAAGCCGTTTTCATCGCTGAACGCACCGTACCGTCTTGCGTACAACCCAATGTGCCTGTCGAAATGCCGAAAGTTTGATTGCCTGACGTACCATTCGTTGTCACCGCCAACACTTGCGGTGCAATGCCTGACTGGCCTTTAAATACCATCGAACCTAAGCCGCAACCGCCGACGTTATCTTGCCCTGCCAATGCTGCTGTTGGTAAAGCTAAAACCAAAGAAATGACCGTGATAATCTTTTTCATGTTTGCTCCCTGAGTGGTTGAAAAGTTTTGCATTTCAGATTGAAGATGCGGTTGGGTTTATACAGGCTGCATTTCAACCCTGTCAATTACAAAAATTAAAAGCCTGTACGCGCCCTGTTTTAACTTAAGGCTTTAAACAACATTTTGCTCGCCAACAGCACCAGTAACACAGCGAACGTGCGGCGCAACCATTTCAGCGGCAAACGATGCGCGGCTTTTGCCCCCAGCGGAGTGGTGAACAAACTTCCCGCCGCAAGCAGGAAAAAGGCGGGCAAATAAATAAAGCCCAACGCACCGCTGGGTGCATGCTCTAACGCTAAACCCGTCACGATATAGCCCACTGTACCGCCTAAGGCGATAGGAAATCCTAGTGCTGCCGACGTGCCGATCGCGTGTTTGAACGGCACGTTATGCCACACCAAATACGGCACACTCAGCGTGCCACCGCCTATCGACACCAAGCAGCTAATCGCACCGATGCCTACACCCACGAAACTTAACCCTGTTCGACTGGGCAGTTGGCGCGAGGGCTTAGGCTTGAACGCGAGCAGCATTTGCGCGGCGGCGCAATAAACGAAGAGCGCGAAAAACAAGGTGATGTAACGCGGCGAAATTTGTGTCGCTAACAGCGTGCCAAACAACGTCCCCGCCAGTAAAGCTGGCGTCATAGCGCGTACTACTAGCGCATTCACTGCGCCGCGCTGCTGATGCGCATGAGCACTCGCTGCGGCGGTGTAAAGAATCGCCGCCATCGCGGTGCCGAGCGCGAAATGTAAATTGTTATCACCCGCTAAGTGCTGCGCTTCAAATAAAAAACTTAACACTGGCACGAGCAACAAACCGCCCCCGATACCAAACAGTCCCGCGAAGAATCCCACCAACGCGCCCAGCAGCAGATAGGCGACATACCATTCCATTTCAGTCGCGCACCAAATTTCCTAGAATATATTTCCATTCAGCAGGATCAACAGGCGTAATCGACAGACGATTGCCGCGCTGCAAAGTGCGCATGTTTGCCAATGCATCATGCTGGTGCATTTCATCCAGCGAAATATGCGTAATTTTTTTCACTAACTGCACATCAACATTGAACCAGCGCGGAGTTTCCTGCGTAGCTTTTTCATCGAAGTATTTGCTCTGCTTATCAAACTGAGTTGCATCGGGATAAGCAACGCTGCTCACTTTGGCAATGCCCGCAATGCCTGGCACTTTGCAATTCGAGTGGTAAAACAACACGCCATCGCCAACGGTCATTTGGTCGCGCATAAAATTACGCGCCAAATAATTGCGCACCCCATACCAAGCCACAGTTTGTTCAGGAAAGCTGGCGAGATGGTCAATGCTGACATCGCCCGGTTCGGATTTCATTAACCAATAACGCATGTGCTTATCCCTTATGCCGTCACGAAAAAAATGCGACCTCGTAAAGGTCGCATTAGAAAAAAGCCCCCTGCCTGTGCCAGTGATTCAAATCTTGAACCTGGGTTCAAGTGGGTTGCGTCTAAGTCGCATCAGGGTCATCCACGAGGGACATCCACAACAGCGACGGTAAAAGTTGCAACCTTAAGCAGAGCTTATTGGTTCAGAGAATGATGAATCACCAACACCGCAGGGGAACAACTCTAAAACAGCGTGTCTTGTTCGGCTAAAGCCGCATCTATAGCTTCCTGCATAGCGGTCATTCTACGCGTAAAGTCCGCCAAATCAAATCCGCGTCCGACTTTAGTGCGGAGTAATTCGTGGGTGATATTAAGTGCCGCCATCAGCGCGATACGTTCCGTGCTAGCAACTTTTCCAGCATCACGAATCTCACGCATTTTGTTGTCTAAATAAGCAACGGCATCCAGTAACTCGCCACGCTCTTCTTCTGGGCAAGCGACGCGTAACTCACGATCTAATAGTTTGATATCTAATGTTTTAATTACGTCGCTCATGGCAGGTCATCCGGCAAATTAAGAAGAATGCTTTCCAAGCGCGAACTAGCAACATTCATATTGTCGCTCATGACACGATTCAGGCTTTGTGCATGAGCAAGTGCTTGGCGCAGTTGATGATTCTCAGCACGCAGTTGTGTACTAATCGTAATAAGCTGAGTCAGTTTAGTTTCGAGTGCATGCAGTTGATTTTCCATGCATTGACTATAAGTTGAAAAGTGCTGACAAGTCAAACAGTAAGGAGGTCTTGCACAAGTATTTTCTCATCCGAAGTTGCATCCACATAACGCCCAAAAACTTGCATGAAGTGAGTGACTTAATCACACAGTCTAGTTATTCAAGCATCTGTTCTTTAATTTTTGATGCGGTTACACTGTTCGCCCACTCAAATTACAAGACACTGTCAAAAATGAAACATATTATTATATTAGCCTGCTTATTTTTTTCTCTCAATGTAACGGCGCAAACAGGCCAAGACTGCGAAAACAAAAGCAAACAAATTAAGCCTTCAACACGCCACGAGTTCCTAAAAAGTTGTTTAGAACAAGTCAGCTTACCCGCCAATGTTCATGCTGTCGCGCAACAGAAGAAACAAGAAACTTGCGCCCAAAATGAAAAAAACATGAAGCACGATGGCGTAACTAAACCTAATTACATCAGCGAATGCATGAACAGGAATGATGCTGCGACAGCAGCACAGAAAGCAGCACGCAATCGCCCAGCAAACACAGCACCCATCACACATCATGCGCAAGTCGCTATCAAAAAATCGGATGGCCCCGCGCGCGAGCAAGCCACAACAAATAATAAAAAATCTTGTGCGCAACAAGCCCAACTTAAAAAGTTAAAGGGTAAAGAACGGAAGCAATTTATAGGCGATTGCACACAGCAATAGTTATCTAGCCGATAAAAAAGCGCGCTGATTAGTCAGCGCGCTTTTTTATGCCAAAAATATCTCCAACAAATCATTCAAAAAGCGTTGTCCTTGTGCTGTCGGCGCGATACGTTGGTGGTCGCGAAATAACAATCCCCGCACCTCCGCATCATTCAATTCACGCTGAATCGCCAGCAAAGACAAGCTAGTGCGCTCACTAAATAACGTCGCGTCAAATCCCTCGTTCAGGCGCAGCGCATTAAGCATAAACTCAAACGGGATTTCTGCGCGCGTCACTTGATTTTCGGTTTGTATCGGCGCGCCTTGCGATACTTGCTGCATATAGGCTAGAGGCTGTTTGTAGCGCGCTTGGCGGATGATTTTGTCAGGGAAACTCAGCTTGGAATGTGCGCCTGCGCCTATGCCTAAATAGTCGCCAAATTTCCAATAATTGAGATTGTGTTTAGCACGCTGATTGGGCTTGGAAAATGCCGAAGTTTCGTAATGTTCATAACCATTTTCCGCTAATAAAGTTTCGATACTTTGCTGCATATCGCTGCTCGCATCATCGTCTGGCAAGCTGGGTGGATTGCGATGAAATAAAGTATTCGGCTCTAGCGTGAGGTGATAACACGACAAATGTTTAGGCGCGAAACTTAACGCGCTGCGCACATCGTGCAAGGCTTGTTCCAAAGTTTGATTAGGCAGCGCATACATCAAATCAAGATTGAAATTATCAAAATGATCTTGCGCGATTGCGATGGCGCGACGCGCTTCATCAGCGTTATGAATGCGCCCCAAGGCTTGTAAATGGCCATCGTTAAAACTCTGAATTCCCATCGACAAACGGTTTACACCCGCATCGCGGAACGCCGCGAACTTACTGGCTTCTACCGTCCCAGGATTTGCCTCTAAAGTAATTTCCGCACTCAAATCTAAAGGCAACAACATACGCACATTGCGCAGAATTTCCGCTATCGCCGCCCCGCTCAATAAGCTAGGCGTACCACCACCAAAAAATACCGTATAAACCTTACGCCCCCAAATTTGCGGCAACGCCATTTCCAAATCGCGTACGAGGGCGGCGACATATTGCTTTTCCAGTTCAGCAGAAACTCCGCCACCGGTGCGCGCCTCATGCGAATTAAAGTCGCAATATGGACATTTTTTCACGCACCAAGGTATATGGATGTACAACGACAACGGCGGTAACGCCTTGAAGGTCAAGGTGCTCGAGGTAGGCAAAGTGGGTTGTCGCGGATGAATAATCATGTGGGATTTTGTTGGGCGACCATACGCTCTTACGATTTCATTTTGTCGAGTAACTCCCGCATCGCTTTACCTCGATGACTCATCGCATCTTTTTCTTCACGCGACAATTCCGAGCTCATTTTGTTTAAGCCTGGCAACCAGAACAGTGGGTCGTAGCCGAAGCCGCCTGTGCCGCGCGGCTCACGGGCGATTTCGCCGTGCCATTGGCCTTCGGCAATCAGCGGCTGCGCGTCACCTGCGGAACGCATCAGCACCAGCACGCAGGCGTAATGCGCGCGACGGTCAGTGTGGAGTTGCATGGCTTGCAACAAGGCTTTGTTATTGCGCTCGTCATTGCTCGGCAATCCTGAAAAACGCGCCGAAATTACGCCAGGCAAGCCTTTCAAGGCATTCACACAAATACCAGAATCGTCGGCTAGTGCGGGCAAACCACTTTCAAGGCTGACATGGCGCGCTTTGGCTAAGGCATTTTCGATAAAGGTTAAATGCGGCTCTTCGGCTTCTTTGATGCCGAGTTGCGCTTGTGTCACCACTTCGATGCCCAGTGGCGCAAGCAAGGTTTGAAACTCAAGTAGCTTGCCGGGGTTGTTAGATGCGATGACCAGTTTTTTCATGTTTCGCTTTTCTTTAAAGAAAAATATGGTTATTTCGCCAACGCCGCGCGCTGCCTTT
Source organism: Pseudomonadota bacterium (assembly GCA_046049345.1). GTDB lineage: Bacteria > Pseudomonadota > Gammaproteobacteria > Burkholderiales > Gallionellaceae > Gallionella. The sequence goes on along the minus strand of JBJORQ010000020.1, from coordinate 2,122 downwards.
TGATTAAATCAGCAATGCCGCCCTGGGCTAAATCCAGCAACGCATTCATCTCGTCACGCGAAAACGCATGACCTTCCGCCGTGCCTTGCACTTCGACGAAATGTCCGCTGCCCAGCATCACCACGTTCATATCGGTGTCGCACGCGGCATCCTCAACGTAGTCCAAATCCAGTACAGGTGTACCTTCATACATACCCACCGAAATCGCGGCGATAAAATCGTTAAGCGGGGATTCAGCAAGCAAACCCTTAGCCAGCAAGCCAGTCACGGCATCGTGCAGCGCGACATACGCGCCGGTGATGCTGGCGGTGCGTGTGCCACCATCGGCTTGAATTACGTCGCAATCAATCTGGATGGTGCGCTCGCCGAGCTTTTTCAAATCGACCACGGCGCGCAAGCTGCGCCCAATTAAACGTTGAATTTCTTGGGTACGACCCGACTGTTTGCCCTTGGCGGCTTCGCGGCTCATGCGGCTGCCAGTAGAGCGCGGCAACATGCCGTATTCGGCAGTGACCCACCCTTCGCCTGAGCTTTTTTTATGTGGCGGGACACGCTCTTCCACGCTGGCAGTGCAAATGACTTTGGTATCACCGCACTCGATGAGTACCGAGCCTTCGGCATGTTTGGTGTAGTGGCGGGTGATACGAATATCGCGGAGTTGATTGGGCTGACGGGAACTTGGGCGCATAAGAAAAATAGTTAGTGGTGAGTGAGAAAGTGCTATTAGCGAATAGCAGGTTGGCGGTAGCGAGTGCGCTGGGAGTTCAACAGGCTGTTTGTTAGTTTGGGGGCGCTACCAGCTAGTCGCGACTAGTTTCTTTAAGCAATCTCTAGCACGGTACTCACTACTTGCTCGGTGGCATTGTCGTCTTGCGGTTCTCCCCACGCCAAGGCGACACCCGTGATGTTATCGGAATGACCTTCTTCGCGTTGATGCGCACGGAGCATGAGCATATTGAGCTGGGCATAATTTACCTCAGCGAGACCGACTGCAATTTCACTATCCTCGAATGGCCCCCATAAGCCGTCACTACACAACAAAACGCGATCGCCATCACGTAATGGCTGCGGCGCGCAAGACTCGGAATAAAACATGTCTTCAATGCCGCCTAAACAGTTGGTGATTTGATTGCGACGCGGATGTACACGCGCCTCTTCGACCGAAATCACTCCCCAATCCACCCATTGCTGCACCATGGAATGATCGCGCGTTTTGTGTAAAACCGTTTCATCGCGTAACACATACAAGCGCGAATCACCGGCATACGCGCTATACAAAACATCATTTTGGATTAACGCAACAACGCACGTTGTACCCGGGAAACCCACATTTTTATCGTTCGGCAATTGCATGATGCGTTGATGCGCCGCTTGCATGGTTTCAGTGACGAACCGCTGTGGCTCAGCAAAGACTTGATTGCCATGTAGAGAAAACAACTCGATGTGAGTCTCAATCGCGATACTCGCCGCCAATTCGCCATGCGAATGACCGCCCATGCCGTCCGCCAATACCAATAGCAGCGCGTGTTGACTATAGGCAAACGCCACGCGATCTTGGTTATATTTACGGTCGCCAATGAGGCTGGCTTGATGGACGGAAAATTTCATGAACGACACAGGAAAGCGTGCTTAACCACTCGAAAAGGGGCGCAATCGTAATATAATGCGCGCCCGCCGCACAGCCTTTTATTCAGGCGATGACCCACATCACACTTCCAGAGGCAAAAATGATACTTAGCATGACGGGCTACGCAAACACCAACGCGGAATTTGTAGGCGGCTCGCTGAGTGTCGAATTACGCGCCGTCAATCATCGCTACCTCGATATACAACTGCGTATGCCCGATGAATTACGTGGCTTTGAAGGCGCGTTACGCGAATTACTCGCCACGCAATTACAACGCGGCAAAGTCGAATGTCGCATCAACTATACGGCGCGCAATATCACCAACGGCATCGAACTCAATCAAACCTTATTGCAAAAACTCAGCCAGTGGAATGCGCAAGTACAAGCCAGCTTGCCTAACGCCGCAAGCTTGAGCGTGCATGAAGTGCTGCAATGGCGCGGCATGTTGGCGAGTTTTAATCATCGCGACGATGAACTGCGCAGCCATTTATTGAG
>JBJORQ010000019.1:0-27600 GCA_046049345.1 Pseudomonadota bacterium | reverse complement strand
CCATCAAGTACTGCTCTGCAATTGCAATTTGATTTTCAGCTCGATTCTTTGCTAGGTTCTCAAACTGTAAATTGCCCGCCATCTTGAGTTGAGTATTCGCCGTAATCACGCCTGCCACCCCCAAAATCATTAACACGATGAGCGCAATCAAAGCCACCACTAAGGTCGCCCCCGCTTGCTTTTCCTTATTCAAACGATAGATTTTCATAATGATTTAATTACGCAATTGTATAGTTGAGGAAAATAACTGGCGACGGTAGCGATCCTTTGCAGCGGCCAGCGTTTGATCACCTAAGGTATAAGTATTCGTGTCGGTATAAGCATCTTTATCTGGCGTTGAGTTGCGCACCAACAACCAAATTCGCAGTGCGTTAACTTTTCCCCAGGGGTTTGGCGGACTCAATGTTCGCCCTGTGGAATCAACCACAGGTGTAATAGAGTCTGTTGCCTCCGCCACACCCGTATTCACCTTGTGTGCATCAAAGTACTGGGTTACACCCGCTGCATCACTTACGCCATATTGCACCTGCATATTTTGCACTCCACTCACCACCAGTTCATCCAACATATTGCCCGTTGCATCAAACATCACGCGATGCAAAGAAGGGATGCCATCTGCGCCAACGCTATTGGGATTGACATAGTAAATATGAACTTCGACACGATGATCATTTTGCGGCGTGGCAGCTAAGGTGGGGTAGGGTACGGCAGGAGCCTGATAAAGCGCACTCAGACCAAAAGCTGATCGAAAATACAACATACCCGCAGTGTTAAATCCAGGCGTAGCTTGTGTATCCGTTGACGGTGCAGACTCCAAGCTGACATAACGCAAAACGAGAATGTCACTACCAGCATAACGTGCGGCAGGAATGCACTTAGCGGCGAAAGTGTTCACGCCATCATTGCTACCCCAGACACGCTGACTTAAATTACTTGCAAAAAATGCGTAGCAGTCGTTCGCACCAATATCAATTACCTGACCGATTACGCCGCGACCCGTTAATCCGTAATAACCCGCTAACTGAATGTCGCGCTTTAGGGCATCCAACGCATAACGCCCATTAGTTTGTAGCTCTGAGTTCCGGTCATTGGCTTTACCTGTACTACCAGCACTAATAATAACGGCTGTCAATGCGCCAATTATCATTAAGCCGATAGTCATCGCTATCATCATCTCGATTAAGCTGAATCCACCGATAAGGCGATGCTGCTTAGTTTTTTTAGGGGTCATGTCACTCTCGATTCAGTCTAAGCAGGATTAGTTGCGTATCATTTTGGTGCTGGTTACAGAGAAGGTTTCACCTTTACCAGCATTCACTGCACCGGTAGAGGATTGATTGGTAGCGCGATCAATCCAAGACACAAGTATCGTATAAGTTGCTGGATTGCCTGCGGTTGTAAGCGTTATTGAACCTCTGCCACTTGGTAATGCAGCCACTGCCGCTTGCCAGTTAGCTAAATCGTATGCGGTTAATTCTGCACCCGCACAAGCACCCGTGACACAAGTCGTGCTAGCAACACCAACACCCGCCGCAACTACATAATTACCCGCCACAGCCTCTACTTTATTAGCTTCCATCCGCTCCACAATGTCCGAGCTTAAGAAAATGGCCTGATTACGAAACTCACTGCCTTTAACCATTTTCAAAGCATGTGCTTGCAGCCCAGCAGTACCTAACAACGCAACAGCAACAATCACCAAAGTGACCAAAATCTCCATCATTGAAAAGCCTCGTTGCCGAGCAAAATCAGCATTCATTTTTTTCATGACATTCACCTTTATTTAACCGTCGCAAATCCAGTCATTGCGATTGCAATCGTTTTTGCCGCTGGCGCACCGCTCCATTGACCTTGCGCAACAAAATTTGCTGCGCTCGTAACCGAGCCTATTGGGTGATATGCCACAGGTGTAGTCGGTCCCGTTATGGCTATTGTCCCCGCTAATGCGCCCCTCACCATAAATGGATTGGGATTGCTCGCTGTGTTGGCATCACAGGCACCATCTTTATCCATGTCATAGCAAACCACCCAGCCCGTTGCAGCCCATGCTGCTTGGTTGGTACAGCCGTTCGTCAAATTGCCACTGCACACCAGAACGCGTGCGTTACGTTTAATGGCTTCACTACGCGCTAGATTAAGATCACTTAATAAAATACCGCGTGCGGCATTTAAGCGATTGCTGTTAACCATGCTGGTCATACTGGGCATCCCGATAGCCGCAAATATCCCGACAATCGCAACGACTATCATCAGTTCTAGCAGTGTTACACCGCGTTGTTGCTTAGTAATTTTCATCACGATTCGCTCTTAAAATTCACGGACTGCATCGTAGCGACTTGCTTCAACGATGCAATGCCTTACCGATATTCGGCTGGAGTTACCTTACTGGCGGTCAGTTTGCAGATAGGCGGTAAGGTGGCTGAAACAAAAAATTGGGACGAAAAAAAGGCGGCTATACGCCGCCTTCTTAATCATGCTAATGAAGCTTACTTAATAATCGCTTTCAATTCGCCTTTAGCGTAACGATTTGCCATCGCTTCCAAAGAGATTGGTTTGATTTTGCCCGCTTGACCTGCGGCACCAAATGCTTCGTAACGTGCGATACAGATGTCGCGCATTGCGGTGGTTGAAACGGCCAAGAATTTGCGTGGATCAAAGTCTTTCGGGTTTTGTGCCAGATAACGACGCACCGAACCGCTTGATGCCATACGCAAATCGGTATCGATGTTGATTTTACGCACGCCGTGTTTGATACCTTCAACGATTTCTTCAACTGGCACGCCATAAGTTTCGCTCATGTCGCCGCCGAATTCGTTGATGATTTTCAGCCACTCTTGTGGCACTGAAGACGAACCATGCATGACCAAATGCGTGTTAGGAATACGCGCGTGGATTTCTTTAATGCGGCTGATTGCCAATGTATCGCCAGTAGGTGGCTTGGTAAATTTATACGCGCCGTGTGAGGTACCGATGGCAATTGCCAACGCATCTACGCCCGTTTGACGCACGAATTCTGCCGCTTCTTCTGGGTCAGTCAACAACTGATCGTGGCTCAATACGCCTTCAGCGCCGTGACCATCTTCAGCTTCGCCTTGACCTGATTCGAGCGAACCCAAACAGCCCAATTCGCCTTCAACCGAAACGCCCACTGCGTGCGACATTTCTACCACGCGACGCGTTACGTCCACGTTGTAAGCGAATGAAGACGGTGTTTTTGCATCCGCTTCCAAAGAGCCGTCCATCATCACGCTAGAAAATCCTGATTTAATCGCGTTGATACAAACCGCTGGCGATGCGCCGTGATCTTGGTGCATCACGACCGGAATGTGTGGATACGCTTCAACTGCCGCTTCAATCAAGTGACGCAAAAACGCTTCACCTGCGTATTTACGCGCACCTGCTGAACCTTGCATGATGACTGGGCTGTTAGTTTTATCAGCCGCTTCCATGATTGCTTTAACTTGTTCCAGATTGTTCACGTTGAACGCTGGCAAGCCGTAGCTATTTTCTGCTGCGTGATCGAGCAGTTGACGCAAAGATACTAAAGCCATTTTTTTCTCCTAAAGATTAAAAGTATTGCTACTAGATTGATACGAATTATTTACGATGCTCGCCTACTTTAACGATTTTCATGGTGTTGGTATGGCCAGTTTGACCAACCGCTTCACCGATTGTCATTACGATTAAGTCGCCTTCTTTGATGAGTTTCAAACGCACCAATTCGTCTTCGGCATCGCGCAACGTTTGCGAGTGATCTTTAGACGAAATGGTAAAGGCAATCGGATGCACGCCGCCGAACAAAGTGACCTTGCTCAAAGTCGCCGCCGCAGGGGTCAAGGCGAAAATCGGCACGCCGGCATTGGTGCGTGACATCCACAACGCCGTTGAACCTGATTGAGTTAAGGCAACAATCGCCTTAACTTTCAAGTGCGTCGCGGCATACAAAGCTGACATGGCGATAGATTGATCCACGCGGGTGAATTTTTCTGGCACAGCGTGCATCACATGCGCATGAGTTTCGAGCTCTTTTTCAGCACTCAAACAAATCCGCGCCATCGCTTCTATGGTCTCTATTGGGTAATCACCAACCGCAGTTTCGGCTGACAACATCACCGCATCCGTACCATCCAACACCGCATTCGCCACGTCAGAAACCTCAGCGCGAGTTGGAATAGGATTGGTAATCATTGACTCCATCATTTGCGTCGCGGTAATCACCAAACGGTTTTTAGCGCGCGCCATTTTGATCATCTTCTTTTGCAAACCTGGCACAGCGGCATCACCCACTTCAACCGACAAATCGCCACGCGCCACCATGATGGCATCCGACGCGTCGATGATGTCGGCCAACACGGGAATCGCTTCTGCACGCTCGATTTTCGCCATCAACAAACTCTTGCCGCCCGCAGCAATCATCAACTCACGCGCCATACGCATATCGTCGCCAGTGCGCGGGAAAGACACCGCCAAATAGTCAGCGTTAATCAAGGCCGCTGTTTTGATGTCTTCTTTATCTTTTTCGGTCAAGGCGGGCGCAGTTAAGCCGCCGCCTTGGCGATTGATACCCTTGTTGTTCGACAACACACCGCCGCGCACCACGACAACGTGAACTTCCGTACCTTTAACGCCGGTAACGTGAAATTCCAACATGCCATCGTTTAACAACAACACCGTGCCGACTTCTACGTCATTCGGCAATTCTTTGTAATCCAGACCGACACGGTGTTGATTGCCCAAGCCGTCCATAGCCGCATCGAGAATGAATGAATCGCCTTTGTTCAAGATGATTTTGTCATTTTCAAATTTGCGTACGCGGATTTTTGGCCCTTGCAAATCCGCCAAAATACCGACGGTACGACCGACAGCTTTCGCCGCTGCACGCACAGTGTCAGCACGCTTCATGTGGTCGGCGGCTGAGCCGTGTGAGAAGTTCATGCGGACTAAATCGACACCCGCACGAATCATGTTTTCTAACACAGCTTGGCTGCTTGAAGCAGGGCCTAGGGTTGCTACTATTTTGGTTCTACGCAGCATGTGAGTCTTTCTAATTATTGATTGGCACGTTGTTCGAGAATTTCGACCGCTGGCAAAGTTTTGCCCTCTAAGAATTCCAAAAATGCGCCACCAGCGGTGGAGATGTAAGAAATTTTATCGTAGATGTTGTACTTTTGAATTGCCGCGATGGTGTCGCCGCCGCCCGCTAAAGTAAACGCTTTGGTGTTGGCAATCGCCATCGCAATCGTCTTCGTGCCTTCGCCAAATTGGTCGTATTCAAATACGCCAACAGGACCGTTCCACACCACCGTACCTGCATTCATAATGATGTCAGCGATTTCTTGTGCCGACTTAGGACCAATATCGAAAATCATTTCGTCATCAGCCACATCCTTAGCATCTTTCAAAATCGCAGGCGTGTTTTCATTGCCCGGCAAGAATGGGGCAGCTGTACCAACCACTACATCCGTTGCAATCGGAATAGTCGCGCCGCGAGCGGTCATCTTAGCGATCAAAGCCTGTGCCGTTGGCACGAGGTCGTTCTCACACAAAGACTTGCCCACTGGGTGACCTGTCGCTTTCAAAAAGGTGTTGGCAATCCCGCCGCCCACCACCAATTGCTCGCATTTTTCCGACAACGATTCCAATACGGTCAATTTTGTTGATACTTTAGAACCGCCGACAATCGCCACCATTGGACGCGCAGGGCTCAACAACGCTTTAGTCAGCGCGTCGAGTTCTTCCACCAACAACACGCCCGCCGCCGCCACAGGTGCAAATTTTGCCACGCCGTGTGTTGAAGCTTCGGCGCGATGCGCTGTACCGAATGCGTCCATTACGAACACATCGCACAAAGCCGCGTATTTTTTTGCCAACTCATCGGTGCTTTTCTTTTCGCCCACGTTGAAGCGGCAGTTTTCCAACAACACCACTTCGCCATCCGCCACTGAAAAACCGCCATTCGTCCAGTCCTTAACCAAACGTACTGGCTTGCCCAACTTGTCTGCTACGACATGCGCAACAGGTTTGAGTGAGTTTTCTTCTGAGTAAACGCCTTCTTCGGGACGACCTAAATGCGACGTCACCATCACTTTTGCGCCAGCTTTAACTGCTGCGTTAATGGTCGCCATGGACGCAGTAATACGCGCGTCCGAAGTTACTTTGCCGTCTTTAACCGGCACATTCAAATCTGAACGAATCAGGACACGCTTGCCCTTGAGATCCAAATCAGTCATCTTAATTACAGCCATTTTTTACTCCCTAATTATTTGGTAAGTGGAAAGTCGTAAGTGGAAAGTCGAAGCAGCGGTGTAGCGGGTTTCCCCACCGACCTGCCGTCCACTTACCACTTTCAGCCTTTAAGCAATATGGCGAACCAAACGCATCAGGTTACAGGTGTAGCCGTATTCGTTGTCATACCAAGCCACCACTTTAACGAAAGTAGGATCAAGTGCCAGACCCGCTTCAGCATCGAACACTGAAGGTTGTGGGCAACCACGGAAATCAGTCGAAACCACTTTCTCGTCGGTGTAACCCAACACGCCTTTCAAAGGGCCACTTTCTGAAGCGGCTTTCATCGCCGCACAAATTTCAGCGTAAGTCGCTGGCTTGTTCAACTCAACCGTCAAATCAACTACGGACACGTCAGAAGTTGGTACACGGAACGCCATGCCTGTGAGCTTTTTGTTCAGCTCTGGAATCACCACGCCAACGGCTTTAGCCGCGCCAGTTGAAGAAGGAATGATGTTTTCCAAAATACCACGGCCACCGCGCCAGTCTTTGTTTGAAGGGCCATCAACGGTTTTTTGTGTCGCAGTTGCCGCATGAACAGTTGTCATCAAACCACGTTTGATACCGAACACATCGTTCAGCACTTTAGCCACTGGTGCCAGACCGTTGGTTGTACAAGAAGCAGCAGAAACAATGTTTTCGCCTTGGTAAGTATCGTGGTTCACGCCGTAAACGAACATTGGTGTGTCGTCTTTGCAAGGTGCTGATTGAACAACTTTCTTCGCACCCGCGTTGATGTGCGCCTGGCAAGTTTCTTTGGTCAAGAAGAATCCGGTACATTCGATCACGATGTCCACGCCTGCTTCATTCCATTTCAAGTTGGCTGGATCGCGTTCCGCAGTCAAACGAATAGTTTTGCCATTCACCACCAAGTTGCTGCCATCAACGGCCACATCGCCGTTAAAGCGACCATGTACGGAGTCGTATTTCAACATGTAAGCCAAATAATCTGGCTCTAACAAATCATTAATTGCCACGACTTCGATTTCTGGGAAATCTTTAGCGGCCGCACGAAACACCATACGACCGATACGACCGAAGCCGTTAATACCTACGCGAATCTTTGCCATCTTGAAGCTCCTAAGTTTAAGTAATAAATTGGGGCGGCGCGGTCGTGCGCCGCGACGCAGCTTTACGCTGCGATAACTTTCTTCACAGTTGCAACCACATTGTCAACAGTGAAGCCGAAATGTTTGAACAACTCTGGCGCAGGCGCAGATTCACCGAAGCAATCCATACCAATTACCGCGCCATCCAAACCAACGTATTTGTACCAGCCGTGCGTCACACCCGCTTCAACCGCGATGCGTTTCATACCGCGAGGTAACACGCTGTCTTTGTACGCTTGGTCTTGATTGTCAAACACGTTGCTTGAAGGCATAGACACAACACGAACATTGATACCTTCGGCTGCTAAAACGGCTTGCGCTTTGATTGCCAAATCAACTTCTGAACCAGTTGAGATGATGATGGCTTGTGCTTTATCTGCCGCTTCTGACAACACATAACCACCCTTACGGATGTTGGCGATTTGCGCTTCGTCACGTTTTTGGAATTGCAGATTTTGACGACTGAAAATCAAGCTCGAAGGACCGTCAGTGCGCTCCACCGCAGCGACCCAAGACACGGCTGACTCAACGGTGTCGCAAGGGCGCCAAACTTGCATGTTAGGGATGTAACGCAGCGTCGCAGTTTGTTCTACAGGTTGATGCGTAGGGCCATCTTCGCCCAGACCGATAGAGTCATGAGTGAACACATAAATCACGCGCTGTTTCATCAATGCCGACATACGCAAAGCATTGCGTGCGTATTCCGAGAACATCAGGAAGGTGCCGCCGAATGGCAGCAAACCGCCATGCAAAGCCATGCCGTTCATGATGTGTGACATACCAAATTCACGCACGCCGTAGCTAATGTAGTTACCCGTTGATTTACCTGAAACGTGTTTCGCACCTACCCAGTTAGTCAAGTTAGAGCCGGTCAAATCGGCCGAGCCGCCCAAGAATTCTGGCAGCGCAGGTTGCAGAGCGTTGATCGCGTTTTGTGAGGCTTTACGCGTTGCGATGGTTTCGCCTTTAGCGTTCGTGTCAGCAATGACTTTAGCTGCATGTGCCGCGAAGTCAGCTGGCAAATCGCCTTTGCTACGACGCAAAAACTCAGCCGCCTCTTTAGGGAACGCTGCGCTATATGCCGCGAATTTTTTATTCCATTCGGCTTCTAATGCCGCGCCTTTATCTTTGGCATCCCATGCTTTGTAAACGTGTGCTGGGATTTCAAACGGTGGGTAGTTCCAACCGATGTGCGCGCGGGTTGCCGCAACTTCTGCATCGCCCAACGCTGCGCCGTGTACATCGTGGCTATCTTGCTTGTTCGGTGAACCTGCGCCGATGATGGTTTTGCAGCAAATCAACGTTGGCTTGTCGATTACTTTTTTAGCTTCTTGAATCGCCGCTTCAATCGCATCGCTATCGTGACCTTGCACGTTAGCAATCACATGCCAGCCGTAAGATTCAAAACGCTTCGCGGTGTCGTCGGTAAACCAGCCGTGCGTATGGCCGTCAATCGAGATTTCGTTGTCATCCCAGAATGCCGTCAGCTTGCCCAAACCCCAAGTGCCCGCCAGTGCGCACGCTTCGTGCGAGATACCTTCCATCATGCAACCGTCGCCCAAAAACACGTAAGTGTTGTGATCAACAATATCCAAACCTGGCTTGTTAAATTCAGCCGCCAACAGTTTTTCTGCCATCGCGAAACCCACCGCGTTGGTAATCCCTTGGCCTAATGGGCCTGTGGTTGTTTCCACGCCTACGGTGTAACCGTATTCAGGATGACCCGGCGTTTTGGAATGCATTTGACGGAAACGCTTCAACTCGTCCATCGGCAAGTCGTAGCCAGTCAAATGCAACAACGCGTAAATCAACATCGAGCCGTGACCATTTGATTGCACGAAGCGATCGCGATCCGCCCACTTAGGATTCGTTGGGTTGTGGCGCATGTGACGATTCCACAATACGTCAGCGATTTCCGCCATGCCCATAGGCGCGCCAGGATGACCTGAATTGGCTTTTTGTACGGCATCCACTGCCAGCATACGAATCGCGCCGGTAATGTCGTTAAATTTTGGTGGGGTTACATTGCGCGCTGCTGACATACGGTGTTCCTCCTAAAGCATCTCTTGCGAGACAGGTTAATTATAAAGATTACAAACGCAGGATTATGCCGCAGCAAGACGACTGGGGCAACCTTGCATAAAAAACGGCTGTTTTATCACGCGCTATTGGCTGGGGTCGGAATGCGGCTTCTTACTTAATTTAATACCTAATTGCTTCAATTTTCGGTACAAATGAGTACGTTCTATGCCTATCTTCTCCGCGATGCGGCTCATATTTTCGTCTTCTTTTTGCAAATGATATTGCAAATAAATCGCATCAAAATAGTCGCGCGCCTGGCGCATAGGCAAATCCAGTGGCAAAACGTATTGCTTTTCTTCACCGCCTATCGCCACGGTTAAATGATGTTCGGCCGGGACCGCAAGCGGTGCGATACGCGGTAAACCCGTGCTAATTGCGTGCGCCACGGTGCCTAATAACTTTTGCAGTCCTATCGGTTTTTCCAAGAAATCTACCGCGCCGATACGCGTCGCTTCGACTGCGTTTTCGATCGTGCCGTGTCCCGACATCATCACCACGGGCATGGTCAATAAATCTTGTTCCGCCCATTCTTTAAGCAAGGTCACGCCGTCGGTATCAGGCATCCAAATATCGAGCAGAACTAAATCAGGCTCGTGATGATTGCGATACTCCCGCGCCTCAACCGCATTTTCCGCGAGATGCACTTGATAACCTTCGTCCGCCAAAATCTCCGCCAATAGTTCGCGTATGCCGACTTCGTCATCGACGACTAAAATTTTTTTCTGTGCCATTACGCCTCCGTCATGCAAGGCAGGCCGAGCGTGACACACGCGCCACCACCTTGCTCATTTTCCAGGCTGATATGCCCGCCATGCTCTTCGACAATTTTTTTCACGATCGCCAAGCCCAAGCCCGTCCCTTTAGTTTTAGTGGTCATATAAGGCTCAAAAGCACGCGCCAGTGCTTGCGGCGCAAAGCCCAAACCATTGTCCTTAACTTGCAAAACAATCTGTCCCGCTTGCGAGTGGGTGCTTAAGGTAACGAACGGCAGTGCCGTATCCTGCAAAGCATCTTGTGCATTTTTTAACAAGTTGTGCAGCACTTGTCGCAAGCGCGTGGCATCGCCACTAATCCAGTGCTGCGATGCTTGCAAGTCAAGGTGAACTTCGTGCGCATTCGCTTCGTACAAGCTGGCCGCTTCTTTGACGAGTTGATGCAAATCCAACGGCACTAATTTCAGCGCAGGGCCGCGCGCGTAATTAGCAAAATCACTCACCATGTTTTTCATGGCCGCAACTTGGCTGACAATCGTCTGCGTGGCGCGTTGCAATAACAGCGCGTCTGCGCCTGTCAAACTCGGTGCAAGCTTGTATTGCAAACGTTCGGCAAAGAGCTGAATCGGGGTCAATGGATTTTTAATTTCGTGCGCCAAACGACGCGCGACTTCGCCCCAAGCAGCTTGCCGTTCTGCTTGCAACAAATGACTAATGTCATCGAACACCACCACATAGCCACCGCCTGAAGCTTTGGGTAATTGCGTACCGCGCATCAATAAAATTTGATTGCCTTGTTTACTCAATCGTTCCAATTGCTGCTGCCACTCCAAATTCGTGGCACTGCCAAATGAGCTTTTAATGGTCTGACAAAATGAATTGAGCAAGCTATGCTTTTCAGCCAACGCCAGCAAAGAAAGCTCCTGCATATCCAACAAGGGAATACCCAAAATCTGCGCCGCACTGGTGTTCACCGAACGGACATGGAAAGTCTCATCCAACCCAATCACACCCGATGACAAATGCGTCAGCACGCTTTCCAAATAACCCTTGGTGTTTTCCACTTGCCGCTGCTGCGCTTCGCTGGCATTTTTTGCATCTAACAATTGCCGCGTCATCTGATTGAACAAGCCCGTTAGCGCGCCTAACTCATCACCGCTACGAACCGGGTAGTGTCCCGTAAAGTCACCTTGCGCGACAGCGCGCGTCCCCTCCGCTAAAGACTCCAATGAAGCACCTATTTTTTCGCTGATAAAAAATGCCGCCGACACCGCCGTGAGCAACACGACCAACAAGGACAAAGTTAGCGTAATGCCATACAAACGCTTCAAGCCGATGCGCGACAACACTAGAGCCTGATAGTCGCCATAGACTGCTTGCACCATTTCAGCATCCGCTTGAATTTGCGGCTCGACCGCCTGGGTAAATTGCAAAATATAGCGCGTGTCGGGCAGCGCAATCGGTCGCACCAGAGCCTGCGCACGCAAAATAAGTTGCGCGCCGCTTTCAATGCTCGCAGCCTCACCCTGAGCCAGCACCGCAGCCAGGACCGTCGCATCAATTTGGGCAATGGGAATCGCTTTATTTTTTCGAGCCGAAGCTAATACCTTGCCGCTGCTACTAAACAAAACGACTTGCTGATAGTCGCCCTCAAAAATTAAGTGCTGTAAATCCGCAGCGAGCTTTTCAGGCTCTTTTTCAGCGAGCAATAAGGCGATGAAACGAGTCTTCTTACTCAGGACTTTTAAGCTGTTGTCCAAGCTGTTTTTGCCTAAATTCAAGCCTCCTTCCAAAGCCTTCTCAACGCGCACGTCAAACCAGGATTCGATGCTTTTACCTAAAAAATCCACCGACACGGCGTACACCAAAATACCAGGCAACACCGCAATGCCTATAAAAAACAAGGTCAACCGCAAGCTCAACCGCGCACCAAAAACATTGTTTTTAATTTTGCTGCGTAAGCGCCAAAACTGATAAGCAACTAAGCCCGCCAACGCCAACGCCAACGAGCCTGTCAGCACCAACAAAGCGTAATAATGACTCGAAAAACTATGTGTATTGGCACCGCTACTCGACAGCAAATACAGCAAGCTACTGCCAAGAATAACGCTCAATAAAATGACATATTTCATCATTCCGCCTCGGTTGGACGTATATCGGCGGGGCTTAACACCCAACGATAGTTATCTGAATCCAAATCCCAGTCTTTGCCCGTCAAGGCATTCACCTGCAACAATTTCGGCAGTTGCTCGATGTCCAAACGCAACCGCGCACTCGCCACATAGCTGCCGCGTTTAGCCAACACTTCAGGCGCAATCGAACTCGAAGTTTGTCGCTGCAACGCCGCCAGCGCGTCATCTAAGCTGGCAAAACTTTGGAACAATGCGCCGCGCGAAATGCGATATTGGCGCGTCAACACGTTGTAATAAAGTTTGCTGGTTTGCGCACTGTGCGCGACTTCGGCATCCAGCCAATACCAGCGCGAACGCGTCACGCTAAATTCGCTGACAAAATAAATGTTCACGCCATGCGACAAGGCTTGTTGCACGGCGTAATTAAGATTGATAGAAAAATTAGCGCGCAGCTGATACGCCCCGTCATTCAGCCGAATTTCAGTGTTGTTGACGTTAATGCCATCCGCATGCGCACTGCTGACCAGCAAGATCAACGCGCCCAGTAAGGCGAGAAAGAATTTAAGCAGTTTTGTGTAGCAAGGCATAGAAAAAGCCGTCGTGTTGCGCATTCGGCACGAGCTGTCCCGTTGAGCCTTCAGGCAAGGTCACCGCGACGCGTTGCACGCTTTTAGTAGTCGCTAAAAACTTCGCAATCACCTCTTCGTTTTCTTGCTTAAATACCGAACAGGTTGCGTACAACAAACGCCCGCCTACTTTCAGGGTCGGCCATAAGGCTTGCAAAATCGCCAGTTGCTGCGCGGCAAAACCCGCCAAATCTTCGCGACGGCGCAACCATTTAATGTCGGGGTGACGACGCACCACGCCTGAGCCAGAACACGGCACATCCGCCAAAATTCGGTCGAACAGTTGACCATCCCACCAATCATTCGGCTGCGCTGCATCGCCTTCTAACAAACGCGCATTCAGTTCCAAGCGTTGTAAGTTTTCCACCACGCGCTGCAAACGTTTGCCGTCTTTATCCACCGCAACTAAACGCACATCAGCGGTTTCCAAAATATGCGCGGTTTTGCCACCCGGTGCGGCGCACGCATCCAACACGCGCATACCAAATTTCACATCAAGCA
Source organism: Pseudomonadota bacterium (assembly GCA_046049345.1). Lineage (GTDB taxonomy): Bacteria > Pseudomonadota > Gammaproteobacteria > Burkholderiales > Gallionellaceae > Gallionella. The sequence continues at coordinate 14,152 of JBJORQ010000019.1, read as the reverse complement.
GGGGCGCGGCGTGTTGCGCGCCTGCGTCTTGCACCGACACCAAACCCGCAAAAAACTCTGGCACTTTGTCCACGTTGACGGGCTGCGCCAAATGCAACGCGGCCACGCCAACTTGCTCCGCAGCGATGCCTTGATCGGCCAACAGCGCGCGATATTTCGCCATGCTGGTTTTGCTCAAATTAACGCGTAAGGTCATCGGAGGATGGGTGTTGCCTGCTTGTAAAATTGCTTCGCTCGCCGCGCCATACTGGACTTGCAGCTCTTTAACCCACCAAGCGGGATGATTAAATTTCGCCTCTACTGACAGCTCGGCTTGCTTTAATAATTCGGCTTGCTGACGTAAAAAATTACGCAGAATCGCATTCACCAAGCCGCCCACATGCGGCTGTATGGTTTGCGCCGCACGCACCGCCTGATCGACCACCACATGCTGCTGGGCCTTGCTGTATTGCAACTGATACAGCGTCACCAACAACAAATAACCGACCCGTTCGTCAGTCAAAGGGTTGTGCAACAACAGCTCCAACACCTCTTTGAGCTGACCATAAAAGCGCAGCGTGCCATAACTTAAATCTTGAATCGCACCGCGCTGCGAAGCCGACCAGTCGGTCTTGCCATTGATTTCTTTTTCCAACACTTGATTCAAATTGCGCCCGTTGACCATCACTTGCTTGATGATTTGGGCGGCGGCGAGTTGGACGTTTTGCATATTAGATTACCGTCAGCATATCGCCGACTTTGATGTGAACAGATTGCAGAAATTGTGCGGCGGGCTGGGCTTTGCCACCTGGGCGTTGCAACACTTCCAAGCGCAACGCGCCGCTGCCACACGCCACGACGATGCCCAGTTTATCGAGCGACAAAACTGTCCCAGCAACCCCTGTGCCGTGTTGCGCGCTGGCTTGCCAGACTTTAATCACGGCTTGGTTAAAGCTGAAGTTGCACAAGGGAAAGGGGTTGAACGCGCGCACGGTGCGCGCCAGCGTTGGCGCATCCAGCGACCAATCTAGCGGCGACTCACTTTTGAGCAACTTCGCCGCATAAGTCGCCAGCGCGTCATCTTGTGCGACGGTCGTTAGATTGGCTAAATCGCGCAACGCGGCGATGATGCCAGTCGCTCCCAATTCGGCAAGTTTGTCATGCAAGCTGCTCGCGGTATCGCTGTCGCTAATCGCGCAGACATGGCGCGTCAGCATCGCACCCGTATCCAGCCCCACATCCATTTGCATAATCGTGATGCCCGTCTCCTTATCGCCCGCCTGGATGGCGCGCTGTATCGGTGCTGCGCCACGCCAGCGCGGCAACAACGACGCATGAATGTTCAGGCAACCATAACGCGGCATGTCCAACACCGCTTTGGGCAAAATCAGCCCATATGCGGCGACCACCATCACATCAGCTTTAAAGTGCGCTAACTCATCTTGAATTTCAGCATTTTTTAATGAAGTCGGTTGCAACACTTGAATGCCATGTTGCAACGCTAGTTGCTTAACGGGGCTGGCGGTCAACTGCATACCGCGCCCAGCAGGGCGGTCAGGCTGCGTCAAGACGGCAACGACTTGGTGTTCAGACAAAATCGCCGCCAAAGCATCGGCGGCGAATTGTGGTGTTCCTGCAAAAATTATTTTCACGCGGGCTTTCTAAATTAAGGGCTGCGCAACACTCAAGGTGACTTCGCTCATAGCGTTTCGCGTTGCTGTTTTTTCAACTTGGCGCGGATGCGCGTTTGCTTGAGTTGCGACAAATGCTCGACGAACACGCGACCTTGCAAATGATCCATTTCGTGCTGCAAACACACCGCCAAAAATCCATCCGCCACAATCGTGAAGCTCTCGCCACGTTCGTTTAAGGCTTGCACCGTGACTTTTTCAAAGCGCGTTACTGTCTCATATATTCCCGGCACCGACAAACAGCCTTCTTCGCATTGCTCCTCGCCACTGCTGGCGATAATTTTCGGGTTAATAAACACGCGCAATTCGTCGTGTAACTCGGAAATATCCGCGACAAAAATTTGTTTGTGCACATTGACTTGGGTAGCCGCCAGCCCAACACCTGGTGCGGCGTACATTGTCTCGGCCATATTATGGATAAAAATACGGATGGCATCATTCACCAATAGAACGGGTTGCGCCACGGTATGCAAGCGCGCATCGGGATATTGCAAAATTTTTAATAAGGCCATACGAATTCCAGAATTGCTTGCTAATTTAGATAACTACATGCAGAATTTAATGGAACACAGCAACTGTGTTTTTCCTTTTTGACTTCTGCTGGGGTGTCTTATGTCTAAGATTATATCGCTGATTTGTTTCCTGTTGCCCATGTTGGCTCACGCTGATGAAGTGCAAATTCGTTCTGATGCACCGAATCGTCATATTGTGGTGAAAGGCGATACTTTGTGGGGTATTTCAGGATTATTCTACAAAGACCCACTAAAGTGGCCTAACATTTGGAATATCAACAAAGTCAGCATCAAAGATCCACACTGGATTTACCCAGGCGATGTAGTTATGATTGATCGCTCTTCTGGCAAATTAAGTGTTATCTCCGACGGCGGCAGCGACGCTGACGCAGCAAATATCAATACCGATAAATACTCCCCTCGCGCTCGCGCCAGTGCCTCACAACACGATGCAATTACCAGCATTTCATTCAAAGATATTGATCCATTTTTATCACAACCTTTAGTTCTAGGTGATGAAGCTTGGGATAAAACACCCAAAATTATTGCCTTACAAGAAGGTCGCGTTATTTTAGGTAAAGACGAAAAAGCCTACGCTGCTGGCTTGACCGAACAACAGGGTGAAAAATGGCAAGTACTCCGCCCTGGAAAGATGCTAACTGACCCCGAAACAGACGAAAAACTCGGTCGTGAAGCTATTTACTTAGGCGAAGCTGATGCGATACGCTTTGGCGATGTCAGCACTTTAATAGCGCGTAAAGTTAAACAAGAAATTAACAAAGGCGATCGTTTATTAGCCGTAGAAGCTAAAGAACCGATGAACTACGTGCCTCGCGCACCGTCTAGCAACATGACGGCCAGCGTCATTTCTATTTACAGCGGCGTAACTTTAGCTGGTCAAAATTCAATCATTACCCTCAACAAGGGGGCTCGCGACGGCATCGAAAAAGGTCATATTTTTGCCTTACTCAGCAAAGGACAAAAAGTTAAACACGATGGTGAGCATTACACTCTGCCAGATGAAAAAACAGGTTTAGTGTTTGTTTTTCGCGTATTTGAAAAAGTTTCTTACGCGTTGATTATGGAAACTAAAGTGCCCGTGCAAGTACTTGATGTTGTACAAACACCTTAATCATGAGTAACGATGTCTCGTTAAAAGCTTGGCTCGCACTAGGCTTGATTCGAGGCTTGGGCGGTGAAGGTATTCGCCGCTTACTCACGGAATTTGGCTCAGCAGAGGCGGTTTTTACCGCCTCTTCTCATTCCCTAAAAGCAATTGTTAAGTCCGATGTTGCGCAACAAATTGTGGCGGGCGTGGCCGACGAATTACTTGCACCGACCTTGGCTTGGCTCAGCGATAGTAACAATTATATTGTCACGCTGGCGGATGGCGATTATCCGCAAGCCTTATTGAACATCAGCGACCCTCCTTTTTTGTTGTATGCCAAGGGCAATTTGGCGTTGCTCAATCAAGCCGCCATCGCGGTCGTCGGCAGCCGCTACGCCACCCCGCAGGGTGCGAACAATGCCACAGCGTTTGCCAAAATGCTCAGTGCATCAGGCTTGTGTGTAATTAGCGGACTGGCACACGGCATCGACGCAGCGGCGCATCAAGGAGGTTTGGCGGGGAGAGGCAGCAGCATCGCTGTGGTGGGCACAGGTTTAGACAAAGTTTATCCCGCTGCGAATCGTGGCTTGGCGCACGAGTTGGCGCAACACGGCTTGCTGATTTCGGAGTTTGCTTTAGCCACGCCGCCGCTGGCGGGTAATTTTCCGCGTCGCAATCGCATTATCAGCGGCATGAGTTTAGGCTGCTTGGTGGTTGAGGCCTCGCTGCAAAGCGGCTCGCTGATTACCGCACGTTTAGCGATGGAGCAGGGCAGGGACGTGTTCGCAATTCCCGGCTCTATTCATTCGCCACAAAGCAAGGGCTGCCACGCGCTGATTAAGCAGGGCGCGAAGTTGGTCGAATCCGCGCAAGACGTACTGGAAGAGTTATCGGGGCGGATACCAAGCCTCGCGCCCAGCATGACTGAGCACGCCAATACCGACTCGCCCTTGTTAGCGCAGTTAGGCTATGACGCAGTGGACATCGAAACCTTAAGCCAGCGTAGCGGCTTGACGGTCGGCGAGCTATCCGCCATGCTATTAACGCTAGAGCTAGATGGGTTAATCTGCACGCTTCCAGGTGGTTTATATCAACGTATTCAATAATTCACGCCGTTCACATGTTTGAAATCCTGATGTATTTATTTGAAAGTTACTTCGACGCGGGGGCGTATCCTGCCGTCGATAAACTGTCGCGCAAACTCGCCGCCGCTGGCTTTGAAGATGACGAAATTTCCGAAGCGATAACGTGGATTGCGGCCATGCAAGACGGCAATGCGGCCACCTACGCCAGCGAATTTACTTATGTGGGACTGCGTCATTTTGGCGCACCCGAACTGCACGCGATTTCCGCCGAAGCGCGGCAATTTTTAATCAGCACGCATCAACACGGTTTAATTTCCAAAGTCGAACTGGAAATGGTCATCGACCGCGCCGTGGCGTTACAACAACGTCAACTTAGCGTTGATAAACTCAAACTGGTCACTTTAATGGTGCTGTGGAATCGCCAACGCGAGCTTGATCCGCTGCTCATCGAAGAACTTTTAACCCCGCTCGTTACCGCACAAATACACTAATGGCCTCTAATCTCCTGATCGTCGAATCTCCCGCCAAAGCCAAAACGCTGAAAAAGTATTTAGGCAAAGATTTTGAAGTACTTGCCTCATATGGTCATGTTCGCGACCTTGTACCCAAAAATGGCGCGGTCGATACCGAAAACGGCTACACCATGAATTACGAGGTCATCGCGCGTAACTCCAAGCACGTCGATGCCATTGCTAAAGCAGCAGCCGAGGCTGACACCATCTATCTCGCACCTGATCCCGACCGCGAAGGAGAGGCGATTGCTTGGCATATTTCGGAGTTGCTCAAAACCAAGCGCGCGCTTAAAGGCAAAAAAATGCAGCGCGTGGTGTTTTATGAAATCACCGAATCCGCTGTTAAAGAAGCGGTCGCGAACCCACGTGAAATCGCCATGCCGCTGGTCAACGCGCAGCAAGCGCGCCGCGCCCTCGACTATTTAGTCGGCTTTAATTTATCGCCGTTGTTGTGGCGTAAAATTCGCCCTGGCTTATCCGCTGGACGCGTGCAAAGCCCAGCGTTACGCATGATTGTTGAGCGTGAACTCGAAATCGAAGCGTTCAAATCGCAAGAATACTGGTCGGTGCATCTGGATAGCCAAAAACTCGGCATCGAATTCAGCGCAAAACTGTTCCAATACCAAGGTAAAAAGCTCGAACAACTGACTATTACCAATCAAGCCGAATACGATGCGATACACGCAAAACTAAACGACGCGAAGTTGCCGCCCAAAGTGGTACGCATCGAAAAACGCGCTAAACAACGTCACGCCGCCGCTCCGTTTACTACCTCGACGTTGCAACAAGAAGCGGTGCGTAAACTCGGTATGACTTCCGATCGCACCATGCGTACCGCGCAGAATCTCTACGAGGGCGCGGACATCGGCGGACAAACCATCGGTCTGATTTCCTATATGCGTACCGATTCGGTGTCGTTGGCGAAAGAAGCCGTGGCGGAAATTCGCGGCTACATCAGCGACAATTATTCCTCCGAATATTTGCCCAGCACACAGCCGGTATTCAAAAGCAAAACTAAAAATGCGCAAGAGTCGCATGAAGCGATACGTCCGACCTCTATTTTGCGCACGCCTGAAAGCGTGCGCAGCTCTTTGAGCGTTGATCAATTCCGCCTGTACGAAATGATTTGGAAGCGCACCTTAGCCAGCCAAATGACCGCCGCGCGTTATGACACAGTGAGCACTGACATTCGCTTAGGCGGCGATGACACCTTGTTCCGCGCATCGGGTCAAACGCTGGTGTTTCCCGGCTTTATCGGCGTGTACATGGAAGGTGTGGACGATGCCGAAGAGGAAGATGCGGCGAAGTTGCCGCCTTTGGTGGAAGGCGATGTATTGCCGATAAACAAGCTCTACGGTGAGCAACATTTCACCCAGCCGCCACCGCGTTTTTCCGAAGCAAGTTTGGTCAAATCGCTGGAAGAATATGGCATCGGTCGCCCGTCCACTTACGCCACGATTATCTCCACGCTGCAAGCGCGCGAGTACGCCATCCTCGACAAAAAACGCTTTATGCCGACCGACGTGGGTCGCGTGGTCACGAAGTTCTTAACCGAGCATTTCACCCGCTATGTGGATTTTGATTTCACCGCGAATTTAGAAAACGAGCTGGATGAAGTATCCGAAGGCAAGCGCGACTGGATACCGGTTTTGGATGCATTTTGGCAAGGTTTTTCAGGACTCATTAAAGAAAAAACTAACATCGAGCGTCCCGTCGAATTGCTCGATGAAGCCTGTCCCGAATGTGGCAAGCCGTTGGCGAAAAAACTCAGTCGTTATGGCAGCTTTATTAGCTGCACCAACTATCCTGAATGCAAATATAAACGCAGCTTGAGCGGCGAAACCGCCGACGATGCCAGCGCGCGCGTGGAATTGGGCGAATATCCCGACACCAAACAAGCCGTGCTGTTATTGCGCGGTCCGTACGGTCATTATGTGCAGTTGGGCGAAGTGGTTGAAGGCGAAAAAACCAAACCAAAACGGGTGTCTTGGCCTAAAGATATGCCGATCGAGCAAGCCGATTTAGCCAACGCGCTGAAATTATTATCCTTGCCGCGCGACCTAGGTTTACACGCCGAAACCGGTAAAAAAGTCATCGTCAATATCGGTCGTTTTGGCCCGTATATCGGCCACGATGGCAAATTCAAATCCATCCCTCGCACGGACAACATTTTTGAGGTGGACTTAGCCCGCGCCAGCGAACTGCTCGCCCAAGCCCGCGACAACAACACCGTGCTGCGCACCTTGGGCGACCACCCCGAAGACAAAGCCAGCGTGGAAATTTGCAGCGGTCGCTACGGCCCTTATGCACGCCACGGCAAAATCAACGCCACCTTGCCAAAGGATATTTCGCCCGACGACATCACCTTGGCAGAAGCCCTAGAACTCATCGCCGCCAAAGCCGCCAAGGGCGACACAGGCAAAAAACCAACGCGGAAAGCGGCGGTGAAACCTAAGGCGGCAACGAAAGTAAAAGCCGCCGCAAAGCCGAAGGCTGTGGCTAAAACCAAAGCTGCGCCAAAAGCAAAAACTGTGGCAAAGCCTAAGGTCGCGGTGGAAAAAGTGGTAAAGGCGAAAGCGGTGGTGAAAAAGGTTGCCGTGAAAAAACCAGCCAGCAAAACCAAAACAGCAGCAAAAAGGGCGGTTTAAAATTTAATCGAGTCAGACCCACTGCTGTCCCAGATAACGAAGGTAAAAATGCCTGTTTAACCCCATGAATGTTAAAATATGTTTGTCGATAACGTATTGAAACAACAGAGGTAAACAGGCATGTCGCATCATAGCACGGTACTTTCTCAATTGCTAAAGCTCATCCCTAGACATGAGTTTCAAGCCTTGAGTGAACAGCACGACACCAAGCGACGAATCGGTGCGTTGTCGCGCTGGGGCGTGCCAATGAGTCGCTGGACTATCAGTTCTTCATCGCCTTGTTCGGACGGCTGTATCAGCGTTGTGCCAACCGTTCACCCAAGCCGGGTTTTGCGCCTAGCTTTACCTTAAAAGAGAAACTGTTCTCGCTGGATGCATCGTTAATTGATGTGTCTATGAAGTTGTTTCCCACCGCCAACTACAACCGCATGAAAGCGGCGTTTAAGCTGCATGTCGGGCTAGACCATGATGGACTGATTCCTGCCTTCATTGCGGTCACTGCTGGCAAAGTGGGCGACCAAACGCAAGCCAAATCCTTTGCTTTTCCACGCGGCAGTGTGGTGGTATTCGACAAAGGCTATGCCAGCTACGAGTGGCATCAAAGCCTTTCTGGGCAAGGTGTGAGTATGTCACGCGAATGCGCAGCAACGCTAAGTTTGAGGTATTGGCAACCCGTGCGGTGGTCGCCAACAGTGGCGTATTGAGCGACGAGACGATTGCGTATTCTGGAACGAAAGCCGCACAACAAGGCTTGTCGCCTGTGCGGCGGATTGTGTTTCGGGACGAAACCTTGCAGCGCGAATTTGTGTTCACCACCAATCGCTTTGACTGGGACGCGGCGTTAGTGGCGCAGATTTACAAGCAGCGTTGGCAGGTGGAGTTGTTCTTCAAGTGGATTAAGCAGAACCTGAAGCTGAAGCGCTTTGTGAGCGTGTAGGACAATGCGGTGATGACGCAAATCATGGTGGCAATGTGTGTTTATTTGCTGCTGGCGTATGTGAAATTCAGTACGCATTTAAGCCAGTCGTTACAGCAAATGATTCGGCTGATTCGGGTAAATGCGTTTATCCGCCGCTCAATCCTTGAGCTGTTTAGACCACCTGATCACCCCCCCCCGTTGAATCAAGGCAGGGAGGACTGTTTTGAAGGGCAGGAATTTATCTGGGACAGCAGTGGGTCAGACTCGATTGATTTCTAATTAAACCTAGACTACAGCGTTTCGTCACTTCGATTTGGAGTTTTCATGGCACGCCTACCTAGATTGGTTATCCTAAGTCGCATTAAGCCAATCTTAAAACTTCCACACCTTGGCATACGCTTGCAGCAGTTTTTGATGCATCTGGCTGCCTTGCATATTTTCACCCAACATCCCTAAACCAAAAAAGCGTAGGTCGCGGGCAACTAAGGCTTGCGCCTGAGCGAGCGTCTCAGCCCCGTAGAGCAGGTTTAGGCCGCTTGTGTAGTCCGCAACCTTGCCCAGCTCGATTAAATCGGCTATACAGCGATATACGCGGGCGCGTTCTGCGCTGAGCTGTCCAAATTGCGCAATCCATACGCAGCCTTCCAAGATAGTTTGGTCGTCTTGTACCGCTAGCCCTAACAAAGTTTTGAGTTCGCCCACGCGTAATGCAACCCACGGTGTGCCAGCATCGGCCGCCAACCCGATTAAAGTGGTAATTTGTAACTCGTCGGGTAAGTCGAGCTCGATAATCAATTCCAATAAGTCACCGCATTCGTCTTCGGACAATTCGGGCAGACGCAGCATGGCAGGGCGAACTTGGTTGCCGACGCTGTTGTTTTCCCATTGCAGCTCTTCTATCGGATAAATTTCCGACATGCCTGGCACAAAAATTCGGCAGGCATACACGCCTAAATGGGTGAAGTCGGCGACGTAAATGTCGCGTCCACTGGCGTGAATTGCATCGCAACACCATTGGTAATCAGCGGCAGTGGTACTAGAAAAATTCCAGTCGACGAATTGATAATCGGGCTTATTACGCAAAAAATCCCAGCTAATCACGCCACTCGAATCGACAAAGTGCATGACTAAATTTTGCGCATCGGCAATTTCTTCTTTGTCAAAGCCAGGGGCAGAAAAGCCTGTCAAATCGCCCATTGCGCGGCCTTGCAATAGCTCAGTGAGCGCACGCTCCAACGCGACTTCAAAGCGCGGATGCGCGCCAAAGCTGGCGAAACAGCCTTGATCTTTGGGGTGCAGTAAGGTGACGTTCATCACTGGATATTTGCCACCTAACGATGCGTCTTTGACCAAAATACCAAAGCCCGCATCGCGTAAGCCTTTTATGCCCGCCGCAATTTTTGGATAGCGCGCAATGACTGCTTCAGGCACATCAGGCAAGCAAATGCCGTCGCGAATAATGCGAAATTTGATGTCGCGCTCAAAAATTTCCGCCAAGGCTTGAGTGCGCGCTTCCATCAAAGTATTGCCCGCCGACATGCCGTTGCTGACGTACAAATTGCCGATGACATTGACAGGAAACAACACGGTTTTATCGTCGCGCAAGCGTTGATAGGGAATCGCCGCGTGCGGCGTTGCCTGAGTTCAAATCAACTAATTGGCTCGCCAATACCGCTTGGTCTGGGTTGTAAAATTTTTGCAGCTCTGGCGTAAGCAATTCTTTAGGCCACGCATCGCCTGTAACAACGAACCATTTTTCATTGGGGTAATGCACAAACTTAGCTTGGGCATGTTGCTCGCCTAAATAAAAATGCGTCCAAAAATAATTGGTACTAAGCCGTTCAAAAAACTCACCCAACGCACTGGCACGCGCCGCTTTTTCGGATGCACCTTTGCCATTGCTAAATAAGCGCGGGCAATCTCTATCGCTAATATGTACCGACCAGATACCTTCGATTTCATTAAGCCAAGAACGTTCTTCAATATGAAAATCTAATGCTAGCAGCTTTGCTTGGAGGGTGGCTATAGACGATTCAAGTGAAGCATCTTTGCTGGGGATAAAAGTTTCGCTCATAGGATTTGCTTATATTGTCTGTTTAGAAATAACAAAGGCCACGAAAAATCGTGGCCTTTTATGTTGTTTTACAGCTTGTTATACGTCCAAGTTTTTCACGCCTAGCGCATTCTTTTCGATAAAGGCACGACGCGGTTCAACCACATCGCCCATCAGCGTAGTGAAAATTTCATCTGCCGAAATTGCATCTTCAATGCGCACTCTGAGCAACACACGATTGGTTACATCCATTGTGGTTTCCCAAAGCTGCTCAGGATTCATTTCACCCAGCCCTTTGTAACGCTGCACGCTAACGCCGCGTTTAGCTTCGTCGAGCAACCATTCGATGGCTTGCTTAAAACTACTCACGCCGCGTTTTTGTTCGCCACGGGCAATGTAAGCCCCTGATTTTATCAAGTCATTCAGAATATCGGCGGCCTGACGAATTTGTACATAGTCGCTGCCTTTAAGGAAGGCTTTATCCATGTAACTAATTGAATAATTACCATGATAAAGCTTTTCCAAGCGCATTTTATGCTCACCCGCTTCATCCGTTTCAATCACCACTTTGATGTTGCCACCACAAGCGCGCTCTAATTGAGCGGCACTTTGTTGCGCTTGCACTAAATCATCCAAAGACAGGCGCGGCAAAATCAATAAAGCATGACTAGCTTCAGGTGCTGTGTAGCGCGACAAACGGTCAATCACAGCTTCGGCCAAAAAGTATTGTTTGGCAATTTCTTCCAGCGCGCTGGCTTGAATAGGCTGCGAATCAGCAGCAGGGTAGAGCGAAGCGTTATTCAATGCCGATTTCAGCATATAAATTTTCATTTCTTGGTCATCTTTAAGATAACGCTCGTCTTTACCTTGTTTGATTTTGTACAGCGGTGGTTGCGCGATATAGATATGACCGCGCTCGACCAACTCTGGCATTTGGCGATAGAAAAACGTCAGCAACAAAGTACGGATGTGCGCACCATCCACATCCGCATCAGTCATGATAATAATGCGGTGATAGCGCAATTTATCCGCGTTATATTCTTCTTTGCCGATACCTGTACCCAACACCGTAATCAACGTTGCCACCTCTTGCGAGGCAATCAGTTTTTCAAACCGTGCTTTTTCCACGTTCAAAATTTTACCTTTGAGCGGCAAAATCGCTTGGAATTTACGGTCGCGACCTTGTTTAGCAGACCCGCCCGCCGAATCTCCCTCGACCAGATAGAGTTCAGAAAGCGCTGGGTCTTTTTCTTGGCAATCCGCTAATTTACCTGGCAATCCCATGCCATCTAAAATACCTTTACGACGGGTTAAGTCGCGCGCTTTACGCGCGGCTTCACGCGCACGTGCGGCTTCAATAATTTTCCCAACAATAATTTTTGCGTCATTGGGTTTTTCCAACAAAAATGCGCCCATGTGTTCTGCAATTAACTCAGCAATGACAGGACCCACTTCGGACGAAACCAATTTATCTTTAGTCTGTGATGAAAATTTAGGATCAGGTAATTTAACTGATAACACCGCCGTTAAACCTTCACGCATATCGTCACCAGTGGTTTCAACTTTAGCTTTTTTGGCCACTTGCTCAGCTTCAATATAACCATTCAAGGTGCGTGTCATCGCATTGCGCAGCGCAGTTAAATGCGTACCACCATCACGTTGTGGAATGTTATTCGTAAAACATTGCACTGTTTCTTGATAGGAATCATTCCATTGCATAGCAATTTCAGCAGTAATCCCGTCTTTTTCTCCAATGGCATAAAACACGGTTGGATGTAAAGGTGATTTATTGCGGTTCATGTATTCCACAAAACCTTTAATACCCCCGCTAAAAGCAAAATTTTCTTCTTTACCATTACGGTGATCTATCAGCGCAATTTTCACTCCGTTATTCAAAAATGATAGTTCACGCAAGCGTTTTGCCAAAATATCGAAGTGAAATTCAACCAAACCAAAAGTTTCTTTTGCCGCTAAAAAATGCACCAGCGTGCCTTTTTTAGTGGATGGACCAATTACACGCAACGGTGCAACGGGGTCACCATGATTAAATTCCATGAAGTGTTCTTGCCCGTCGCGGTAAATAGTCAGCTTCAACCACTCCGACAAAGCATTTACCACAGACACGCCCACGCCGTGCAATCCACCTGAAACCTTATAGGAATTACTATCAAATTTACCACCCGCATGAAGGATAGTCATAATCACTTCAGCAGCCGAACGATTTTCTTCTTTATGAATATCCGTTGGAATACCACGACCATTATCCGAAACACTAATGGAATTATCAGCATGGATAATTACGTTAATTTCATTACAGTGTCCCGCCAAAGCCTCATCCACGGCATTATCGACCGCTTCAAAAACCATATGATGCAAACCCGTACCGTCGTTAGTATCACCAATATACATACCAGGACGTTTACGTACTGCCTCAAGACCGCGCAGAACTTTAATACTGTTTGAATCGTAATCACTCATTTTTATTTCCTTGTTTGTTTCACGTGGAACATTGCGACGACTAAACTATTTTTTATTAAATTCGCATCGGCATAACCACATAACGATATTCAGGTGATTTTTCACTGGTAATCAAAATTGAGCTGTTAGGGTCGCCAAAAGAAAAAGTTGCAGTTTCAGAACTAATATGACTTAAGCCATCCATCAAATAATTCACGTTAAAACCAATATCTATTGCCTCACCGTGGTAATCCGTTTCAATTTCTTCTTGCGCTTCTTCTTGTTCACTATTGCTACTAATGATAGTTAATTTTTTTTCTGTTAAAACAAAACGTACACCGCGAAATTTTTCATTTGAGAGAATAGCTGCTCGTTGCAAAGCTTGCTGCATAGGAATGCGAGCTAAAATTAAATGATTTGAGTATTTAGGAATAACACGTTCGTAATCAGGGAACTTCCCTTCAATTACTTTTGAAATAAGTGTAATGCCAGAAAATTCTGCTTTTACTTGTTGTGTTGAGAATTCTATTTCAACGTCATTTTCTGAATCATCGAGTAGTTTGCATAATTCTGAAATTGCTTTACGAGGCAAGATTATGTCTTGTTTTGCATAAGAACCCGTAATTTCACATTCATTGAAAGCTAAACGGTGTCCGTCAGTTGCGACAGCTTTTAATTTACTACCTTCAATAATAAGCAATACGCCATTGAGATAATAGCGTACATCTTGCATTGCCATCGCGTACTGAACTGAATGTAACAATGCTCTTAATTGCTTTTGCGGCATGTTGATTTTATTCGCGCCGTTTAACTGGTTATTTAGTTTTGGAAAGTCTTGGGAGGGCAATGTTTGTAAACTAAAACGGCTTTTATTACTTTTAATTTGAGCTTTGTTTTCTTTTAGCTCAATTGAAATTTCACTTTGGTCGGGCAATATGCGCAAAATTTCTTGCAATTTTTTACCTGCAACAGTGATGGATTCGGTAGTTTCGTTAGGAAATTCAGTAGGGATACTTGTTGTAATTTGAATTTCTAAATCTGTCGCAGTAAATCTAATGTTATTAGATTCTTTTTCAATTAGTACATTTGAAAGAATAGGTAGAGTTTGTTTTTTTTCAACAATACCAATAATAATTTGTAACGGTTTTAAAATTGTTTGTTTGTTTGTGTTTTTAATAAACATAATAT
>JBJORQ010000018.1:0-24586 GCA_046049345.1 Pseudomonadota bacterium | reverse complement strand
GGCACACCCAGTTCCAACACATCCGCACCCGCCGCAACCAGCGCGTGCAACAACGGCACAGTCATTTCACGCGACGGATCGCCTGCGGTAATGAAAGGGATTAAGGCTTTACGATTATTTTTCTTGAGGGCGGCGAAGCAGCGGTCGATGCGGTTCATAGCGTGATTCCTTTTACCTTCGCTACCGTCTGCATGTCTTTATCGCCACGACCAGAAAGATTGATCAACAAGACTTTATCTTTGCTCATGCTCGGTGCAATTTTCATCGCATGCGCCAGCGCGTGGCTAGATTCCAGCGCGGGGATGATGCCCTCGAAACGGCACAGCGCGTCAAACGCGGCGATGGCTTCGTCGTCATTGATAGCAACGTATTCAGCGCGCCCGATGTCTTTCAACAAGCAATGTTCAGGGCCGACCCCTGGGTAATCCAAGCCTGCCGAAATCGAGTGAGTCTCAATAATTTGCCCGTTCTCGTCTTGCATCAAATTCACTTTGTTGCCGTGCAACACGCCGACCTTGGCATTGGCCGTCAACGGCGCAGCATGTTTGCCAGACGCGATGCCGTAACCGCCCGCTTCCACACCTATCATTCGCACATTTGGCACGTCGATGTACGGATAAAACAACCCAATCGCATTCGAGCCGCCGCCCACACACGCCAATAAAATATCGGGCTGACGACCAACCATTTCGGGCATTTGTATTTTGGCTTCCGTGCCGACGATGCTTTGGAAATCGCGCACCATCATCGGATAAGGATGCGGGCCTGCGGCTGTACCAAAAATATAAAACGTGGACTCGACGTTGGTGACCCAGTCGCGTATCGCTTCGTTGCACGCGTCTTTCAACGTTTTAGAACCACTCTCCACCGGCACCACGGTCGCGCCCAGCAGCTTCATGCGGAACACGTTTTGTGCTTGACGATGAATGTCTTCCGCGCCCATATACACGATGCATTCCATGCCAAAACGCGCCGCCACCGTCGCCGTCGCCACGCCGTGCATCCCCGCGCCCGTCTCCGCGATGACGCGCTTTTTGCCCATGCGTTTTGCCAGCAAAGCCTGCCCCATCGCGCTGTTAATTTTGTGCGCGCCGGTGTGATTCAAATCTTCGCGCTTCAAATAAATCTGCGCGCCGCCCACATGTTCGGACAAGCGTTTCGCGTGATAGATCGGGCTGGGACGACCGACGTAATGCTTCAACTCATAAGCCAACTCGGCTTTGAATTCAGGGTCGTTCTGGTAGTGCGCATACTGCGCCGCCAATTCTTCCACGGCAGGGATCAGCGTCTCCGCCATATACGTGCCGCCGAATTGACCGAAGTGACCGCTAGGGTCTGGATAGTTATAACTCACAGTGTTTAACCTCTTGAATGAATGCGGCGATTTTCGTCGCGTCTTTTATGCCTTTACTGACTTCTACGCCGCTGGATACATCCACCGCGTAAGGGCGCGTTTGCTGGATGGCGGCGGCGATATTGTTAACATCTAAGCCACCCGACAAAATCACGGGCAACGGCAAATTTTTGGGAATTAACGACCAATCAAAAACGGCCCCTGTGCCACCTGGAATGCCTGCCACATAAGCATCTAACAGCAAACCTTGCGCACTAGAAAAATCAGCCGCGCATTGTAGCAAATCCACCCCTGCTTGAACGCGAATCGCTTTCAGATACGGCTTATTAAACTGCACGCAATACTCAGGGCTTTCATCGCCATGAAATTGCAGCACGTCCAGCGGCACAGCGGCCAACACCTCGCGCACAAAAGCAGCATCAGCATCAACAAACAGTCCGACCGTGGTGACAAACGGCGGCAGCGTGCGCGCTAGTTCCGCCGCCAACGCAATGCTCACACAGCGCGGACTCGGTTTATAAAACACCAGTCCTATCGCATCCGCCCCGCCCTGCGCCACCGCCAGCGCATCCTGCACCCGAGTAATGCCGCAGATTTTAACTCTCGTCATAACAGCTCTCCTGATAATTGTTCAAGCTGCGGCAAGCCCCATTTCGCATCGTATTTAACGTGTCGTAAATACAACCCGTCGGGAGAAAAAGTCGGGGCGGCGCGCTTGCGGTCTCGGCTTTCTAGCACGTCTGCCAGCCATTCGACTGGATATTTTCCTTTGCCAACATAGACCAAACAGCCGACTAAATTACGCACCATGTGATGCAAAAACGCATCGGCACTAACATCGAAGATTAGCATGTCGCCTTCACGAGAAATGTCGAGTTGGCGCAAGGTTTTGATCGGCGATTTCGCTTGGCATTGCGAGGCGCGGAACGCGCTGAAATCGTGTGTACCAAATAAACACTGCGTGGATTGCTGCATCTTGGCTAAGTCCAACGGTGCATGAAACCAACCCACTTTGTCCGCGTGTAAGGCAGTGCGCGTGCTGCGATTCAATAAGAAATAACGGTAACTGCGACCTTGCGCAGAAAAGCGCGCGTGAAATCCTTCGCTAACTGGATGCGCCCAGCGCACAGCCACACTCTTAGGCAACAAGGCATTCACGCCACGCACCCACGCTTGCAAAGGACGTTCAATTTGCGTATCAAAATGCACTACTTGCTCAATGCCATGCACGCCTGTATCGGTGCGCCCCGCCGCCATCACGCTAACTCTTTCACCCGCAATCGCGCTCAACGCGGCTTGCAAAGTGTCTTGCACTGTCAAGCCCTCAGCTTGGCTTTGCCAACCGCAATAAGGGCTGCCGTCGTATTCGATGCCTAAGGCAATTCTCATGTCAAAATCAATCCTAAAGCGAGTAAAAATAACAGCGCAACAACACCATAATCAAGTTTAGTCATGCGCTGCACAGGCAAAATAATCGCCTCTAACTCACCCTCGTGCGGCGCAAATAAATCCTGTAATGCATCGTGCCAACGCGCGTTCTTACGCAGCATGGCTAGCTCGGCATAATGCAAGGTCAATGCCAAACGTATCGCGCATCGCTCACGTGAAATGCCAAAAAATTTAAGGGGTGCAAACAAACTGTACAACCCCGCTATCAATTGTAAACGGGGTAATTTCTCTAACAAAATTGCTAGGCTCGCAAGTGCGGCTAGCAGCTTTAATAATTGCGCAGCACCATCTTGCAAGCCCTCACGCACGGGACTCCAGACACCCAGCAGCGGCAACACTGCCTGACCTGGCGTGACATAGGCGTAAATCACAAACAAAGACAACAAGATCCAACGTGTGCGACGTATAAGTTGCGCAAATTTAATCCGCGCCAAACTTAACCCGACAATAAGCATCAGTGCTGTCACTAAGCTCAATGCCAGCAACTCGAGATACTGCATCGCTGCCACCGACAAACACCACAATGCAATGACAAGCGAAGGATGTAGCGGCATGGCGAGCTCCAAAAAAAACGGCAGCCCATTTGAGCTGCCGCTAACTTAGCTGTCTAAAACTAACTCAGTTGGCTAATAATCGTCTGTGCAACTTCACGTTGTTCAGCGTTGCCATCACGCATCACCTCGGCAAGAATTTCGCGTGCACCAACACTATCGCCCATTTCCTGATAAGCCTTGGCTAAATCCAATTTAGTCGCGACTTCATTAAAATCATCAGTTGTTTCCATTGTCGCGTTACTAGCGACAGGCGTGTCGTTTAGGTCAAAGCTAATATCCGACAAATTAAACTCTGCAGGTTTCACCGAGGATGCAATTGCTGGGTCAATTGGAAAATCCAAACTAAACTCCATATCACCTAAATCCGCAGGAGCAGCGTCAGACAGACTCAATGCCGACATACTTGGATGAGTAGCCGTAACATCAACAATCATATTGTTTGAGTTAGCCAAGGTCTTATCAACAGCTGGTGCAGCGGCGGTTACATCAAAATCCATATTAGCTGGCACAGTCATACTTGGATTAGTACTTGTCACGTCAAAATCCATTACTGCTTTTTGTGCATTCGCCATATCAGCAGAAGAGAAAATCATGGTTTTATCTGCGTCGATTGCCCCATCCGTGTTAGCAGTCACATCAAAGTCTGTTTTTTGATTCAACGTGATACTAGGTTCAATCATGCCCTGTTTCATACTAATCGTTTGCATCGTCGCACTTTCCGCGTCTTCGACTAATGCACCGTACAAACTATTGTTAGGATCTAACTTCTTACCCATGCTCTGAGCTTGTTGCCAAGCCTCGCCATTACTGTTGCTTTGTAACTCTTTTGCAATTTTCTCAAAACCTGACTTGTTTTGATTTTTCGCATAAATCTCCAGCAACTTGAGCTTAACCGGCTCATTGCTAGGATTCGCTTGCAAGGCTTCTTTCAGAATTTCTTCCGCCTGCGCATCGCGACCAAAACTCAAGAACAAATCCGCCTCGCTAATTGGATCATCATCCTTAGCACTACTTGCACCCTGATCGTTATTTTGCACCGTTTGAGTGAAGTCACCATTATCTGGCGATGGAATTTCTGGTATCGCAATTCGCCCCGTTTCAGAGCCAAAATCCTTTTTTTCAGCAGCCGCAAGGACCGATTTTAAGGCGGCTTTACGGCGGCGTAAAGCAACACTTAAGCCACCCAAACCTAACAACGCTAGTAAGCTGCCCGCTAAATACATAGGGTCACCCCGTAACTGATCCATTAACGTCACTTCAGGCACAACAGGTTTAGGCATAGCGCGTACGGCACTGGCAGGCATCACCGCACTCGTAGCCAGCACACCACTAGTGACACTTACCGCGCTGACAGCCGAGACTGCCAAAACAGCACTCGTGGCAACTGGGGTAGCGACAGCACTCGCGGCGGGTAACAGGGCTGCAGCCTGAGTTTTCAACTCAGCCAAGTGCTGAATTTCTTTCAGATTTTTCTCTAACAATGCCACGCGTCCACGCTGCTCATCAGCCGCTTTAGACTGCGCAATTAAGTCTTCTTGCGCCGCACTTTTCTGCTCTTGCGTCAAGACACCCTTGCCTGCGCTAACCACTTTTTCAGTTGGCGCAAGCCCTTTAGAAAGCTTCAATACTTCTTTAGCACTTTCTTTCACAACAGGCGTGCTGTCCACCACATTACTGCTAACTTTTCCAGTACTAACTTGCGCATGTGTCGCTTGTGCAACATTACGCGGCAGCGCACTTGCCAACTGCTGACGATAACCATTCCAATCTTGTACTTGCACGCGAATTTCTTTTTTCGCCTCCGCATCAGAAATGGCGGCTAACTCCAGCCCATCAGGCATACGCAGAATTTTTCCGGTTTTAATCCGGTTCATATTTTTATCATCAAACTGCTTGGCGTTTGCACGGTACAAAGCCACCATCATGCGCTCTAAGCTCACGCCTGTAACAGCATTTTGTTGCGCCAACTTACTCAAGTTATCAGCACGCTGCACTTTAATGCTGTCACTCTCTCCTGTTTTTTCTGCAACTAACGACTTACTAGTAGCCTTACGGGCTGGTTTTTGTCCGACCAGAGCGGGCTCTTCCTGCTCAACTGAAACAAACACCATACCTTCAGCCTCAACAGGTGCGGGTCGTACAACAGGGATAGTGGGCGCACTTTTTTCTGGCACAACGGCCACAATGGGCGCGACAGTTTGTACAACAGGAGAGGGTAGAGGTTCTACCTGATAACCGACAGGATCTAGCAAGAAAGTAAATTCACGTACCAACTTGCCTGAAGCCCAATTGACATCAACCAGCAAACTCACAAAAGGATCATTAACAGCCTGACTACTGGTCACATGTATTGACGAAGTACCGTTAGCGTGACTTTCAATCGCGAACTTAAACTTGTTACCAAACGGATAATCTAAACCCCTACTTTTATAGGCATCAACTGAGGCGAGACGAGCAACCAAACTAGCTTTTTCGGCTTTATCAATAGACAGCAGCTCAATGTTCGCACTCAACGGCTGCCCTAGGCTCGACTCAACATTAATCCCTCCCACGCCCGCAGCATAGGCGTGAACTGAGTACGAAATTGCCGCAACCCCAAGCAGATTTAATAGTGATTTTTTCATGCTACACCTACAATTTTTAATTGGACAATTAAAATAACATCAAAGGGTTATCCGCACAAGCTAATAACCTTCTTTACTATAGCCTTCAGTTCAAGTAATTCGCGATTAGAATTTCTGCAATTTGCACGCTATTCAACGCCGCGCCTTTGCGTACGTTATCGCTCACTACCCACATATTTAAGCCCATAGGATGAGATAAATCTTCGCGGATACGACCGACAAAAGTTGCATCCTGACCTTGCGCTTCAATAGCCGTCGGCCAACCGCCCGCCACGCGCTCATCCACCACTTTTACACCCGGTGCTTTCTCCAACAAAGCACGCGCTTGGGCAGCAGTAATTTTCTGTTTAGTTTCAATGTGCACCGCTTCGGAATGGCCGTAGAACACGGGAACACGCACCGCAGTCGGGTTCACCAAAATGGAATCATCTTCCATAATTTTTTGGGTTTCCCACACCATTTTCATTTCTTCTTTGGTGTAGCCATTTTCCATAAACACGTCGATTTGCGGCAACACGTTGAACGCGATTTGCTTGGGATAAACCTCCGCTACAGCTGTTTTGGAATCAAGCAACGCACGAGTTTGCGCAGTTAGTTCATCAATCGCTTCTTTGCCTGTTCCAGACACGGCCTGGTAAGTCGCAACGTTAATGCGCGCAATGCCCACCGCATCTTTGATGGGTTTTAATGCCACCAACATTTGGATGGTTGAGCAATTCGGATTGGCGATAATGCCGCGATTTTTATATTGCGCAATGGCGTGCGGGTTTACCTCTGGCACAACTAATGGAATATCTCGGTCGTAGCGAAAATGCGCGGTGTTGTCGATTACCACGCAACCCGCCGCCGCCGCTATCGGCGCGTACTTTTCTGACACGCTGCCGCCCGCCGAGAACAAACCGATTTGAGCTTTTGAAAAATCAAAATCGTTCACATCCAAAACGGTAATTTCTTTACCGTTAAAGATTACTTTAGAGCCTGCCGAGCGGCTCGATGCCAGCGGATAAAGATAGCGCACGGGGAATTTACGCTGCTCCAAAATCGCCAACATCGCCTCGCCCACCGCGCCCGTTGCGCCCAAAATACACACGTCGTATTGCTTGCTCATGTTTCTGCTTCCTTAAAAAATCAAATATTTTTGAGCTAGTAGCTAGTAGCAAAACCCTCTTAACGACAAGCTGCCCGCTACTTTTTACATGCTTGCGACCACCGCATCGCCCATCGCGGCGCAGCCAATTTTTTGTGTACCGGCTTCATAAATATCGCCTGTGCGTAAGCCTTGCTGCAAGGTCTTGCGCACCGCCGCTTCAATGCGTTGCGCCACATCCTCTTGCGCAAATGTGTAACGCATCATCATCGCCACAGACAAAATCGTCGCCAGCGGATTAGCAATATCTTTGCCCGCGATGTCAGGTGCAGAACCATGACACGGCTCGTATAAACCCTTATTGTTCGCATCCAGCGAAGCCGATGGCAACATGCCGATTGAGCCCGTCAACATCGACGCTTCATCAGACAAAATATCGCCGAAAATATTACCCGTCAAAATCACATCGAACTGTTTAGGCGCACGTACCAATTGCATCGCGGCGTTATCGACATACATATGCGACAACTCAACTTGCGGATATTCCTTGGCAACTTCGGTAACGATTTCGCGCCAGAACATACTGGTGTCTAACACGTTAGCTTTGTCAACCGAACACAGTTTTTTGCCGCGTTTCATTGCGCTTTGAAAACCCACGTGCGCAACACGACGAATCTCGGATTCACTGTAATGCATGGTGTCAAAACCTTGGCGTTCGCCGTTTTCCAGCGTGCGAATGCCGCGCGGTTGACCAAAATAAATATCGCCGGTCAGTTCGCGCAAAATCATAATGTCTAAACCGGATACCAGTTCTGGTTTCAAGCTCGAAGCATTCACCAACTCTGGATAAACCATCGCCGGACGCAAATTCGCAAACAAGCCCAAACCTTTACGGATGCGCAACAGACCTTGTTCCGGACGCATAGGGCGAGGCAAATTATCGTATTGATAACCACCCACCGCGCCAAGCAAAATCGCATCAGATTCTTTGGCTAATTTTTCGGTCGCCGCAGGAAACGGATCACCCGCCGCGTCATATCCCGCACCGCCGATGTGAGCGTTTTCCATTTCTATTTTCAAGCCGTCGCTACGCAACGCCTCCATCACTTTTACAGCTTGTGCAACGATTTCTGGTCCGATGCCATCACCTGGCAAAACTGCAATCTTCATAACAAAATCCTAAATAAAAAAACTACAACCAAGGTTGCGCCGCGTGACGTTTAGTCTCGAACGCGCTGATGTCGGCGACGTGTTGCAACGTCAGCCCGATGTCATCCAAGCCGTTCAACAGACAATGTTTGCGGAAAGCATCGACTTCAAATTTATAGCTTGTTCCATCCGGCGCGCTGATGATTTGTTGTTCCAAATCAACCACTAATTTATAGCCGTTTTGTGCGTTCACAGCATTGAACAAAACATCTACTTGCTCGGCTGACAAACGTATCGGCAACAAGCCATTCTTAAAACAATTATTGAAAAAAATATCGGCAAAACTAGGCGCGATAATCACGCGAAAACCAAAATCTTCTAACGCCCAAGGCGCGTGTTCGCGCGATGAACCACAACCGAAATTTTCGCGTGCCAGCAAAATTTGCGCGCCTTGATAACGCGCTTGATTCAGCACAAATTCAGGATTGATTTTGCGCTGACTGTTGTCCATACCCGGCTCGCCGTGGTCGAGATAACGCCATTCATCAAACGCATTCACGCCAAAACCGGAACGCTTAATCGACTTCAAAAATTGCTTGGGAATAATCGCGTCGGTATCGACATTCGCTCTATCCAAAGGCGCGACCAAACCATTCAACAAGGTAAATTTATTCATAATAATTCGTATTTTTCGCCCGATTAAAGTTTGCTGACATCCACAAAATGACCCGCAATCGCTGCCGCCGCCGCCATTTCTGGACTGACTAAATGCGTGCGTCCACCCTGCCCTTGACGACCTTCAAAATTGCGATTGGAAGTCGAAGCGCAACGCTCGCCGGGCGACAATCTATCGTCATTCATCGCCAGACACATCGAGCAACCTGGATCGCGCCACTCAAAACCTGCGGCGATAAAAATCTTGTCCAGACCTTCTTCCTCGGCTTGTTTTTTAACCAAGCCCGAACCCGGCACGACCATCGCCAACTTCACATTCGCCGCGACTTTTTTGCCTTTAGCGATTGCCGCTGCCGCACGCATATCTTCGATGCGCGCATTAGTGCATGAACCGATAAAAACTTTGTCGATTTGGATTTCGCATATCGGTGTGTTCGCTGTCAACCCCATATATTGCAAGGCGCGCTGCGCACCTTCGCGTTGCACCGCATCCGTCATCATTAAAGGATCTGGCACGCATTCATCGACGGCCACGACCATTTCTGGCGATGTACCCCAAGTCACTTGCGGACGAATTTGAGCGGCATCCAGCGTAACAAGCGCATCAAATTGCGCACCCGCATCGCTGTGCAAGGTGCGCCAGTACGCCACGGCTTGCTCCCAATCGCCAGCTTTGGGTGCGAACGGACGACCTTGCAAATAATTGATGGTGGTATCGTCGGCGGCGATCATGCCAGCGCGCGCGCCTGCCTCAATCGCCATATTGCATAAGGTCATGCGACCTTCCATGCTCAAAGCGCGTATCGCACTACCGGCAAATTCAATTGCGTAACCCGTGCCGCCCGCCGTGCCGATTTTGCCGATGACCGCGAGTGCAATATCTTTCGCCGTCACACCAAAACCCAAGGTGCCTTCGACTAAAACTTGCATCGCTTTGGATTTTTTCATCAACAAACATTGCGTCGCCATCACGTGTTCGACTTCCGATGTTCCGATGCCGAACGCCAACGCCGCAAACGCGCCATGCGTACTGGTATGCGAATCGCCGCACACCACGGTCATGCCGGGCAAAGTCGCGCCTTGTTCAGGGCCGACTACATGCACAATGCCTTGACGCACATCAGACATTTTGAATTCATTCACGCCAAACTCAGCGCAATTACTATCCAACGTCTCGACTTGCAAACGCGCAATCGGGTCGGCAATCCCTTGCGCGCGCCCCGTGGTCGGCACGTTATGATCGGCCACCGCCAAAATAGAAGTCGTGCGCCACAGCTTGCGCCCCGCTAACTTAATGCCCTCAAAGGCTTGCGGGCTGGTCACTTCATGCACCAAATGACGGTCGATATAAATCAACGCCGTGCCATCAGATTCCTGACGCACCACATGAGAATTCCAAAGTTTGTCGTAAAGAGTTTGCGCAGTCATAGTATTTCGTCAAGCCGAGTAGCGTTTTTTGAAGCGCGGGATTATGCCACAGCCCGCAAGGCTAGTCAGATTTTTACCCAATAGATTAAGGAAAAATGGCAAGTGATTTTGCGAGATTGAATCTATCCGTAACGGTGGCATACCACCGGGTCAATTATAAATTCGCCCTCCTACAAGCTAGCTGCTTCCTCTCTCACCTTGAACCACGCCGCATACAAGGCCGGTAAAAATAAACAAGTGAGCAACGTCGCCACCACCAAGCCACCCATAATCGTCACTGCCATCGGCCCCCAGAACACTTGGCGGGTGAGCGGGATCATCGCCAAAATCGCTGCCGAGGCGGTCAAAACTATAGGTCTAAAACGTCGCACCGTTGCGCCAATAATCGCCTCCCACTGCGTTTTTCCCGCTTCTTCATCTTGGCGAATTTGATCTACCAAAATCACCGAATTGCGCATAATCATCCCAGCCAAAGCAATAAAACCTAAGTTCGCCACAAAGCCAAACGGCACTTGAAAAATCAGCAACGCCCACGCCACGCCGATTAAGCCTAGCGGCGCGGTGAGCATCACCATCACGGTGCGGCTAATGCTTTGCAACTGCATCATCAGCAAGGTAATCACGCCCACCAACATCAGCGGCATCACCGCTTTAATCGCGTTTTCGCCCTTCGCCGATTCTTCGACGCTGCCGCCTGTTTCAATGCGATAGCCCGTCGCTAATGTCGTGCGCAGCTCGGTCAGCGCGAGATTGATTTCGGCCGATGCGGTGGCAGGCTGCGTGCCGTCCGCCATGTCGGCGCGCACCGTCATTGTCGGCAAACGATTGCGTCGCCAGATG
Source organism: Pseudomonadota bacterium (assembly GCA_046049345.1). GTDB lineage: Bacteria > Pseudomonadota > Gammaproteobacteria > Burkholderiales > Gallionellaceae > Gallionella. Next base: position 13,426 of record JBJORQ010000018.1, on the reverse strand, counting down.
ATGCCTTCTTCCAACACGGGCACGAGTTTGGCGACTTGGCTCAACGTCACATGTCGCCCACCCGCCAACGGAATATCCAAATCGGGCAAGCGATTCAGCGACTGTAAATCTGCCGCGCCGCTCCGCCACACCACGTCGATGAGCTGATCGCCCTCGCGATATTGCGTGAGTGCCACGCCCGACATCCAGCCTTGCAAAGCCTGCGAAATTTCTTGACTAGACGTGCCGAGTTGGCGCGCGCGATCTTGATTGACCTCCACCCGCACGCTTTTAATTTTGTCGTTCCAATCAAAATTCACATCATGCAAATGCGGGTTGGCACGCATCAAGGCGGCAACCTTTTCCGAGATGGCGCGCAGCTCGCTTAAGTCTTCGCCCATCACGCGGAACTGCACGGGAAACCCAGTGGGCGGGCCGTTTTCCAGTCGCACTACGCGCAAGCGTAACGGTGAAAAGTCTGCTGCATCGAACTGCGCCTCTAGGCGCGCTTTCACCGCTTCGCGTGCTTTAAGGTCTTTGGTAATCAGCACAAACTGGCCAAAATTATCGGCAAATAATTGTTGATCTAGCGACAAGAAAAAGCGCGGTGCGCCATTGCCGACATAGCTTGAGAACGAGGCGATGCCGTCATCTTTTGCCACGATTTGCTCGATGCGTTTCACTTCGGCTTCAGTGGCTTTGAGCGACGCGCCTTGCGGCAACCACACATCCACCATCAATTCCAAGCGGCTGGCACTGGGGAAAAATTGCTTTTGCACAAACTTGCCGAACAGCAGCATCGACAGCACAAAAATAATCACTGTGCCAATAATCACTTTCCAACGATGACGTAAACAGCCCTCCAGCAGCGCGCGAAAACGACGATAAAACGGCGTGTTGTAAATGTCCTCACCATGCCGCTGCGCCTTAGTAATCAGCGCATTCGCATCCAATAATTTATAGCCCAAGTAGGGCGTAAAAATCACCGCGACTAACCAAGAAACCAGCAGCGCGATGGTCACCACTTGGAAAATCGAGATGGTGTATTCACTTGCCGCCGACTTGGAAAATCCCACTGGCGTAAACGCAGCGGCGGTAATCAAAGTGCCTGTCAACATGGGGAAGGCGGTCGAGCTGTAAGCAAACGTTGCGGCGCGAAATTTGTCCCAGCCCTGTTCCATTTTCACCACCATCATCTCCACTGCAATGATGGCATCATCGACCAACAGCCCCAGCGCGATAACCAACGCGCCTAGCGAAATGCGCTGTAAGTCGATGCCAAAAATTTTCATCAAAAAGAAGGTAATCAGCAACACCAGCGGGATGGAACACGCCACCACCAGCCCAGTGCGCCAGCCCAAACTCAAGAAGGAAACCGCCAACACGATGAGCACCGCTTCGGTCAGCGAACTCTCAAATAAATGAATCGAGCCGCTCACCACTTCGGGCTGATTGGCAATGACATGTAGCTCAATACCAACGGGGAGTTCGCGCGCTATTTTTGCCATTGCTACGCGCAAGTTTTCGCCCAAATCTATGACGTTACCGCCCTTCGCCATCACCACGCCTAAGCCTATCGCTGGCTGACCTTGCACGCGCATACGCGGACTGGGCGGCGCGCTCACGCCACGCGAAACTTTAGCAATATCGCCTAAGCGCAAGTGCTGACCATTCACAAATAAATCGGTGTTGCGCACCGCTGCCACGCTGTCGATTGCACCAGTCACGCGCATCCGAATGCGGTCGCTGCTGGTTTCGATTTGCCCCGCCGGATTCACGCTATTTTGCTTTTGCAACGCATCGGCAATTTGCACGGGCGTGATACCTAAACTCGCCAACTTAGTCGGTGCAATGTCGATATAAATTTTTTCATCTTGCACACCGATAAGTTCGACGCGCTTCACATCCGCCACTTGTTTTAAGTCCAGCGCGATGCGCTCGGCGTAGCGGCGCAAAGTCGGCAAATCAAAGCCGTCGCCCGTCAGCGCGAAGATATTGATGTCGATGTCGCCAAATTCATCATTGGGAAACGGCCCTTGCACACCCGCTGGCAAAGTGTGATGAATATCGTTTAATTTTTTGCGCACTTGATACCAGGCTTCGGGCACTTCTTTTTGCGGTGTGTAATCTTTAAGCATCACAAACACCAAGGATTCTCCCGGCTTAGAAGCCGAGCGCACCACATCGACCCAAGGCGTTTCTTGAATTTTTTTCTCGATACGTTCGGACAATTCGCGCTCAACTTGTTGCGCGGTCGCGCCTGGCCACAAGGTGCGCACCACCATCACTTTGAAAGTGAAATTAGGGTCTTCGGCGCGACCTAAATTAAAGTAAGAAATGATGCCTGCGAGGCTTAACACCAACATTAAATACACCACCATTTGCTGATGGTTCAATGCCCAAGCGGAGAGATTAGGGAAAGAAAATCGCGGCTTAGATTCACTCATTGCGCACTACCGTTGTCTAGCGCGTGAATTTTTTCACCTGCGACAATTTTGTGTACGCCAGCACTGACGATGCGCTCGCCCGCCTTGATACCACTGGCAATCAGCGCGCCCTCGTCGGCATATTGGGCGATTTGCACGGGACGCAAGCTCACGCTGTGATCGGCAGCAACGACCCACACCGCCGCACTATTGCCCTGCTGAAAAATCGCCGTGAGCGGCACTAACAACTCACGCGGCGCAACATTTTTGCTAGCGAATTTCACTTGTGCGGTCATGCCTAAGGGCAGCGTGTTATCAGGCAAGGACACGCGCGCCGCATAAGTGCGACTGGCAGCATCAGCGGCGGGCGACAGCTCGCGCAAGCGACCCGTTTGCTCATCCACACTGCGACTGCTCCAGAGCGACACCGTGGCTTTCGCGCCCACGCTTAAATTGGCGTAATCACTTTCAGGAATCGCAATCGCCACTTCGCGCGCGCCGTCTTCGGCGAGCTTCAGCACCGCTTGTCCCGCTGCCACCACTTGCCCCACTTCGGCAAATGTCGCCATCACCACACCTGATTTTTCTGCACGCAAATTGCTGTAGCCCGATTGATTGCGCGCCAGCCCCGCCTGTGCGGACAAGGCTTGCAGCGCAGCCTCTTTCGCATCCAACGCCGATTGACTGACGAAATTTTTGCTCAACAACACGCGATAGCGTTTCACCTCCGTCTCGGCTAATTGAAATTGCGCCTCAGCCGCACTCGCTTGTAGCCCTGCGTCACTACTATCCAAGCGCGCCAATAGCTGCCCCGCTTTGACCACTGCGCCCGCCTCGACCAAACGCTGAGTAATTTTTCCGCCCACCCGAAAGCCCAAATTCACTTCATGGCGCGCGCGAATTTCACCGCTATACACGCGCTCACTGTCGCCCGCAAACGCCCCCACGACTTGCGTCAAAGCAGCACGCTCAATCGCCACAGCAGGCGTGCTGGGCTTGCTACAAGCAGACAAAAATAGTGCGGCAAACAGAAGAGAGATTTTCATGACAAATGGCGGTGCAAAAAAGGACCACGCAATATGAGTATCTAGCGCGTGTTTGTCAAACTAGAAAGTGGTGGGTGAGGATTCAGGATTTGTAGGAGGCCGACTTGTCGGGCGATTACTCACCGTAAGCATCGCCCGACAGCTTTGCATAAGCATTCGACGAAGGTCGCTGCTAAATTCGGCCTCCTACACAACGCGTCGCTCCACTTTCCACTTCCCATTAAGCCAACCATGCCCCAGACTCGTCCCATGGACATTAAAAACATCGCATCACACCTCACGTCCACTGGCTACATCGTTTTGGATACGCCGCTCCCCACCGCCTTACTCAACCATTTACTGGTGCGCTGCCAGCACGATGATGACGCGCGTTTCCATCCTGCGCAGATCGGACGCGGCGCACAAAAGCAACAGCAGACTGCGATACGCGGCGACAGCATTGCTTGGCTGGATGAGCAAAATGCTGGCGACCAAGGCTATTTAGCGTGGATGGAACAGTTGCGTGCGGGTCTCAATGCAGAGTTGTTTTTAGGTCTATTTGATTATGAAAGTCATTACGCGATTTATGCGGCGGGTGCGGGTTACGCCAAACATGTCGATGCTTTGCAAGGTGCAAAAAATCGCGTGCTATCCAGCGTGTTGTACTTGAATCCCGATTGGCACAGCGGCGATGGGGGTGAATTGCTAATGTTTGCGCCTGACGGTGACACCGTTCTAGAAACACTCACGCCCCAACTAGGCACGATGATTTTATTTTTGAGCGAAACGTTTCCGCATCAAGTGCTGCCGTCTTTAACGACGCGCCGCAGCATAGCGGGCTGGTTTCGCGTACGCAATAACTGAAGGCTCTAAAAATCGAAATCTCGTCGCAATGCGGCCTTGCTTAGATATTTCAATTTCTAGAACCTTCAGTAGGAAACTCAAAGTTTCCCGAAAAGAAAGCAGCCTGTACACGTTGCAAAGCCGCTGCAATTTTGGTGCGTGGAGCGGCGATGTTGAGACGCATAAAACCATGCCCACCCTCGCCAAAACTGCTGCCAGCATTCATGCCGAGCTGCGCGTGTTGCACAAAAAAATCGCGTAAAGCTGCGTCACGCAAATTTAATTCACGGCAATCTAACCAGAGTAAATACGTACCTTCTGACTCGATTAACTTTATTTTTGGCAGATGGATTTGCAAAAATTCGCGCACAAAATCTTGGTTGCCCGCCAAGTATTCCAGCAAACTATCTAGCCACGCGCCACCCTCACGATATGCCACCTCAAAAGCCACCGCACTAAACGGATTCACGCTGCCAAGATGAAGACTATCGAAAACTTTTTGCAACGCGGCACGATGCTCTGGATTGCGCACAATTAAGGCGGACAAGCCTAAGCCTGGCAGGTTAAAAGTTTTGCTCGGTGCGACGGCAGTGATGATTTGGTCGGAGTCGCTGGCGAGCTTCGCCAGCATGGTGTGGCGCGCGCCTGCGTAGATTAAATCAGCGTGAATTTCATCGCTCACCACCAACACATTATGACGACGCGTGATACGCAAAATCTCGCGTAATTCTGCCTCTGTCCACACCCGTCCAACGGGATTATGCGGGCTGCACAACAGCAGCATTTTTGCGTGTGCCGCGCACTGTTCGAGATGGTCAAAATCTATTTCGTAACGACCCGCTGTAAGGCGCAAAGGATTTTCTAACACGACGCGCTGCGCGGTTGTGACCGCGCTAAAAAATGGCGCGTACACGGGCGGCTGCACGATGACCGCGTCACCCTTGTTACTAAAGGCTTGCACGCTGGCGAACAAACTGGGCACTACACCCGCCACCAACATAATGTCCTCACGCGGCACTGCAAATTGATGGCGATTTTTTAGCCAATTTTGTAGCGCAACATAAAGCGACTCGGGATAAACGCTGTAGCCATAAATCGGATGCGCAGCGCGTGCCAACAAGGCTGCGGTAACAGCGGGCGGCGCGGCAAAATCCATATCCGCCACCCACATCGGCTGCACATTTTGCGTCCCAAAATACGCCGCGCGTCCTTCGTATTTAAGCGCGTCGGTATGCTCACGCGAAATTTCCTGATCGAAATTAAAACTCATGCAATGCGTTGCCAAACTGTCGCTTGCGCCACACTGTGTTGGAACTTACGCTTAGTCTCGCGTATCACGAAAGGCACGTCCTGCGGGGCTTGCAGCAGCTTGAAGTGCGCGCCTAACAGTTCTTTTAAGCCATCCAAGGTGGAGAAATTTTCGGCATTTTTCTTGTAGCCGCCTATCCAGTTTTCACGCTTGGTATGTTCTTCCAGCCAAGTGTAAGGCGAGGTCAACAGCAACACGCCGCCGAGATTGATGCGCTCATGCACCTCGCTTAAAAACTTTTTCGGGTCGTATAAACGGTCGATTAAATTTGCCGCCAAGAGCAAGTCGTAGCCCGTAAAACGCGCGGGTAAATTGCACGCATCACCTTGCGCAAATTCAACTTTTGCGCGTGTCTCAGCCAAGCCTAAAGTGCACAAATCGCGCTGATAAAAACTACGCAACTCGCCTTCATCGACCAAGCTATAACGCACTTCGCCTTGCTCGACCATTTGCACCCCGGTAGCGATTAAACGTGTCGAAAAATCTATGCCCGTAACATGCTCAAAATGACGCGCCAATTCAAACGTGCTACGGCCTGATGCGCAGCCTAAATCGAGTGCGCGCAAGTGTGGTTTGCCTGCTACCGCCGCGATGCCTAGCTGCGCCACCGCAGCCGCAAAATTCGCCACACCAAAGTGATTGTCGCCGTAATGGAACTCGGCATATTCGGCGACTAATTTTTCATTTTCATAATTCGAGGAGGGGATTTCAGCGGGCGTATCACCCACCACATAACGAAATCCAGCGTGCTGGAAAAAGTGACGACGAAACGCGTAACGCGCGCTGCGCAAGGTTTGATTGCCACACGACACCCACGATCCGCCCTTAATTAAATTGTGCCGCCCATCAAAAGTCGGCACGGTGAAATCGTCGTAATGCGGATAAACCTGAAAGCCGCTATACGGATAAATCGGCGTTTCCGTCCACTGCCAAACGTTGCCCGCCACATCGTAAAAATCGCCCTGCGCAAACTCATTAACAGGACACGGCGAGGCGTAATAATCGAGATGCAAATTGGCGCAACCACGCGCCTCATGCGGCAACTCATCCAAGCCTGCCACGTCATACAAACGCAGCCATTCATCCTCGCTAGGCAAGCGCACCATCTGCCCTGTTTGCTGGGTTTTCCAAGCGCAAAATGCTTTAGCTTCGTGATAATTCACCTCGACGGGCCAGTCCCACGGCATGGCAATTTCAGCGGTCATCACACGCAATTTATAGCCATCGACTACACGTCGCCAAAACGTCGGCTGCGACGCTTGCGTATAGTTTTTCCAAGCCCGACCTTCCTCTGCCCAATGCGCATCGTTGGCATAGCCGCCGTCATTCACAAAGCCTAAAAACTCGCCATTGCTGACTAAAAATTGACTCGCGGCGAAGGCAGGAATGTGCGCGTGATGCGAGCCAAACTCATTGTCCCAACCGTAATGCGCAGGCGCGCCAGCCTTATCAACTTGCACTGCGCCTGCGGCAACATTGAGCAATTTATTATCAGGTGCGACACTCGAATGCGGACAAATTTCCCAGCTTGGATGCGCCTGAACTAAGCCCAAATCGTGCTGACGAATCAACACCGACGAAGTCTCCAAATGAATGCGCTCGTGCTCGATGCACATCAAAATCGCCCACCAAGGATGATGCCAATCAATCGGCAAAGTCAGCGGCGCACTCGTAATCAGCTCAACCATGAGCGCGCGCACCTGATTGCGATACTCGGCAACCGCCGCCACACTCGGCCAATCATAGTGTTCGTCGTGCAAATCGTCCCAGCTCATTTCATCCACGCCGACCGCAAACATCGCTTCAAATTTTTCATTCACGCGCGTATTGAGCAAGCCCGCCAACAACAATTTATTGACGAAAAAAGTCGCGGTGTGGCCAAAATAAAAAATCAGCGGGTGACGAATTGGGATGGATTTTTTAACGTAACTTTCCGTCGAGTTGAGCGACGCAAAAAGCTGCTCGTACTGATTAAAGGTATCGAGAAAATACGCCAAAATTTCTTGGCGTGTCGCTGCAATATCGGCGCCATTCAAGCGCGGAGTACGAGTCACTAAATTTTTGAACATAAGGAAAAAGACAAAAAGTCGGAGGTAAAAATTAAGCGAAGAAGTTCGCCATCAAGCGCGCTCAAACACCGCGATGGATTCAACGTGTGAGGTGTGCGGGAACATATTCATCACGCCAGCGGATTTCAAAACATAGCCGCGCTGCACCAATTCAGCGGCATCGCGCGCCAACGTGGCGGGGTTGCACGAGACATACACAATCAGCTTAGGCGCGTTGTCGCCACCGAGCGATTTCACCAACTCGAACGCGCCATCGCGTGGCGGATCAATCAGCAATTTATCGAAGTGTCCGAGCTTGGCAAAACTTTCCTCGGTCATCTCAAACAGATTCATCGCCATAAACGAGGTGTTGTCTGCCAAGCCATTACTCGCGGCATTTTGCTGCGCGCGTTTCACCAAGGCTTCGCTGCCTTCTATGCCCAAAACTTGCGCACCGCTGCGGGCAATCGGCAAAGTGAAATTGCCTAAACCGCAAAATAAATCGGCGATACGTTCACCCGCTTGTGGGTTTAACAGGCGCATCGCGCGACCTATCATCACGCGGTTGAGCGCGCTGTTGACTTGGGTAAATTCGCTAGGCGCGAACGGCATGGTGACGTTGAATTCGGGCAGGCTGTAGGACAACGCGGGCGCATCGAGCGGATAGAAAGGGACGATGGTTTCCGGCCCTTTAGTCTGCAACCAAAATTGGATTTTATGTTCATCGGCAAAGCTGCGCAGCAAGGCTTCATCCGCCGCCGAGGGAGTTGCCATCACGCGCAACACCAAGGCATCAACGTAATCGCCGACCGCCACTTCAATCTGCGGCAACTGATCGCGAATAGATAACTGCGCGACCAAATCTGCCAACAATGGCAACAAACGCGCAATTTTCGGCGCGAGGATTTCGCAGCTCGACATATCAGCGACAAAACTGCTGCGTTTTTCGTGAAAGCCCACCAACATTTTTTGTTTTTTGATGACGTATTTCACTGAGATGCGCGCACGTTCGCGGTAGCCCCAAGCCTGACCGTAAATCGCGGGCAGAATATTTTCCGCTTTGACTTTGCCGATATGCCACAAGCCATCTTCGAGAATGCGCTGCTTCACCGCGACTTGCGCGCGCGCATCCAAATGCTGCATAGAACACCCGCCGCACACGCCGAAATGTTTGCACTTAGGCGTGACGCGCATCGGCGCAGTTTTGAAAATGGTCGCCACTTGCGCTTGTTCAAAAGCGGGCTTTTTACGATACGAGTTATAGCTAACCTCCTCGCCGACCAACGCGCCCTCGATAAAAATAACTTTTCCGTCGGCGTGTGCCACGCCGCGTCCTTCATGGTCTAGCGACTTAATGGTGACCCTGTTTTCTGTACTCATTTATGCAATTCCATTCGTAGGGGCGCAAAGCGGTGCGCCCTGCCTTAAATATCAAAAAGGGCGCAAGCCTTGCACCCCTACCATCAATTTTTTGTTGCTGGCCATGCGGCCAAAAATTCTTGCCAATGCGGCTGTTCCAACTTCGCCAATTCGCGACGCACCAGTTCGCACTCTTGCTTGAACGCTTCGCGACTTAACACGCCGCGCATCATTTGAAAACGCGCAAAAACCAGATAGGTATTCACCACATCGGTCTCGCAATAATTGCGGATTTCATTGAGCTTGCCAGCTTGATACGCGTCCCAAACTTTACTGCCGTCCATACCTAATTTTCCGGGGAAGCCAATGAGTTTGGCGAGGTCGTCCAAAGGCGCATTCGCGCGTCCGCCGTACATCGCCAGCAAGTCCATCAAATCGAGATGGCGCATGTGATAGCGGCTGATGTAGTTGTTCCATTTGAACTCTTTATCGTCCTCGCCCATGTCCCAATAACGCGGGCACTGCACGCCGTTAATCAGGCCGCGATAATGCAGCACGGGTAAGTCAAAACCGCTGCCATTCCACGACACAATTTGCGGCGTGTATTTGTCGATGCCATCAAAAAATCGCTGGATGATGCCGCCCTCGTCTTCATCCAAACTGCCCAGCGACCACACCTTAAAATTGTGTCCTTCGCGCAACACGCAGGAAATCGCCACCACGCGTTGCAAATGATGCTGAATAAAATCACTCCCCGTTTTTTGTCGACGCTGAAAAAATGCCAGTTCGGCAACTTCAGCATCGCTGACGCTCGCATCCAACTCGTGCAGCACGCGTAAACCCGCAATATCGGGGATGGTTTCAATATCAAATACCAGCGTAGGTTTCATTGCCACAACACCAAAAATAACAAGGCGCGGATTCTAACAAAGCACAGCGTTCCTACCGCGCTAAATTATGCGCATAAAAAATCCCAAGACTGAGCTTGGGATTTTTGTGCACGGCTGACTAGATGTAGGTCGGGATTTATCCCGATAGGTCGAATTGAAATCCGACCTACACAGAATTTAAGCGAAATTCTGCGCTACAAAATCCCAGTTCACTAAGTTGTTGAGGTAGGTTTCAACGAACTTAGGACGCATATTGCGATAGTCGATGTAGTAAGCGTGTTCCCACACATCCACGCACAGCAAGGCTTTATCGGCTGTCGTCAACGGTGTACCCGCCGCGCCCATGTTGACGATGTCAACAGAACCGTCAGCTTTTTTCACCAACCAAGTCCAAGCTGAACCGAAGTTACCCACGGCAGAAGTTTGAAACGCTTTTTTGAATTCGTCGAACGAACCCCATTTTGCATTGATGGCATCCGCCAACGCGCCTGTCGGTGCACCGCCGCCATTTGGCTTCATGCAATTCCAGAAAAAGGTGTGATTCCAAACCTGCGCGGAGTTGTTGTAAATGCCACCCGCCGGTGCTTTTTTGATAATCGCTTCCAGCTCCAAAGCCTCGTATTCCGTGCCTTTGATGAGGTTGTTCAAATTGGTCACATAGGCTTGATGATGCTTGGCGTAGTGATATTCAAACGTCTCTTTAGACATGTGAGGTTGCAACGCGTCAGTCGCGTAAGGCAGTGCGGGCAAAGTATGTTCCATGTGCTTCTCCTAATGAATTAAATAAAGGGCTACAAAATTTGGGGGGCGAATATACCACAGGAAATTTGTCGGATTTGTGGCTATTTTGTGACTTCGCTCAATACACCATCCGCAAATAACAGCGCGCAGCGCACGGATTTTTTCGCATACACGAACTGCATCGCGGTTTGATATTCGTGCATTTGGGCATGATGGCGTGCGATATTTTCGCTATCACTTAATTTGTAATCCAGCACCCACACTTCATCGTCAAATTCAACTAAACGGTCGATGCGTTTCAACTCACCTTGCGCATTAACGTAGGGCATTTCGTTGCTGGCGTTACGATATTGCTGCGCATCAAAAAAGCGCGCGAGGTGTGGCGCGGTAAGCAGATGTTGCGCTTGCTGCCAGAGCATTTCGATTGCGTCGTCAGGAATGCTCAGACGACGTTGCAAAGCATCGCGCTCAACTTCCAACAACGATGTAGAAGACACGGCGAGATGTTGCAGCAAGCTGTGCAACCAAATGCCGCGCCGCTGCGCTTCGCTCATCACCGGCTTGCGTGTGCCGGTGGGCAAAGGTTGAGTAAGACGCGCATCAGCTAATTCATCTGAACGTAGGTTGGGCTTCAGCCCAACATGCTGGGCTGAAGCCCAACCTACGTCATGTCCGCGTTCGGTAATCAAAGGATTTTCCAAAATTTCTGTCTGCGCATTCGCGACGCGCTCATACCAAGTGTCGGCGATTAACTTGCCGCTGCCACTGACCATCAGCACTTGTTTAGCGCGCGTCATTGCAACATAAAGCAGATTCATATCTTCGCGATCCGCCAAAATTTTCTCTGCTGAAAAATACTTTTCACGCGCCGCGCCGTGGCTGGCTTTGTCGGTGTACAGCGACAAATGCGCGGGTTTTTTATCGTTGGTCGGCCAATCGAGCAACACGTCAAAGCCCTTATCGATTGGTGCTTTTGCGTTGCTATCCAACAGCCACACCAGCGGAGCTTCTAAACCTTTCGATTCATGCACGGTGTAAATGCGCAAGGCATCGCCCGCCTGATCCACCGCACCTTCGTTGGGGGCTTCGTTGTCAGCCGCTTGTTTAAGTTCGTCCAAGGTACGCAGAAAACGCGACAAACTGGGATAGCGTCCCGCATCGACATTCAGCGCGATTTCGATAAATGCCTGCAAGTTCGCCAACACCGTGGCGCGCATCGCCGTTGGTACGGCAGCGGCATAACGCGACTGCACATCCGCATCGAAATAAATTTTGTCGAGCAAATCATGTACGGGTAATTTTTCCGCCCATACCACCCAGCTTTGCAACAAATCATGAGCACGTTGCAGATGCGCATCGGACTCACCCTCGCCGAGCATTTTTTGTAAACGCTGCCACCATGACTGCGCCACATTTTCAGCCAATGCGGGCGTTGCAGCGATGCGCATTAATGCGTCATCGCTGCACGAAAAAATCGGTGAGCGCAGCACATGCGCAAGCTGCAAATCTGCGAACGGAGTCATCAAGAAAGTCAGCAACGCCTGTATATCCGAGGCTTCCAAGGTGTCCAACAAGCCGCCACGACGCGAGGTGAGATAGGGAATGTGCTGCGCGCGTAACGCTTGCTCGTAGATTTTCAAATGCGTGCGGCGGCGCACCAACACCATGATGTCGCCCCATTGCAAAGCGCGCACGCTGCCATCTGCATGAACTTGCCAACTCCCGACCATGCTCAATAATTTTGCCGCAAAGGCTTGCGCTTCTAACTCGCGCGCCCCTTCTTCGCGGTCTGGGTAGGCATCGGTAAGCGGATTACGCAGCGTCACAATTTGACTCGTGACTGGCGCAGCACTATCGGCGGCAAGCAATAACGGCAACACTTCCACATAGCCAGGCAACGCAGTTTGATGGGCAATATGCGTCTCGAATCCGGCAAACTTGGGTTTGCCATCCGCCAGTCCATCGAACACCGCGTTGACCACATTTAACACGGCGGGCGCGTTGCGGCGCGTGGTGTTTTTTTGCAAATACTTGGCGTGATAATTTTCCAACAGATACTCGCACACCACGTTAAATAAGCGCGCATCGGCTCTACGAAAACGGTAGATGGATTGTTTGGGATCGCCCACCACAAAAATTTTCGGCGTGCTTTGCACCGCTGCCGCCGCGTCAAACCAGGCTTGCAAAATCTGCCATTGCAGCGGGTTGGTATCTTGAAACTCATCGAGCAACACATGTTTATAACGGCTGTCGAGTTTGTATTGCAAATATTCGGCGTGTTCGCTGTTGTTCAACAACTGGCACACACGCCATTCACGATTGTTGCTGTTGTTTTAATTGCTGATAACGACCCAACATCGCCACACCGCAGCGCAACGCGTGTTCGTTAAAACGATAAATGGCTTGTGCTTGCAAAGCCGCCAATACCTCTTGCAGAGCGGCTTGCGCGGCATCACGCGCGGCGCAATAACTCGCCTCGTCTTGCTTTTTAGTCGGCTTAAAAGTCTTGCGCGGCTCATCGGTTTTGGTGCAAAAAAATTCACGCAACGCGGCGAAACGCACGGCACAATTTTCTATTTCAATCGCAATAATGAGCTTGTTAGCGTTGTTGCATTGTGGCTCGGTGCCATTGCTGGCGAGCTGCTGCGCAAAGGCTTGCAAGGCAATCGTCACTTCTGTATCCGCACAATATTCGGCGATCACATCCGCGTCTAAATCCACCTGAAACTCATCTCGTAATTGCGCCAGCGCGTAGTCCAGTGGATCTTCTTGACCTGCCGTGTAAGCCCACCATTCACTGCGTTTG